>JAGAXP010000317.1 GCA_017940955.1 Oribacterium sp.
AGGTGAAGTTTCTTTTTGGTGAAAGTGACGAATATGCGTTTTGATAATGATAATAATAAAAATAAAATGACACGATACCTTTCGCCCCTTGCCATATGGGCGCTGTCTTTCGGCTGCGCCGTCGGGTGGGGTTCCTTTGTCATGCCGGGAACAACATTTCTCCCTCTGGCGGGACCTCTGGGAACGGTTATCGGAGTTATCCTGGGAGCTGTGCTTATGCTTGTCATCGGGCTTAATTACAGCTTCCTCATAAAGAGGTATCCGGACAGCGGCGGAACCCTTACCTATGCTGTCAAAACCTTTGGATATGACCATGGCTTTATTTCGTCATGGTTTCTTATCCTTGTTTATATCGCCATCGTATGGGCCAATGCTACTGCCCTTCCCCTCATGGCAAGATTTGTTGTGGGTGATATTTTTAAGTTCGGCTTTTGCTATTCTATCCTTGGATATGATGTATACATGGGTGAAGTGCTGCTGTCCATGCTCATGATACTTCTTTTCGGGCTTATCTGCGAAAGTAATAAACGGCTGGCTGCAGCGATCCAGACTGTGGCAGCCCTTCTTCTGCTGTCCGGCATACTTTTCTGTTTTTTCATGGTGGTGAGCCATTCCAATATAGCTTCATTAAGTGAAGTAATGACCTTTTCCGGAAGCGGAAAGTCGGTCTCAGTGCAGGTATGGGGCATTGTAATGCTGGCTCCCTGGGCATTTGTGGGCTTTGAATCCGTATCCAATTCTGCCGGAGAAATGACCTTTGACCATGGTCATATGGGGAAGATCCTTGAGATTTCTGTGATCACAAGCGCTGTGGCATATATTCTTCTTTCTCTTGCCCCGGCCTTCTGTTATCCCTCAGGCTTCTCTTCCCTTCAGGCTTATCTCGGTGAGATAGGGGATTTAAAGGGAATATACGGTCTTCCGGTGTTTTACGCCGTTCATGCGGCTATGGGAGAAGCAGGTATAGTCGTGCTCGGGATAGCAGCCTTTTCCGCAATCCTTACGGGTCTTATCGGAAATTACGTTGTTTCCAGCCGGCTTATATTTTCCATGGCGGATGACGGCATCCTACCATCCTGGTTTGGATATCTGGATGAGGATGGGAATCCCCGTCATGCCTATTTCTTTATCATAGCTCTGTCAGTGTTCATCCCTCTTCTGGGAAGAAGTGCATTAGGGTGGATCATTGATGTCAATACTCTTGGCGCATCCATCGCTTATCTTTACACCTCTGCGGCGGCTCTTGTTATAGCCAAAAATGAAAACAGGAAAAAGGAAGGTTTCCTGGGAGTTATCGGAATCATCATATCTATTGCCATCATAGTATATTTCCTGTTTTTTTCTTCGGGAGCCATACAGACCGAAACATATTTCATACTTGCGTGTTGGGCGATTCTTGGTTTTGCATTCTTTTATTATGTTTTCAACCATGACGGGATGCAGCGCTTCGGAAAGTCGGCTGTTGCGTGGGTTGGCCTCATGTTATTTGTTTTTCTCATTTCCTTTGCCTGGATAAAGCAGTCCGATGCCGATGTGACCAGAAAAACCGTAAATATCGTGGAAGCATACTATGAGGATGAGATAGAAGGGGAAAAAACGGAGGCATTCTATCAGGCAGAATCCTTTGCGGAAACCCATATCATGAAGGTTGGCAGGATACATACAAGAAATTCCTTCATTCAGTTTTGCATGAACCTCATAAGCCTTGTCTTTCTCTTCAGCATTTATAACACTATGAACAAGCGTGAAAAGAAGCTTGAATTACAGAAGATGAGAGCGGAGGAAAGCAGCCGTGCCAAGACCCGGTTTCTTTTTAACATGTCACACGATATCAGGACACCCTTGAATACAATCCTCGGTTTTACCCGGGTCATGATGAATGATGAGAAAACAAGGGATGAGGACAGGCAGTATGCAGAGAAAATAGATATTGCCGGAAAGCAGCTCCTGGGGATAATCGATGATGTTCTGGAAATGAGCAGTGCAGAGGACGGGAAGATAGTACTCAGGAATGAGGAAAATGATATAGCCGGGGCCGTAACAGATACCTTTGAACTGTTTTATGATGAGATGATGGAAAAGGAAATAAAGTATTCCCTGAGTGTCCATATCATACCGGAAACCCTTGCGGTGTTTGACAGGACACATTTTATGAGGATACTTATGAATCTCATAAGTAATGCCTGCAAGTTTACCGACAGGGGCGGAGAAGTCTCCGTTACCCTCACCCAGTCACCCGTGGACGGAAACGGAAATTCCGAATATTGTGTTTGTGTAAAGGATAACGGGATCGGCATAGATAAGAAATTTGTAAAGGATATGTTTGAACCCTTTGCGCGTGCCAGGACTTCTACTGAAAGCGGAATAAACGGAACAGGACTGGGACTCGCGATAACAAAGAGTATAGTCGATGCCATGGACGGAACCATCGAGGTTGTTACAGAAATCGGAAAAGGTTCCGAGTTTATTGTAAAGCTCACCTGTCCCGTTATAGAAAAGCAGGTGGATACGGAAGTCATAGAAGAAAAAGACGGTTCCGGTGAGGGTCTGTCCGGAAAGAGGATCCTACTTGCGGAGGATATGGATATAAACCGGGAAATCGCCGTGATGCTTCTTGAGGATATGGGATTTGTGGTTGAGTCTGTAGTGGATGGAAAAGAAGCTTTTGACAAATACAAGAGTGCCCAACCGGGATACTATGATCTCATCATTACAGATATTCAGATGCCGGTCATGGATGGATATGAACTGACGAAGGCTGTCCGCGGAATGGAAGATAATGCTTATTCCGGGATACCGATAGTTGCCATGACAGCCAATGCAATGAAGGAAGATCAGGATAAGTCAAAAGAACTGGGGATGAACGGACACATTCCCAAACCTCTGGATGTGGATGTTATGTCGGAAATAATAAGAGAGGCATTAAGGAGATAGAGCTATGAGAAATTTTTACGAAGACCAGAATATAAAGCGAAAGGTACTTATCGTTGAGGACGAGTATATCAATCGTGAGATACTTGGGAACATCCTTATGGAGGAATATGATGTGGAGTATGCCTGTGATGGTCATGAGGCCTGGGAGAAGCTGGCACCTTCCGAATATTCCCTCATTCTTCTTGACCTTATCATGCCGGTTCTCAGCGGCTCGGAGCTTTTGGCCAGGATCAAAAATGATCCTAACCTGAAATCCACACCGGTGATCGTTATGACTTTGGAACAAGATGCGGAGGTGGACAGTATACGGCAGGGAGCTGCTGATTTCATCACTAAGCCCTATGATATGCCTGAGGTTATCCTTGCAAGATGCGAAAGGATCATAAAGCTCTCGGAGGATGCCCGCATCATCCGTTCAACTGAAAGGGATACCCTGACCGGACTCTACTCAAGAGAATATTTCTTTGAGTATATCCGGAGGATCGACACGTACATAAAGGACATAAAAAGAGATGTACTGGTGCTTAATATCAATCATTTCCGCCTGATAAATGAAATGTACGGCAGGAGCACCGGAGACAGAGTTCTGAAAAAGGTGGCCGATACCATAAATGAGGCTTTCCGCAGCAGCCTGATCATAGCCAGCAGGCCCGTGGCTGATACCTTTTACATATACTGTGAAAATGACGGTAAAGAAAAAGGTATAGGTCTCCTGCAGGAACAGCTGGACAAAACCTTCCCCGAATTGAAGCTCAGGCTGAGAGCCGGGATCTATCAGGATGCTGATATGAAGATAGCTCCTGAGGACAGATTTGACAGGGCAAAACAGGCCTGCGACCGGATACGCGGAGACTACCTGTCAAATGTATCCTACTATGATAAGGAGTTCCATGTCAGATCCGTATACAACGAGAGACTGATAAAGGATGTGGATTCTGCCATAAAGAATCATGACTTTCTGGTGTATTACCAGCCGAAGTACAACATTACCGGGGATACCCCGAAGCTTTGCAGTGCGGAAGCGCTTATCCGCTGGAAGCATCCTGAGCTTGGAATGATAAGCCCCGGTGACTTCATTCCTCTTTTTGAACATAACGGTCTCATCCAGAAGGTAGATAATTATGTATGGGAATGTGCCGCACGTCAGGTGGACGAATGGAAAAAGAAGTTAGGCTACACTCTTCCTGTATCGGTCAATGTCTCAAGGATAGACCTGTTCGACCCTCAGCTTGAAGAAAAGCTTCATAAGGTGCTTTCGGACAGTGGTATAACAGAAAATGAACTGATGCTCGAGATAACAGAATCCGCTTATGCCGATGATGCAGCAAAGGTTATGGAAATCACGGAGAAGCTGAGAAGTGAAGGCTTCAAGATAGAGATCGATGATTTCGGTTCAGGATATTCCTCACTTAATATGATAATGAATATTCCTGTGGATGTGCTTAAGCTGGACAGGAGCTTTGTCAAAAACCTGAAGAAGGATGAGAAGAGCCTTATGCTCGTTGAGATCGTCATAGGCATAGCAAGGTTCCTTAACGTCCCGGTAGTGGCAGAGGGCGTGGAAGATGAGGATCAGCTTAAAACCCTTAAGGGCATGGGCTGTGAGATCGTTCAGGGATTTTATTTTTCCAGGCCTGTTCCGGCGGAGGAGTTTGAAGTTTTTATAAAAAAAGAGGTAGAGAGAAATGATAACAATTGAAAAGCTAAATGGATTCGGAGCGGACACAGCTACCGGTCTCGGAAGATGCGCCGGAAAGGAATCAATGTATCTTAGGCTTGTATCCACGGTACCAAAGCAGCCTGATTTTGACCGCATGGCTGAGGCTATAGAGGCAGGAGACCTGAAAACTGGTTTTGAAGCTGCGCACTCCCTTAAGGGTATATTGGGGAATCTGTCATTATCGCCGCTGTATGAAAAGGTATGTGAGATAACTGATTATTTAAGAAATGGAACTGAGATGGATTATTCCCCGCTTTTGAGCGAGATAAAAGCAATGAAAGAGCAACTGACGGCATTATGCGATTAAGAGGATGCTATTATGTTGGGAAAACACTTCGAACATGAAAAAGAGGCTCTGGAAGTACTGGAGCAGATAGGCCAACATTTTCCGGGTGGCTTTTTTATCTACAAGGCTGACAGTACGGAAGAGATTCTGTATGCCAATAAGACTGTGTTTGAGATATTCGGCTGTGAAGACCTTGAGGACTTCAGGGGGATGACCGGCAATACCTTTAAGGGCATGGTGTATCCCGATGATTATGATATGGTATATGCCTCTATCATCAAACAGCTTGATGAAAGTAAAAATGAATCTGACCATGTGGAATACAGGATCAGGAGAAAAGACGGCATCATACGGTGGGTGGACGATTATGGCCACTACGTTCGTTCCGATGCGTATGGAGGGCTGTTTTACGCATTTATCTCCGACATAACCGATAAATGGAACCAGCAGGACAAGATGATAACTGCGCTTTCTGCCGAATACAGGAGTGTTTACCATATCGATCTTGATAATGATGACGCTGTCTGCTACAGAGGAGACCCTGAAGACCATCAGCAGACGGTGGAAGGTGTTCATTTCCCCTATTTTGAACGTTTCAAGTGGTATGCCGACCATTGTGTGGATGAGAATTACAGGGAAGAATTCATTGAATTCATAAAGCCCGAAAATATAAGGAAAAAGCTGATCGATAAGGCAGTGGCATCTTACCGTTACTTCGCAAGAAGGGAAGGGAAGGAGTATTATGAAATGATCCGCATTGCCGGTGTAAGGCATGTGGAGGACCGGGACGATAACATGATCCACGCCATAGGTATGGGATTTGCCAACATTGATGAAGAGATGCGTGAATCCATGATGAAGAATGAAGCCCTTATGGATGCGCTGAAGGCTGCGGAGGAGGCCAATAGGGCAAAGACTGTATTCCTTTCCAATATGAGCCATGAGATAAGGACACCTATGAATGCCATCATAGGTCTTGATAACCTTGCCCTCCGAAAGGAAAACATGGATCAGGATATAAGGGAGTACCTTAGTAAGATCGGAGACAGTGCCCGGCATCTTCTGGGACTTATCAATGATATCCTTGACATGAGCCGTATAGAATCAGGAAGGCTTGTTATCCGGAATGAGGAGTTCTCTTTACGTGATGTCCTGGATCAGATCAATGTCCTGGTCATGACCCAATGCAATGATAAGGGACTTAAATATGAATGTACGGTTACCGGCGGTGTGGCTGACTACTACATCGGAGATAACATGAAGCTTAAGCAGGTCATCATCAATATACTGAGTAATGCCATCAAGTTTACGGAAGCGCCCGGAAGTGTCAGCCTGAGAGTGGAGAGAACTGCGGTTTATGATGATAAATCCACTATAAAGTTTGTCATCAGTGATACAGGGATAGGAATGGATGAAGCCTTCATTCCAAAGATATTTGATACCTTTTCACAGGAGGACAGCAGCAGGAACAACAAGTATGGCAGCACCGGTCTCGGAATGGCCATAACAAAAAGCATAGTTGATCTTATGAACGGTACCATCACCGTTGAATCAAAGAAGGGTGAGGGAACCACATTCACAGTGGTTGTTACTTTCAGGAACAGCGAGCACGATGCATCAGATGATGTGGTCATAAACCCAAGGGACATAAGGGTCCTGATAGTGGATGATGAAGAGATTTCTGCCGAGCACACCCGGGTCATGCTTGAGGAGGTGGGTATAAAGGCAGATACCTGCTCTGACTGCGAAAGTGCCCTGCATCTGCTTGAAGTACAGCAGACAAAGATGGAGCCTTATAACCTTGTGCTCCTTGATTGGAAGATGCCGGATAAGGACGGGCTTGAGGTGGCAAAGGAAATAAGACGTCAATATGATAAAAACACAATGGTGATAATCCTTACTTCCTATAACTGGGAAGAAATCATGGATGATGCCAAAAGCATAGGTGTGGATAATTTCCTGAATAAACCTCTCTTTGCTTCTGATGTGATAAAAGAATTTGAGCTTCTGGCAAGAAGGAACAACATTTCGCTGCTGAAGGAAAAAGAGAAGGCGGAGCTTGACGGAAGACATATACTTCTGGCAGAGGATATATTTATAAATGCAGAGATCATGAAAGAGCTTTTGTCATCAAAGGGAATTCTGATAGATCATGCCGAGAATGGCAGAGAGGCTCTTGACCTGTTTGATAAAAGCGAGCCCGGCTACTATGATGCCATCCTTATGGATGTCAGGATGCCGGTCATGGACGGACTTGAAGCAACAAAGGCCATACGCGGACTGGAAAGAAATGATTCCAAGACAGTGCCTATCATTGCCATGACCGCCAATGCCTTTGACGAAGATGTACAGCGGTCCCTTCAGGTTGGCATGAATGCCCATCTTTCAAAGCCCGTAGACCCGGAAAGACTCTACAGTACTCTGGAAGAGATGATATGGGAAGTGGACCAGAAAAGAAAAGCGAATGCCTGACCGGGTAAGAAGACGATAATAAAAAAGCCGATGTTGCATGCGCTGCAGCATTGGCTTTTTTTGAGGGAAAAGACACGCAGAAGAACGCCGGAAAGCAATCTGCGTGTCTAAACTGAATAATGGTTTATCTTATGGCTTTCACTATGGTTCCGCCGCCAACTACTATGTCACCGTCGTAGAGGACAACAGCCTGGCCAATAGCCACGGCGCGTTCCGGTTCATCGAAAATGATACGGGCCTGACCTGTGAGACGCTCCTGTTCGTCGCGGAGAGCCTCGGCGGTTGCCGGAGATTCCTTCGCTTTGTAGCGGGTCTTAACTGTAACCCTGACAGGCTCCTTCGGTTCATCGAAAGGAATCCAGTTAAAGTTATCCGCAATAAGAGCCTTTGAATAAAGCTCCGGTCCTGTGGTCAGGATGACGTCATTGTTCGCCATGTTCTTTTCGCAAACATACATAGGCTGCTTAAGGGCAAGACCTAAGCCCTTGCGCTGACCGATGGTGTAGCGGATGATGCCCTTGTGCTGTCCGAGAACATTACCCTCAGTATCCGTAAAGTTTCCGGGAGCATAAGTCTTTTTGGTATAACGCTCGATGAAATCAACATACTTTCCATCCGGAACAAAACATATATCCTGGGAGTCATGCTTGTGGGCATTGATGAAATCAAGCTTTTCAGCTCTGGCACGAACCTCATCCTTTGAAGCAAACTCTCCCAAAGGAAATCTTGTATGCTCAAGCTGCTCCTGACTCATGAAATAAAGAACATAGCTCTGATCCTTGGCAACATTTTTTGCCTTCTTCAAAAGCCATCGTCCTGTATCCGGATCCTGCTCAATCCTCGCATAATGCCCCGTCACGATGACATCACAGCCAAGTGAAACGGCACTGTCAAAAAGCTTCTTATGTTTCATATACTTGTTGCATTCAATGCAGGGATTAGGTGTTCCACCCTCCTCATAGGTCCTGACAAAGCGCTTCACGACCTCTCTGTCAAAATCCTCCGTAAAATCAAAAACATAAAAAGGCATTCCCAGACTCTCTGCGACCCGCCTTGCGTCCTCAACACTGTCCGGAGTGCTGCAGGTATTCAATGAATCATCACTGTACAGCTTCATAGTCGCCCCGATGCAGTCGAACCCCGCCTCCTGCATCAACGCCGCCGAAACCGAACTGTCCACTCCGCCACTCATGGCGATCAACGCTTTCTTCTTTGACATATATTTACTTCCTCTTCCGTGGTTATACAAATTAATTTACGTGACTATAACACGATGATTCCGCTTAATCAAGAATAATGGAATTCTGTCGTAACGTAAGAAAATGGAAGGGATGGGTGGCTAGGCTTGCGAGTTGAAAAGACACCGGAGCTGTTGTGTACGGCACGGATGCACATACTTGTGCAGCCGGGACGAACACAACGGCTCCGGTGTCTTTTCAATCTCGTGGGCCGTCACCCGTCCCTTCCATTTTCTGACCGGGTATCCAACCCCTTCCGCCTTAAACAAAAACCACTCCCCTTCCGCCTTAAACAAAAATAAATTTGTATATCCCCCCCTCTTGTGTTAGAATTTGAAACGTATGTATACATGTCGGGTGAACTATGCCCAAATTTAAGGGTTCTTTACCATACCTGATAGTAAAAGGAGAATTTATGAAGGGAATTATACTTGCCGGAGGATCCGGTACAAGATTATATCCACTTACACGAGTAACCTCCAAACAGTTACTTCCGATCTATGATAAGCCGATGATCTACTATCCCCTCAGCGTTCTTATGAATGCCGGGATACGCGACATCCTGATTATTTCCACACCAAGCGACACTCCGAGATTTGAGGAACTCCTCGGAGACGGAAGCCAGTTTGGCATCAATTTACAATATAAGGTACAGCCGTCACCGGACGGACTTGCCCAGGCCTTCATCATTGGCGCAGATTTCATAGGAGATGATTCCGTTGCCATGATCCTTGGTGACAATATCTTCTCCGGACATGGTTTCAAGAAACTTCTCAGAAGTGCAGCCGCAAAGGAGAAGGGTGCAACAGTATTCGGATACTATGTTGATGATCCCGAGAGATTCGGTATCGTTGAGTTCGATAAGACAGGAAAGGCAATCTCCATCGAAGAGAAGCCCCAGCATCCAAAGTCAAATTACTGCGTGACAGGTCTCTACTTCTATGACAACAAGGTTGTGAATTACGCCAAGAACCTTAAGCCTTCAGCAAGAGGAGAGCTTGAGATCACAGACCTTAACCGTATATACCTTGAGGACGGTGAGCTGGATGTAACACTCCTGGGACAGGGTTTCACATGGCTTGATACAGGAACCCATGAGTCCCTGGTGGATGCCACAAACTTTGTACGTACCATCGAGACACATGAGCAT
The DNA here is from genome assembly GCA_017940955.1 of Oribacterium sp. Next base: position 9,801 of record JAGAXP010000317.1, read on the forward strand.
CGTAAGATTGCCTGCCTTGAGGAAATCGCATATCATAACGGCTGGATCAGCACTGAGAAGGTTCAGGAAGCTTATGAGATGTACAAGAAGAATGAGTACGGCCGCTATCTTAAGGACGTTCTGGAAGGTAAGTACGTTGATAAGCTCAGAGAGATTTCAAAGTAAATTCAGGGCTTTCTGAAAAGGATGGTTGACATGCCATCCCTGAAGGATTTGAATTAAATAAGCCTTTAAGTCATAAAAGTAATACGAGAGGAATAAAAAATGAAATATATAGTAACAGGCGGTGCCGGCTTTATCGGCGGCAACTTCATGCATTTTGCTGTTAATACTTATCCCGAGGATCAGTGGATCTGCCTTGATGCACTTACCTATGCAGGAAATCTTGAGACACTTGCACCACTTGAGGGCAAGCCAAACTACAAGTTTGTAAAGGGAGATATCGCAGACAGAGAGTTCATCTTCAAACTTTTTGAAGAGGAGAAGCCTGATGTGATCATTAACTTCGCAGCAGAGTCTCACGTTGACCGTTCTGTAACCGACCCGGGCATCTTCCTCCAGACAAACGTTGGCGGAACAGTTACACTTCTTGATGCATGTAAGGAGTATGGCATCAAGCGTTATCATCAGGTATCAACCGATGAGGTTTACGGTGACCTTCCTCTTGACAGACCTGATCTCTTCTTCACAGAGGACAACAAGATCAAGGCATCTTCACCATATTCAGCATCAAAGGCATCAGCAGATCTTTTCGTAATGGCATACCACAGAACCTACGGTATCCCTACAACCATCTCAAGATGCTCAAACAACTACGGCCCGTATCACTTCCCTGAGAAGCTTATCCCGCTGGTTATCTCCAGAGCACTTAACGATGAGAAGATCCCTGTATACGGAAACGGTGCCAATGTCCGCGACTGGCTGTATGTGACAGACCACTGCAAGGCCATCGACCTTATCGTTCGTAACGGCAAGGTTGGCGAGGTTTACAACATCGGCGGACACAACGAGAGAACAAACCTTGAAGTAGTAAAGACCATCCTCAAGGCTCTCGGAAAGCCTGAGTCACTTATCGAGTACGTTAAGGATAGACCGGGACACGACCAGAGATATGCTATGGATCCAACAAAGATGGAGACAGAGCTTGGCTGGAAGCCTGAGTATACATTTGATACAGGAATCCCTGTAACCATTGACTGGTATCTCAACAACAAGGAGTGGTGGGAGCACATCATTTCCGGAGAGTATGAGAACTATTTCGAGAAGATGTATGTTAAGGGCAAGGGCCTTAAGTAAGAGAAAGTGAGTAAAGAATCGTGAAAGTATTTGTTACCGGTGTCGGCGGACAGCTCGGACACGATGTCATGAACGAGCTTGCCAAAAGAGGACATGAGGGAATTGGTTCAGACATAGCACCTGTATACAGCGGCATACAGGACGGAAGCGAGGTTACAAAGCTTCCCTATGTTTCCATGGACATCACAAACCGTGAGCAGGTGGATAAGGTTATATCCGATATCAATCCGGATGTTATCGTACATTGCGCGGCATGGACAGCAGTAGATCTTGCAGAGGATGAGGACAAGAAGGCAAAGGTTAAGGCCATCAATGTAGACGGTGTTCAGAACATTGCAGATGTGGCAAAGAAGCTTGATGCCAGGATGATCTATATTTCCACCGATTACGTATTTAACGGTCAGGGTACAGAGCCATGGAAGCCGGACTGCAAGGATTACGCTCCCCTTAACTACTATGGAGAGACAAAGCTTGGAGGAGAGCTTGCGGTTTCAGAGACCCTTGATAAGTACTTTATAGTACGTATCGCCTGGGTATTCGGACTCAACGGAAAGAACTTTATCAAGACCATGCTCAATGTAGGAAAGACTCACGATACGGTTCGTGTGGTTAATGATCAGATCGGTACACCGACCTATACCCTGGATCTTTCGGTACTTCTTGTGGACATGCTTGAGACGGAAAAGTATGGATATTATCATGCCACAAATGAGGGCGGATATATCAGCTGGTATGACTTTACAAAGGAAATCTATAAGCAGGCAGGTCTTGCTACAGAGGTTATTCCTGTTACCACTGAAGAGTACGGTCTCAGTAAGGCAGCTCGTCCTTTCAACTCAAGACTGGATAAATCAAAGCTTGTCGAAAATGGATTTAAGCCGCTTCCGACATGGCAGGATGCATTATCAAGATATCTTGAAGCATTAAAAGATATAGAGATATGAGGATAACGGGACTGCCTTAATGGCAGTCCTTTTCTGCATTACAGAAATTAAATAGATAAAGAACTAACTCCGACTTTCATCAAAAGGAGGATATCCCTCCTGTCGGAGTATAGAATTTAAAGGAGCTTTATATAATGGGAAAATATTTTGGAACAGATGGTTATAGAGGTGAGGCTAATGTCAATCTTACTGCGGACAGTGCATTCCGCGTAGGTAAGTTCCTTGGCTGGTACTATGGAAAGGACAAGAAGGACGGAGAGAAGTGCCGTATCGTTATCGGAAAGGATACCCGCCGTTCAAGCTACATGTTCGAGTATGCCATTGCTGCAGGTATTACAGCCACCGGAGCCGACGCTTATCTTCTTCATGTAACAACCACACCATCTGTTGCTTATGTGGCACGTTCCGAGGATTTTGACTGCGCTGTTATGATTTCAGCTTCACACAATCCTTACTATGACAATGGATTAAAGGTTATAAACGGAAACGGAGAAAAGCTTGGAGAGGATGTTATCGCTGAGATAGAAGCTTATCTTGACGGTGAAACCCCGGAGGTACCTCTGGCAACAAAGGATAAGATCGGCCGTACGGTAGACTTTGCGGCAGGAAGAAACCGTTATATAGGTTATCTCATTTCGCTTGCAACAAAGAGCTTCAAAGACAAGAAGGTTGCCCTTGACTGTTCAAACGGTTCAGCTTCCTCCATTGCAAAATCCGTTTTTGATGCTCTCGGAGCAGATACCTTCGTTATCCATAACGAGCCAAACGGAACAAACATTAACGATAATTGCGGTTCCACACACATTGAGTCTCTTCAGAAATTTGTTGTGGAAAAGGGCTGTGATGTGGGATTTGCTTATGACGGAGATGCGGACAGGTGTCTTGCTGTGGATGCAGAGGGTAATCTCATTGACGGTGACCAGATCATGTATGTCTGCGGCTGTTATATGAAGGAAAAAGGACAGCTTCAGGATGACACCATCGTTACAACGGTGATGTCCAACTTCGGTCTCTACAAAGCACTGGATGCCGTAGGCATTAAGTATGAAAAAACACAGGTTGGCGACAGATTTGTTTATGAGAATATGCTGCAGAATGGCTTCTCTCTCGGAGGAGAGCAGTCCGGGCACATTATCTTTATGAGACATGCAACCACCGGTGACGGTATCCTTACCTCTATAAAGGTTATGGAGACAATGCTGGCGATGAAGAAGTCCCTTAAGGATCTGGCGGCACCGTTTACCGTATTCCCTCAGCTCCTTAAGAATGTAAGAGTTGAGGACAAGGAAAAGGCACAGAAGGATCCAAAGGTTCTTGCTGCGGTTGATAAGGTTACAGAGGAGCTTGGTTCAGATGGAAGAATCCTTCTCAGAGCTTCCGGAACAGAGCCTTTGGTAAGAGTCATGGTTGAAGCGGATACCATGGAGAAATGTGAGAAATATGTATCCCAGGTTATAGAAGTTATGAAAGAACTGGGTCTAGTGCTGAACGATTAATAAGGCTATAATTAAGTGGGCGGAAAATGCATTTTACGCCCACTTACGATTTATAGTAGGCAAGATTTAAACCTACTGATGAATCAAATGCATAATAGTGAGGGGCCAATGGCGGTTGTGGGCTTAGGTTCTTCATGCGAAAGGAATGAGATTATGTTGAATTACAAGCGTTACAGAAGATTTCCGGCATTCAGGTATCCGGAAAGAACATGGGTGGACAAAGAAATCATAGAGGCACCTGTATGGTGCTCTGTAGATCTTCGTGATGGTAACCAGGCACTGGTGGATCCGATGAGTGTTGAAGAAAAGATAGAATTCTTCCAGATGCTGGTAAAGCTTGGCTTCAAGGAAATCGAGGTTGGTTTCCCTGCCGCATCACAGATCGAGTATGATTTCCTGCGTCAGCTCATCGAGCGCAAGATGATCCCGGAAGATGTAACCGTACAGGTACTGGTTCAGTGCCGCGCAGAGCTGCTGGAAAGAACCTTCGAGTGTCTTGCGGGTCTTGATAAGGCTATCGTTCATATCTACAATTCAACATCCATTCTTCAGAGAGATGTGGTTTTCGGAAAGTCAAAGCAGGAGATCATTGACATCGCTCTTACAGGTACACAGCTTGTAAAAAAGTATGCCAAGGATTTCCCCGGAACTATCCGTCTTGAGTATTCTCCCGAGTCCTTTACGGGAACGGAAATGGACTTTGCGGCGGAAATATGCAACGCAGTACTGGATGCCTGGGAGTGCGGAAAGGGCAGAGAAGTCATCATTAACCTGCCATCAACGGTGGAGATGAATACTCCCAATGTTTATGCCGACCAGATCGAGTATATGTGCAATCACTTAAAGTACCGTGAGCATGTTATCGTTTCCGTTCATCCTCACAATGACCGTGGGGAGGGTATCGCCTCCACAGAGCTCGCTCTTCTTGCGGGAGCAGACCGTGTTGAAGGAACTCTTTTCGGAAACGGTGAGAGAACCGGTAATGTAGACATTCTCACAGTTGCCTACAATATGTTTTCACATGGCGTGGATCCAAAGCTTAATATCGAAGACATTAACCCTATAAAGGAAGTTTACGAGAGATGCACAAAGATGAGCATCCATCCGAGAGCCCCTTATGCAGGTGAGCTTGTTTTCACAGCATTTTCAGGATCCCATCAGGATGCCATCAATAAGGGCGTTAAGGCAATGAAGGACAGAAATAGTGAGATCTGGGAGGTTCCTTATCTTCCTATCGATCCTGCAGATATAGGAAGAAAGTACGAGCCGATAGTACGTATCAATTCCCAGTCCGGAAAGGGCGGAGTTGCCTTTATTATGGATTCCCAGTTTGGTTACAAGCTTCCTAAGGGCATGCAAAGAGAGTTTGCGGATTACATCCAGTTTGTTTCGGAGCAGGAGGGCGAGGTTTCACCTCAGGAGATCTTCGATATCTTCGATGCCTGCTATGTACAGACCAAGGAGCCTATCCACTTCAAGAATATACGTACAACGGATACCGAGAACGAGGGCGACGACAGTTTCACAACTCTTGCCAATGTTACTTACATGAACCGTGGCGAGATGAAGAACTTTGGTGGTGTCGGAAACGGACCTATCGATGCGGTTCTCACGGGTCTTAATCATGAGATCGGCATCAAGGCCAAGGTTATCGATTATCAGGAGCATGCTCTTGGTTCAGGAACCAATGTTAAGGCGGTTTCATATATTCACCTTCTTGACATTGATACAGGAAAGACCAGCTATGGTGTGGGACTTTCATCCAATATCACACGTTCTTCAATTAGAGCGCTCTTCAGTGCGGTTAACCGTCTGTACTTCAAGGATGTGGCTGAGGAAGCCGGAAAGAAGCGCGTAGAGCAGAGAAAGCTTTCCGGTGAGAAGCCGAAGGGACTGTTTGGCAATTCATGAAGCATTTCATAATAGTCCGGAGCCGGAGGTCATACATTTAGAACCGAGGCGCTTCGTCAGAAAAATCTAAAATCGGACCCCTAAGAACCACTAGGCCCTCGCCAATGTAGGAGCTTTTCTTGATGAAAACTCCTACTTGGCGAGGGGGCTAAGGAAAATGGAACCAAGTGGTTCTAAGGGGTCCGATTTTGATTTTTCAAGACTCAGCTTTACGGTTCTAAATGTATGACCTCCGGCTCCTACTTTTATATCCCCGAATGAGCTGCTTCGTCGTTCTCGTGGTAAAAAGGTGTACTTGATGGCAATCTTGAATTAATAGTGAAATGATAGTAGTATATCAAGTGCCGAATTGCGCTTATTTGGTTATTTTTAAATCATTTTGGGAAATTGTTTATGAATATAGTATATGCGACTGATGACGGGTACTGTCAGCACATGGCGGTTTCCATGGCATCATTGATCGAACATAATAAGGAAAATGAGATTGATTTTCATGTGCTGTCCGATGGTATTTCTGAAGAAAACAGGCAGAAGATCGGAGAGATGGCGAAATTCTATGGGAGAAAGGTTGAGTTCTACCCGATAGAAGGTCTGATGCTGGATCTTAAGGACAGGATTTACGGGCTTGATACAGGGAAGTTTCGTATCACTACTCTGGCGCGACTGCTGATGGGTTCCATACTTCCGGAAACAGTTACCAAGGTTTTGTATCTTGATTGTGACACGGTTGTGCTCAGGGATATTTCGGGGCTTTATGATCTGAGGCTAAATGACGATATCGCAGCTATGGCGGCTGAGCCTACCATTTATCCTGAAGTAAAGGAGCTGGTGGGGCTGACAGAGGAGGATAACTATTATAATGCAGGCATGATTCTTCTCAATCTTTCCGCCTGGAGATCTGAAGACATGGAAACAAACTGTCTTGAGTACTACAATACCATGGGCGGAAAGCTTCCTTTCAATGATCAGGACATCATTAACCACGTTCTTAAGGGACGCATAAAAAGAGTAGGGCAGACCTACGATTTTATAACCAACTACTACTATTTCAGATATGAGTCTCTGGTGGAGAAGTCAGCGGCTTACGGAAAGGGTGAGTCCAAGGAGAGCTTCAGGCTTGCAAAACATCATCCACACATAGTGCACTATGCTTCGGATGAACGCCCTTGGAATAGAGGAAACCTGAATCACTACAGTCGTGCTTATGAAAAATATCTTAAACTGACACCATTTGCCGATGCAAAGAAGGTGAAGGGAAAGGAAGCTTTTATGGTTGCTTACCATGCCATGAACATTATCACCTTCCTGGCACCTCCTGTGCGTCAGTTTATTTCGGACAAGTATTACAATGATAAAGTTAGAAAATAAGAAGATCCTTCTCATCATGCCCTATTTCTATAATTATGAGAAGGACATAAAAAGGAAACTTGAGGAAGCCGGAGCAGAGGTTTTTCTGGTGGATACCAATCTGCATGCCCACAGTCTTTACAATAAGCTGGTGATGTTCTACACCAGGGGCTTAAGGGACAAGCTGGTGTTTGATTACTATGAGGGCGTGATCTCGAAGCTGCCGGTCGACATTGACACTGTTTTTGTTATAAAGGGTCAGTGGATGACGGACCGGGTGATTCAGCGGCTCAGGGAAAGGTTTAAGTCTTCTGTCTTTAAGATTTATCAATGGGACAGTGTTTCGACCTTTTCGGACCAGACAAGGCTGAATCCTCAGTTTGACGAGATTTATACCTTTGATCCTGTGGATTCGGAGAAGTACGGCTGGAGCTACAGACCTTTGTTTTTCAAGAAGGAAGAATGCCGAAGTTCTGAGGATAAACGCTACGATCTTATATTTTTGTGTTCCATGCACACGAGGCGAATGCAGATCCTTATAAAGCTTAAGGAGCTTGCGGAGCGTTACGGGAAGACTCTTTTCGGTTACATTTATGTGCCGAAGCTTCAGTACATTAAGGAAGCGGTGCTTAAGAGAAATCCTTTGTATAACGGTGCCCGGGAAGCATTGCATTTTGACTCCCTCCCCATGGAAAAGACCAATGACATCTACAATCATACAAGGTGTTTTGTGGATTACACTTTTCCTCAGCAGAACGGTCTCAGCATGAGAACCATCGAGTCGGTTGGACACAGGTGTAAGCTTATCACCAACAACAGGCACATTCTGGACACGGACTTTTATTGTGAAGAGAATGTTTACATTTATGACCCCGAGGACTTTTCAGTGCCGAAGGAGTTTATAGAAGAGCCGTATAAGGAAATTCCGGAAGAGGTGTATGAGAGATACAGCCTGGATGGGTTCCTAAAAGACATCCTGGGGAATGATGATTTGAAATGAAGCTGCTAAATGTGCCGATAGGTATGTGTGGCAATTTTCATTTAATGTGTAAAGTACCTTGCTTAATGATTATTTCATGAAGTGAATAATATTGGAGAAATTAATGAAAATTCTTGTTACAGGTGCAAATGGATATATAGGTCAGGGGCTGGTGAAGCAGCTGCTTGATGACGGAAATCAGGTTGTAGCATCGGACTTTAGGCTGGATATCGTTGACAAAAGAGCAGAGCTTAAAGAGGCAGACCTCTTTTCTCTTGAGGATCCTTTTGGGTTTTTCGGAAGACCCGATGCCTGCTTTCATCTGGCATGGAAGAACGGCTTTGTACACAATGATCCGTCACACATTAATGACCTGCCTAAACATTATGCTTTCCTTGAAAAGCTTGTTGAATCAGGTATAGAGCAGCTGGCGGTCATGGGTTCCATGCATGAGATAGGTTTTTTTGAGGGCTCCATAAAGCCGGATACTCCCTGCAATCCCCAGTCTCTTTATGGGATTTCCAAGAATGCTTTGAGGCAGGCGCTTGAGCTTCTTTGTAAAAATAAGCCGACGGTTTTACAGTGGGTAAGGGGTTACTACATCGTTGGAAATTCCGAGCATGGCTGCTCCATTTTTTCGAAGATCACCTCTGCGGAAAAACGCGGGGACAGGGAATTTCCTTTTACCATGGGACAGAACCAGTGGGATTTCATCGATTATGACAGATTCTGTGAAATGCTTGCGGCTGTCATCGAGCAGAAGGAGTATCAGGGCGTCATTAATGCCTGCTCCGGCTTCCCCGAGAAGCTTGCCACAAGAGTTGAGGATTTCATAAAGGATATGGGCTACAGCATTAGCCTGAAATACGGGGCATTCCCGGACAGACCTTACGATAGTAAGGCGGTATGGGGAGATGACAGCGTAATCCGTAAGATAATGGAGAAGAGACGGGCTGATTCCTGACAGAATGGAATATGTGTGTCATATTCTGGCACATTGATAATAACTGATCAATTCAACATCGGCAGGTTTTCGATGATAAAAATCAGTAGTTAGCAAGCAAGAATTAAAATATAAGAAATAAGAGTTAATTGAGATAGATATGGAATCAAAAAATTCAAGTTATGAGGTCACAGTGCTTTTGTGTACCTATAATGGTGAGAATTATGTCAAACAGCAGATAGATTCTATCCTAGGGCAGAGTTATGAGGATATTAGGATCGTTGTGTCGGATGACGGATCAAATGACGGGACACTGGGAATCGTTGAAGCCTTGAAGGAAGCCAATCCCGGAAGGATAGAGATATTGGAACAGAATCCCCCTTGCGGAAGTGCACAGAAACATTTTTTGAAGCTTCTGGCAGAGGGGAAGTATGGGGACTCCAAATACGTCATGCTTTCAGATCAGGACGATGTATGGAATCCTGATAAGATTGAAAAGACCCTTAAACAGATGAAGATACTGGAGGCGGTTTACGGTGATGATAAACCAACTCTTGTGCATTGTGATTCCGAGGTAGTGGATCAGGAGCTTAATCCTATCTCCCCAAGCTATGTGACTTACCAGAAAATGACTCCCGCGAGAAAGAAGCTGAATCAGCTGCTGGTTCAGAATAATGTTGTTGGCGGGGCAATGATGATAAACCGGGCTCTTGCAAAGCTTATAGACAGGGAGCCTGAGCATTGTGTTATGCATGATCAGTGGATAGCCCTTGTGGCGGCAGCGTTTGGACAGATTCGTTTCGTTCCGGAGTCCCTTTATAAGTACAGGCAGCATGGGAACAATGTTCTCGGGGCTGAAAAGGGTTCCCGTATCATGGAGATCCTTGGACGCTTCGGCATCGGAAGAAAAGACGGAAAGAGCAAGGCTGAGATGGATGAGCATTCCCGAAAGGTTTATGAGGAGATGTTTCAGCAGGCCCGGTGCTTTATGGAGATATATGGGGACCGGCTCACTGAGAAGCAGAAGATGCTCTTGGAGAATTTTGTGAGCATACAGAGTAGAAGCCGGCTTGGGAAGATATACATTATTCTTAGGTATGGCTTCACCTACAACATGTTCCATAGAACCGTGGGGGAGTGTCTCTTTATAAGGTGAGTTATCTATAAACTCCGGAAAATGCAAGTCATATTAGGTAGGTACTGTATGGTAATAAAATAGAAGGTAAGTTGATGGGTGAAGTAGAAACTCAGGTTAGAAAAGATAATAGTAAGCCTATAATAGTCTCTGTATGTGTTGTGACTTACAACCACGGAAAGTATATCGGTGAATGTCTCGACCACATTCTGGGGCAGGAGAGGGATTTCGAGATCGAGGTTCTGATACATGATGATGCTTCTACGGACAATGCCCAGGAGGTCATCAGGGGGTATCAGGAGAGGTATCCGGATATCATCAAGCCGATACTGAGGACTGAGAATCAATATAGTAAGGGCATCACCAATATTTCCGGGGCCTTTAACTTTCCGAGGGCTGTGGGGAAATATGTGGCTCTTACTGACGGAGATGATTACTGGTGCGATCCCTTGAAGCTGAAAAAGCAGGTTTCCTATATGGAGGCTCATCCGGAGTGTGTATTTACGTTTCATTCCGCGAAGGTGATATCGGAAGACGGTGCTCTTGTAAACGGGGAGCTTATGAGACCTTATAAACAGTCCCGTGTGGTTAAACCGGAGGAGCTTGTGGATAAAGCAGTGGGGTCACCCTTTGCCAGCTTCCTTTTAAGACGGGAAATCGTTGAAAAACTGCCGGATTACTATGTGGATTGTCCCGTGGGTGACAGACCGCTGGAGCTTATGGCGGCGGCAGCAGGAGACAGCTACTATTTCGATGAGCCCATGAGTGTTTACCGTTTCGCCATAGGAGGTTCATGGACTGAGAGCCAGATGACAGGCGACTACATCAGAAAACAGGAAAAGTTTGCGGAAGATCTCTGGAAGATGTATCGGAGGTTCGATGAAGTGACCGGGGGCAGGTTCCATGAGGCTGCCATGCGGGCAGGAGGAAGAAATGAGTTCCTTACTAAGGTCAATGTCCGGGACTTTAAGGAAATATTTAAACCTGAGAACAGAGATTTTTTCAATGAGTTAAACTTCCGGGACAGATTTTTTATAGGATTTGAATATCGCATGCCGAAGCTTTACAAGTGGCTGCGAAACAGAAAAAATGGCAGATAATAATTTGAAAAGCAAGGTGATAAGCGGGCTTTTCTGGAAGGTGCTGGAGCAGTGCGGTTCCCAGGGAGTGCAGTTTGTGGTTGCCCTCATACTGGCGAGACTCATGACTCCCACCGAGTACGGAACCATCAGCCTCATCACCATATTTATAACAATAGCAAATACCTTTGTGCAGTCCGGCTTCGCAACGGCTCTTGTGCAGGGGAAGGATATAAAGGAAGAGGATTACAGCTCGGTTTTCTGGATCAGCATGCTGCTGGCCCTGGGATGCTATCTGGTGCTTTTTGCGGGAGCGCCATGGATTTCCGACTATTACGGAATTCCGGTGCTTAGAGAGCTTGTAAGAGTTATGGGAATCGTACTTTTTCCCGGAGCTATAGTGTCAATACAGACAGCCTTCGTGGCGAGAAATCTCAGGTTCAGGCAGCTCTTTCAGTCAACCATGATTGCGGTGCTTATCTCGGGAGCGGTGTCCATCGCCCTCGCCATGCAGGGCTTCGGCGTATGGGCCATGGCAGCCCAGCAGATATCCTACTACTTCTCACTTATGATAGTGATGCTCTTCACCGTAAGGTGGTATCCTCACTTTCTGTTCCGCTCAGGGCGTCTAAAGCAGCTCTTTTCCTTTGGCTGGAAGATACTTGCCTCGGGCCTTATCGATGCGGTGTGGCAGAATATTTACGGCCTGATCATTGGCAAAAAATACTCAAGTGCCGATCTCGGAGCCTATAACAGAGGTGAGCAGTTCCCGAAGATCATCGCAACGAATCTTTCCACTGCCATTCAGTCGGTAATGCTTCCGGCTTACAGCAAACAGCAGGATGATCCTGAAATGCTCCGGCGTATGGCCAGCAGATCCATAAGGCTCAGCGCCTTCGTGATCTTCCCAATGATGGCGGGACTTGCAGCGGTTTCGAGACCACTTGTAGAGATTCTCCTTACAGAGAAATGGCTGGTGGCGGCGCCGTATCTGGTGCTGCTGGCTGTGAGCTACGCGGTCTATCCCATTCACATCATCAACCTTCAGGTCATGAATGCCATGGGAAGGTCCGATCTTTTCCTGAAACTCGAGTTAATAAAAAAGACTCTCGGCATTGTAATACTGCTTTTGAGTCTTCCTTTCGGTATATGGCCAATGCTTATACTTAAAGTCATTGACGAGTATCTCTGTACCGTCATCAATGCCTGGCCGAACGGTAAGCTTATAGGCTACGGACCCCTTAGGCAGTGGATCGAGGTATTGCCTTCCCTGGTGGTTTCGGTGCTTATGGGTGCGGCTGCCTGGAGTGTGGAGCTTCTCCGGTTTGCTCCGGTTCCGACATTGATCCTTCAGATGGTGACGGGAGTTATCGTATATCTTTTGGCTTCTTATATTTTTAACCGCGAGCCTTTGGACTATATCGTCTCATTAGTCTCGAAGCGTACTCAAAGGTAGCGGCAATAAGTCTTAATTCCAGAGTGAGGTATCGCAGGGGCGGTACCTCATTTATTTTTGCCCTTTTGAGAGTTCTGAACTTGCTGAAGGCTTCAAAGATGCCCTCCATGTAGGCCTTTAAGAAGCCTTTTTTTGTGAAGAACAGTATCTTTATAAGGTAGCCTGCAAGGATAGGCAAAATGTTAAGTATCACCATAAACAGGGGCAGGTTCTTATAGAGAAGATACAGTGAGTTTCTTGCACTCAGGCGAACCTTAAAGGCATTGTACTTTGAGCCGCTGGTTCCGGAACCCACATGATGGACCAGAGCTTCGGGACAGTAGAGAACTTTGAAACCATAAAGCTGTGCCCTGTAGCAAAGGTCAATGTCTTCAAGATAGGCAAAGTGGTTCTCATCAAATAGTCCCACCTTTTCAAAATGTTCAGTTCTGTACATTGCAGCCCCTGCGCAGGCGGAGAAAACCTCTGACTCGGTATTCCATCTCTGAAGAGATGAAGGCTCGTCCAAACCTCTCTGGAACTGCCAGCCAAGAACCGTCATCTGATCCCCGGCATCATCCATGATGGAAGGGTCATGCATTTTTACCATCTTGCTGGATATGGCAAAGACTTTCTTTTTAATGTCCTTGTCCATGCGGGTTTCCAGGATCTCTACGAAATCAGGAGCTGCCTTGGTATCATTATTTAAAAGTAAAGTGAACTCGATTTTATGCTCCATGGCATAGCGGATGCCCTGATTAACGGCACCGGAGAAGCCGAGGTTATCTTTGTTAAGTATTAGTTCTCGGTGAACCTTATCCTTTTCCTGCCAATGTTTAAGCCACTCTGTATCTTCTTCACCCGAGCCGTTATCGATTACGAGAGTTACGAAATGATCCACGGTCTGGGCATCTATGGCCTTCATGCAGTCATCGAGAAAACGTAAACCGTTATAGTTTGGGATAACGATGACGGTTCGGAAACCTGAATAAGCTGAGTCATCAGTTGAAGCTTCATTGAAGGATCTTGTCTTATTGATTTTCTTGGAAAGCTCGGTTGTGGCCGCTTTGATGTTTTCTGTTGTTTCAGTATTGTTGTTTGTAGCTTTAGACATTATGTTTGTACCTTTGTCCCATCTTTACAAATCCGTGTAGACACGCAGAATACCGTCTGTCATTATTCTGCGTGTCGTTTACCAATCCCAGCCAATTTGAAGGCTAACATCTCGGTGATATATATCAGTATAGAGCAAAATGCGAAAATGAATAAGGAGTAAATCAGGCTGTATAGTATTAGCCCAAGTGATGTCTCTCCAAAGAAGGCTTTAAACGCTGCCTCAAGTCCTGTTGCTCTAAAATGATTGGTAAATACGTAGTGTATCAGATAAATATAAAATGTATAGCCTCCAAGGGTGGAAATGAGCATACCCACGGCAGAGTAAGGTACTGCTATGCTGCCTGACGATTGCTTTGTCTGATCTTTAAAGCTGCCATTGTCAGTGTTTGCTGAGCTTACAGATGAAAATCCGCTTTTGTATTGAAGCTTTAATGGAAGCAAAAGCACAAATCCTGAAAGACTTACTGTCTGAAAGGCACAGATCAGTCCGCTCCAGCTTGTGAAATAGTAATCTGTATTCAATTCATCTACCGATCTTCCAATCATAAGTCCCTGTATATAAACATGCTTCTGAAGAAAGAAAAGTACTGTCGAAAGGATTATGAACATGAGTAAAAACAGTAAGGGTAAGCGTTTGTTCTTAGTAAGAGGCTGCTCAATAGCCCGCACCTTTTTTATCCACGAGTAAAAAAGATATCCTGCAATAGCGTACAGTGCCGGTTTTCCCATGGCTTCGGGAATATATATCCCGAAGGGCAGAACCACCAGGGCACTAAGGTTCACAAGAGTGTAGTGAAAAACCCCGATCAGAAGCATTAGCTTGAGAGCAGTAGTTTCATCATGTTTAACTAGCGTCAGTATCACAGGCATCCAGAACATGATGGAAGCGTAACTGAAGATATACCATAAGTGATCTGCATAAATGCCGAAACGCACAGTATCAAAAGCAAGGAACCCCTGAAGCATATCTGAAAGAATAGCCAAAGGCTGTGAACTCATAATGCTTTGTAAAAGCCCCATCCCCGGGGTATCGATCCAGGGGCGAATGAGGCCGAGGCAGAATACAAAGATTGCTGTCGGCAGGATAACACCCTTCAGAAAACGTAATATTATATGCGAAAGTGTCTGCTTCTTACTGATAAAAAAACCGCTTATCAGAAAAAAGGTGGCCACCGCAGGACCGTTCATAACATTTATAAAAACCACAGCATCCCTGAGAGTCGTTTCCGAAAAGGGAAAAGGTCTCACATGTATCATTATGACCATAAGGCAGGCGATGATACGGAGAAGTTCGACATTCAGATCCCGGGAAGCAGACTTAAAACTAAGACTTTGTGTTGGATTTGATTCTAACATTCTATCTATCCTTTGTATGTATTTCCGATTTACGATTCAAGATTATATCATGACAGAGCATGACTATACAAATCTCCGTAGAATTGAGGGCATTTGTATAGTCTGAATTTAGACAATATGATTTTTATTTATGTTGTGTTAAGGTTTATGAAAATCAAAGACGCGCATTGATTTTGAAGAATCTACTTACATTGTGTATTCATGTTTGACATGATAATATGAAAGCAAAGGAAACATAATTGGATAAGGAAATTGATACAGAAAAAAACATAGAATTAGACGGCTTTCTTGAGGAAAATGAGCCTAGGAGCAAATGGGTGGCTAAGGCTTCCGTTTTCACAAATCTTTTCAGCGATGTGCGATATACATATCAGCTGTACAAAGCATTACATCCGGAGGATGATAAAACTACAATTGATGAGATTACGTTGATGACTATCGAGAGTCATATGCTGAATCAGCAGTACAATGATCTCGGATTTATGGTTGGTGAAAGCCTGATAATATTGGCAGAGGCACAGAGCACCTGGAGTGAGAATATTGTAGTACGAGTTCTGCTTTATGTAGTACAGACGTGGTATAAATATATAAAGAAAAAGGGATTTGACATATATGCAGAAGACAGGATTCCATTACCAATTCCCGAACTTTATGTGATATATACCGGTTCTAAAAATGGCAATAAGCCTGAAAAACTGACATTGAAGGACAATCTTTTTAATGGGAAAGATATCTGTTTTAACTGTGAAGTAAAGATTCTTTATGACGGATCCAAAGGAGATATTATCAACCAATATGTAAGGTTCTGTCATATATTTAATGAACAGATGAAGATTAACGGTCGTACAAGGAAAACTGTGGAGGAGACCATCAGGATTTGTCAAAGTGAAGCTGTTTTGAAAGATTATCTTGAACGAGAAAGAGAGGAGATTATGGATATAATGTTGTCTTTATTTGATGAAGAAACATTGATGAAAAATCATGATGCGACGATTGAACGTAAGGTTAGAAAAGAAGCTCTTAGAGAAGGCAGAATTGAAGGACGAAAAGAAACAACTGATTTGTTGAACTACCTGTGGGAAAATAATCGTGGAGATGATGCAATAAGAGCTTCTAAGGATGAACATTTTCTTGAACAACTTTTAGAAGAATTTCGGAGCGGTAAATTATAGCCTACCATGATACACCGATGTATAGGTAAGAGATATTATAAAGGCATTATTTCGAAAGATTGTTGTGCATAACACACTCATTACAATTAATAGAGGGGTCGGAAATTATGTGTAACTTAGGTCAAGGAATAAGGGAAAAAGCAATTATTGAGACAACAGCCACCATTGTAATGAATATAATGAATAATGAACACGTTTCGTTTGATGAAGCGTATGATTCTACCTATCTTCCTGATGACAGCAAGGAGGAAGTTAAGACATACATAAAAGAACAGAATGCTAAAAAGAAACAACAGATTTGCTGACATTGAGCCTCAAATTATACACACAATATCGAGACTTTTCGTATCTTAATTTGTCTAAATATCATCTTGTTTTGATGTTTGCAGTGGACTATGCTTTCTCTGTTATTATTCTGAGACCTGTCATTACAGATCTGTAAATAAACATTATCAAAAGAAGGTGTATTTAAAATGAAATATGTAAAAGAGGTGGCATGGATCATGGCCTTTACCTTTATCGGGGAGGCTCTGAACAAACTGCTGCCGTTGCCGATTCCGGCAGGGGTTTACGGGCTTGTCCTGCTTCTCGCAGGGCTCATCACGGGAATAGTAAAGCTTGAGGATGTGGAAGCAACCGGAGGATTTCTACTTGATACCATGACGCTAATGTTTATTCCCGCTGCTGTTGGAATCATGAGCGTGACGGACATTCTTCTTCCTGTACTTGTGCCCTATCTTGTGATCATAATATCATCAACCGTTATCGTAATGACTGTTACAGGCATCGCGGCATCATTGATCCTCAGACATTCAGAAAAAAAGGAATATACGGAGGCTGCAGAATGAAAGAAACATTAATCAATGCTGTAGCAGGTTCCGACTATTTTGGACTGTTCCTAAGCATCGGACTTTTCATAATTGCCCTGAAACTGAAAGCCAGGTTTAAATTTGCCATACTGAACCCTTTGCTGGTCTCTACGGTACTTTGCATAATTGTTCTTGTGGTGCTGGACATTCCCTACGAAACCTACCGCGACAGCGCAAAGATGCTCAGTTACCTTCTGACTCCGGCTACGGTATGTCTTGCGGTTCCAATGTATAAGCAGCTGAAGCTTCTCAAGGATAATCTGGCTGCTGTGGCCATCGGAATCACGACCGGAACCTGCTGCTCCATCCTGAGTATTTTGCTCATGGGAAAGCTTTTTGGTCTTACAGGTGACCACATAGCAACATTACTTCCCAAGTCCATCACAACCGCCATAGGCATGGGCGTATCGGAGGAAGCCGGCGGTATTGTGACCCTTACGGTTGCGGCAATCATCATAACCGGTATTCTCGGAAACATGATAGCCGAGACCATCTTCAAAATCTTTCATATCGAACATCCGGTGGCAAAAGGCCTGGCTCTCGGAACCTCCGCTCATGCGGTTGGAACCGCAAAGGCTCTGGAGCTTGGAGAGGTTGAGGGAGCCATGAGCTCACTGAGCATCTGTGTAGCCGGAATACTTACGGTTATTCTTGTTCCATTGGTAAGCGGGACACTTTACTGATGCTATAACCAACGAAAGCCACTGTGAATTTGCTTAACCAATACGACTTCAGGCATGATGATATGTTCAGAGCATTCTGAATATCAATATACCTTCGTTTCAAAACCGGAGCCTCTGTCTTGATTACGGGACAGAGGCCCTGTTTTTTTATTCAGCTTATTTGATGTAGGGGGCATCGCTATGCGTTTACTATAATTATGGTATTTAGTATACTGTTATCAAGAGTGTTTGAATCATAAAGGAGCGCTGGACCATGGGAGAATTGATCAGAAAACTGCCTGTAGGTATACAGGGATTTGAGAAACTAAGGACTGATAATTTCCTTTATGTTGACAAGACAGAATATATCTACAGACTGGCTCATAATAATGTTCCTTATTTTTTGTCGAGACCCAGGAGATTCGGAAAGAGTCTTTTGCTATCTGCTATGAAGGCATATTGGGAGGGGAAGAAGGAATTATTTAAGGGACTTGCAATAGAAGAGCTGGAGAAGGATAATGCAGAGGCCTGGAAAAGATATCCCGTATTTTATCTGGACTTTAATGGTGACAACTATTTACAGACCCCGATAGAGACAGTTCTTGATGGAATGCTTTCGGATTGGGAAGCAATTTATGGTGAACAATATAAAGACCGAACCCTGGGGGATCGTTTCCAAAAAGTCATGGAACTGGCTGCTGAAAAGACCGGGTTGAGAAGCGTAGTTCTGATTGATGAATATGATAAGCCGTTATTGGACACGATAAATAATCCGGAATTGCAGAATTATATTAAAGAGGTATTCAAAGGTTTTTTCAGCAGGTTGAAAAAAGCCGATGAATCAATTCAGTTCATCTTTATTACAGGCGTTACTAAATTTCATAAGGTCAGCATTTTTAGTGATCTTAATCAACTCAAAGATATTTCCATGGACAAAGAATATGCTGCGTTATGTGGAATTACTGATAGTGAGATAACGAACTTTTTCGACCGGGAATTACAAATGTTGGCGGATTGTCATGGCCTAAGTATTGATGAGTGTCTGGATGCTATCAAAAAACAATATGATGGTTATCGGTTTTATCCATCCTCTGAGGGTGTTTATAATCCCTTTAGTCTGTTGAATGCATTTTTCTCAAAAGAGTTTGGTTCTTACTGGTTTGAAACAGGGACACCGACATTTCTTTTAAGTAAAATAAAGGAAAGCAGATTTGATGTTCGGAAGTTTACAAACAGAACAATTTATGCAGATGAAGCGACCCTGAAGGATTATACGGGAGATACATTGGATCTTATTCCTCTTCTCTATCAGACGGGATATCTTACAATAGCTGATTTTGATAAAAGGCGCAGAAGATACACATTATGCTTCCCGAATGATGAAGTGAAATATGGCTTTGTCGATAGCCTTTTGAAATATTATGTGCCAAAGGCAACATCAGGAAACGGTCTTGATATCTTTACTTTAGATGAATACATAGAAAGCGGACAATTAGATAAAATCAGGGATGTGCTGTCGGGATTGTTTGCCAGCATCACCTATACACGAGAAGATGATCCTTTTGAGCATTATTTTCAGTCAGTAGTCTATCTGCTTGTCATATTGCTTGGGAAGTATGTTGACTGCGAGAGACAGATTTATGATGGACGCATTGATCTATGTATTCAGACAGAGGACTACATTTACTTGTTTGAATTCAAGAGGGATGATACGGCAGAGTCTGCTCTTGCGCAGATTGATACAAAAGATTATGCACTGCCGTACATTGCTGACGGAAGACAGCTTTATAAGATTGGTGTTTCGTTTGATTCACGATCAAGGAAGCTTGTAGGATGGAAGGTGGCAGAAGCTAGTGATGATCCCGTAGAATAAAGGCCAAGGGAAATGAATTGTGAAAGCAGTTGTGGGAAACCGCAGCTGCTTTTTTGCGTTCAAAGAACAAGCGGTAATGTGGCTTAGACTTTGATAAATCACACAAAATCCTGTTGTCAAGAGGTTTGACATTTATTAAAAATCTCTAAATATTTGAAAACGCCAATTATATTTATATATATCATGATAAAATGTGATTCAGAGAAAAATCGTGGTTTTAACCCGTGGATACGGAAATCCCGGTTAAAGAAAGAATCCTAGTGAAAAGAAGGAACTTATGCAGCACAAAGAAACTTATGGCGGTGATTCTTGCGGCATCTATGATGATGAGTTCGGGGATTACGGCGTTTGCGGAAGAAGAAATTATTAAATCAGGCTTTGTCATAGAAGAATTAGGCAAAGAAGACTCAGGCATTGGTACTTCAACAGACTTAGGTGTTAGTTATGAGAGTGACAGTGTTACAGTAGAAGTTGATGGCAAAGGTCAAAAGAGTGGTAGTAACGTTAACGTAGAGAAGTCCGAAACAGTAGAAGGCGGTGTATATGCATCAAGTGAGGATAATGATGACAGCGACGGCAAAGATGTAGCGGCTAAAGTAACCGTTGATGGTGACGTTAAGGATGATGATAAGGGCATTTCAGCAGAATCGTTCTCAAAATCCAGCACAGACACAAAAGCATCTACCGATGTTACTGTTACGGGAAGTGTCGAGGTCAAAAATGATAATTCGGGAGCTGCCGGTATATATGCTGATGCGGATAGTAGCGGATCTGATTCAAATGCCACTACAACTGTAAAAGTGGGAGAAGATGTAGATGTAACCGGAAAGGACTCCAGCGGTATCATTATTAAGGCAAGCGGATCGTCTTCCAGTAAGAATTCATTATCAACCAGCAAGGTCAATATAGAAGTAGGTGATGATGTTAATGTCACATCATCCGGTAGTAGTGCAGTTGGCATGAGTGTATCTGTTTCCGAAGGTGCGGAAGCAAATGCAACTATAGGAGGGGATCTTAATTCCACAGGAAAATCAGACAATGATAATCACTATAGAGCTGATGCATATGGCATTGAGGCTACAGTGTCTGGTGATTTAAATGTTACTGTTGGTGGAGATATAAATGCCACTAGTGAAAATGGATGGGCACAAACAATTTTAGTTGATGTTGTTTCCGGAGACCTTGATATAAATGTTGGCGGAAGTGTAACACAGGATGGTAAGAATGGTTTCGCGATTGCTCTTCCTGACAGTACTGACGGAAATATAACTATAACTGTTGGAAAAGATGTAAAGGCGACGACAACTGCTGTCAACATCTCTGATGGAGAATCTGCTACAAAGGGTGAGGTCGAACTAACTGTTGGAGGTGAAATTTCAGGCGGAGAACACAACATCGTACTAAGTGAAAAAGCTTCCCTGGATGATATAAATATCACCGTATGGAAGGTTGACACTTCTAATAATAAAGATGTTGTAGAAACATCTAAATACAATGAAAGTACTGATAAGAAGGAATACACCAGGAATGAAGCCGCAGAAAAGACCATTAACTACATCATCAAGGCTGATTCCAATGTGGCTCAGATTGCATTGAGTGGTGAAGGTAAGCAAGTTGGAAGTAATTACGTTGCAAACCAGGATAATAAAGTTTATTTTAGCGTAGACATTCCAAGTGGATATACAGCTGAATTCTATGATGTAAATGGAAATACTGCATATGAGATCATTCCTAACGGAAGTGGCGGAGCGTATATCTCTGTTCCAAGAGGTGGAGGAGTTTATGTTGGTGTAAGATTAACTCAGACTTCAACATCAACTACAACAGAGAATAATGTTAACACTGTAAGCAGAACCGAAAGCGGTGCTTCAGACGGTGAGTATTGGTCACCGGGATACAATAACAGCAATGTTAATGCTGGAGGTGTGTACGTGGGTTACGATACAACCCAATTACAGGGACTTCAGGTTCACTCCATGAGTATTGGTGGTGATGTGGCTCAGAATATCACTGATGTTCTCACACCGGTTGATACATTAACAGCTTTTAATAACTTTGAAGGAACAAGCCTTGCTTCGATTGATATGAACAATGTAATGGGTTCGGGAATTGTAAACTTCAACGATCTATTTATTTATTCTATTTCCGACACAGTTGAAGTTCCTGTGTCGGCGGATGTATATGCAAATCAGTCTTACACGGTTATGTTCAGTGACGGATCAAGCATGGTTGTTACCTGTGCTATGAACGGCGTGCTTAACATTCCATTCAGCAAGAATGCAAAGGGACTTACCTATATAATCTACAAAGCTGAGGTGAATCCTGCTATGTTCATGGGCATGCCTGAGGCAACCGGCTGGACATATTGATAAGATTCGGTAATTGTCATGATATGATGACATATTCAGATCTTCTATAGAAATCAATATACCTTTTTAACAGTTATACAAATCAGAACAGCTCCTTTCCGTTTTAGGTTAGGGGCTGTTTTGGTTTTTTAATTTGGAAACTCATTTGATAATACAAAAAAACAGGAGGGAAAATTCCCTCCTGTCCGATATGTAAGTTTTACTGTGGCTCTCCACCTGTCTCGGTAGCAGCCTCTGCAGCGGCAGCTTCTGCGGCAGCCTTAGCGGCAGCGTCCTGAGCAGCTGTTACTACAGGATCTGTAGGATCGAAGGTCTGGTTTCTCGGGATAGCCTGCTGGATAGCATCCTTCTCGATAGGACCCTTGTCCCACTTGTCATTGTAAACTGTAACGGTTGTGCCGTTCGGGCAGTTGTTGTAGATCCATGCACAGTCTACAGCACGGAGACGGATACATCCGCCGGACATGGAGTCATCCATGTAGTTGTAGTAGATGGCATCCATTGTGTTGTAGTCGGGTCTTGAGTAAAGCAGTGAGTGAAGCAGGTAGTGACCCTTGAATCTTGAAAGGAACTGGGTGTAGCAGTCTGTATGCATGAAGTGCCATCTGTACTTCTCATAGATGCTGAAGGAACCGATAGGAGTATCATCACCTACTGTTACCATGAGTGTCTTGTAAGGGATTGTAAAGTTTCCTGAAGAATCCTGTGCAAGAACGTACATGGTTCTGGTTGCCTTGTTGACTCTGATAGCATAAGCTCCCGGATTACCCATGATGCCTGAAAGATCACGAAGAGCTACACCGTTCTCATCAAAGTAAATGTTGTAGCCGTTGATCACATTCCATCCGGTTACTGCAGTACCGTTGTTGAAGTAGTACTGGTTTGACTCTCCGTCAAAGCCCCAGCCTGTATAGGAACGGCCGTCAGCTGTTACGTAAACGGTACCTGATGAGGTATGGAAAACACCCTCGTTGGAAGCATTGACCATAGGCTTCTCTGTTGAATCATAGAACTGAACGCCCTTCTTCCAGAGAGCAAGCTTGATGCCTACGATATAACGGTCATCACCGATAGAACCTACTGCCTGACCCTCCTTAGCCCAGTCAGTAACAGTACCGTCATTAAGAACTGCTCTGTAGTAAAGATCGCCGAGGTTGTGAGTATAACCCTTTACACGAATCTGAAGTGCTGAAACGATACCCTGGTTAGGTGTAGCCTCCTTTGAGGTTGCCCATGGACCCCAGCCGGTGTCCTTTGAGAAGGTTCTGTAGTACCATCTTCCTACGTTGGCGTGCTCAAGCATGAAGCTTGTGAAACCGATGGAAGAATATGCGAAGGAATCATTCTTTGAGGTTGTACCCCAGTCGATACGTTTTCCTGCTCCGTCATAGATGAAGTAGGAACCGAGCGGTACCAGGTTAAGAACCGGATCTGCATCCATGTTTCCCTCGTTAGGAGTTGTCATGTAATTGTAACGGATGCCCTCAACGTCTGTGGGATCAACTACAGGAAGTGTTTTTGAGCTTGAGCTTACGCCGCTTGCTGCAACTGTTCCTGTTGACTGAGCTTCAGTGGCAGCAGGAAGAGTATTATCTGTAACAGCTGCGGTAGTCTCAGTGGTTGTTCCCGGATCCACAGTAGTGATGGTGCCATCACCTGTAGGTCCTGTAACCACACCCGGTGTGATAGCTGCTGTAGTAGAATCCTGAACGACTGCTGCAGCCTGAGTCTCGGCTACAACTGTACCTGAGGTTAATGCAGGATCAGCTGATGTGATAACATTGCTTGAAATAGCAGATGAGCCTGTGTTGTCCTCTGTGATCTCAAACAGAGGAGTGAGATTGTCGCCGGGAGTTGCAGCAAGCATAGACATGGGCTGAGCCATCATGGTAGCCGCTGCTGCAAGGATAGCGACAGTACGTTTCATACTAATCATTTTTTATCCTCCAATAATATGGAAACTATTTCCTTATTAAAAATGCACGCCTACACTTTAACACAAGCTCTTGGAAAGTGCTAGACGGGATTTACTTTTTATAGGGCATATTATAAAATCGTAAAGTATTGGCAACAAACCTTATCTGTTTTTATAAAATATTTCAATCAGAAGCATTATGATAAGGAAAAATTTTGGAGATAAAATGTCAGATATAGATAAAAACATCATAAATGTAACTAAAGCCAGTCTTCCGCCTCTGGATGAATACACTCAGATGCTGAGGGATATATGGGATTCTGCATGGCTTACCAACATGGGTAAGTACCACGAAGAGCTGAAGGAAAAGCTTACAGACTACCTTAAGGTGGGCTCCCTGCAGCTTTTTGTCAACGGCCACAGCGCCCTTGAGTTCCTGATTCAGGCCATGGAGCTTTCCGGAGAGGTCATTACCACTCCGTTTTCTTTTGCGTCCACTACCCACGCCATCGTGAGAAACGGACTGAAGCCGGTTTTCTGTGACATTAATTTAAAGGATTACACCATCGATACGGACAAGCTTGAGTCCCTGATAACCGAAAAAACCACTGCCATAGTTCCTGTGCATGTTTACGGTAATGTCTGCGACGTGGAAAAGATTCAGGAAATCGCAGATAAGCATCACCTCAGGGTTCTTTATGATGCTGCCCACACCTTTGGTGAAGAATATAAAGGAAAGGGAGTCGGTACCTTCGGAGATGCCTCCATGTTTTCCTTTCATGCCACCAAGGTTTTCAATTCCATTGAAGGCGGCGCTGTCACCACAGGAGAGAAGAACGAGAAGCTCATGGCTAAGCTTTATGAGCTTAAAAACTTCGGGATTCTCGGCCAGGAGGAGGTGGCTTCCGTAGGCGGAAACGGCAAGATGAATGAATTCGCCGCCGCCATGGGGCTCTGCAATCTCCGCCACGTGGATGAGTATATCGCAAGACGTAAGACAGTATTTGAGAGATATATGGAGAATCTCAGTGACGTTCCGGGAATCATCCTTCCCGAGGAAAATCCGAACCTTAAGTCGAATTATGCCTATATGCCGGTGCGTTTCCATGAGTTCGGAAAATCCAGAGATGAGGTCTGGACAGCACTTAAGGGCGGCAATGTTAATGCCCGTAAGTATTTCTATCCATGCATCAATGCCTACGGCTGCTACAGGGATCAGTATGATGTTAATGATACGCCCCGGGCGCTTCTCGCATCTCTTGAGATCCTTACACTTCCGATCTATCCGGATCTGAGCCTTGAGGATGTGGACCGTATCTGCATGATGATACTTAACTGAGGAGAATGAAATGAACGAACAAAGAACAGCGCTGGTCACCGCCATCGGCTCCTTTTCCGCAGACGCGGTTATCAGGAGTCTTCACGAGATGGGCTATAAGGTAGTGGGCAGCGATATATATGATAAGGAATGGGTTGCTGCATCCCTTGATGTGGACGTGTTTTACAAGGCTCCCTACGCAAGTGATGAAGAAGCCTACATTTCCTTTATAAAAAAGGTATGTGAGGAGGAGCAGGTGGATCGTATCCTTCCTCTTATCGATGTGGAGATTGACGTACTTAACCGCCACAGAGAAGAGATTGAGAATGACAACGTGACCATCTGCATGTCTGGAAAAGAAGCCATCGAGATCCTCAGGGACAAGTATCTCATGAGCCGTCTCGTGGAAGGTGTTCTTAATGAGATAGAGGAACCCGAGATAAAGGGCGCTGTAAGGATCATACCCACAAAGCTCGCAGAGGAGGTGGACTTTGAACAGGTCACTTATCCTCTGATCCTTAAGCCTGTGGACGGAAGAAGCTCCGGCGGACTCTACCGCATCTACCATGAGGATCAGCTGGGCTTTGCATTTTCAAACATCATCGATCCGGAAAAGCTGAACGACACAAATCTCACGAGATACATCGTCCAGCCTATGATCAAGGGTAATGTTATCACCGTGGACATCCTTCGTGACACTAAGGGGAACTGCAGGGCTGTACCGAGAGAGGAGCTTCTCCGTACGGCAAACGGTGCAGGACTCAGCGTAAGGATCATGGAGGATGAGGTGCTTCAGAATGTATGCTGCAGGATAGCGGAGCGCGCCGATAGCACAGGCTGCGTTAACTTTGAGTTTATCCGCGGCGAGGGCTCGGGAGTTTATTATTTTGTCGAATGTAATCCACGATTCTCCGGAGGCGTAGCCTTTACGGAGCTTTCAGGCGTTCCCATGATAAAGAATCATATGAGGATTTTTGATGGTGAGAAGATGGAAGAACTGCCTAAGCAAAAATGCGGCTTTATGACCAGAAAATATCAGGAAATAAAGATGTAATGTAAAATAGCCGGTCAGATAGGCGGTGCGTCAGATATTACGGTTTGAAAAACAGCGTTAATGAGATCATATTATGTTGTTCATTCCGACTCAAAAGGGCGGAATGAAGGTCAATGTGAAAAAACTAAAATAAGGCGGAATGGAGACAGACATGGCAGATGCCTTAAAAGAAAAATCGAATAAGGACAGGGTGCTCCTGGTCATACCTGCCTACAATGAAGCGGAGAATCTTCCGAAGGTTGTGGCAGACATAAAAGCGCAGAAGTTCCCCATGGATTACATCATCATTTCCGACGGTTCAACTGACGGTACTGTGGAGCTTTGCGAGCGGGAGCATTATAACTATATATCTCTTCCGGCCAATCTAGGACTTGCGGGCTGCTTCCAGACAGGTATGAAATATGCCTACAGAAAGGGCTACAGCTACGCCGTTCAGTTTGACGGAGACGGACAGCATCGCGCCGAGGATATAGAATCCCTGTATGAGAAGATGAAGGATGGGGATTTTGACATAGTTCAGGGTTCCCGTTTTCTGGAAAAGAAAAAGGGCGGATCAATGAGGGAGATAGGCTCCAGGCTCATATCCATGGCCATAAAGATCACCACCGGAAAAACCATCACAGATCCCACCTGCGGATTAAGGATGTACAGCAGCCGCGTGATTGACAGCTTTGCCAACAGACTGAATTACGGTCCGGAACCGGATACCATTTCGTTTTTGATAAAAAAGGGTGCAAAGGTAACCGAGGCTCCCGTAACTATAGATGACAGACTGGCGGGAGAATCCTATCTGAAGCCCATGAATGCAATGAAATATATGGCAAGGATGCTCATATCCATACTGGTCATCCAGAGCAGCAGGTAAGATTCATGAAAAATATCATTACTGAATCCAACAGGGATTTTATATGGAATGCGTTGGGCAGTCTCATCTATGCAATGGCCTCCATCGTGCTTGCCTTTGCGGTGATACGAATCGCAGGCCCCTCGGAGGGAGGAATATTCGGCTTCGGCTTCTCCACCCTCGGACAGCAGATGTTCATCATTTCCTACTTCGGCATCAGACCGTTTCATATAACTGACATGAAAAGGCAGTTCAGCTTTTCCGATTATCTCCTTACAAGACGGATCACCTCGATGCTTGCTTTTTTGGGAAGCATTTTGTTTGTCAGTATACAGATTGTAGAAGGAAATTATGATATCCATAAGTCACTTATTCTTGTGCTGCTGTCTTTATATAAGATCATAGACGGTTATGCTGATGTTTATGAGTCAGAGCTTCAGAGGCAGGAAAAGCTGTACAGAACCGGACAGTCTCTTGCATTTCGAACAAGTCTTTCGGTTATGACATTGCTTCTTGTACTGCTTGTGTCGGGAAATCTTCTGATCGCTGTTGCGGCAGCAGATGTGATGCAGATAATGGGAACAAGACTTTTTGCGGTGAGAGTTCTCGGAAAGGGACTCGCGCCGACGGCTCATGAATTTAAAAAAGCCTATGAGCTCATTTCTTCGACAGCCCTTTTGTTCCTGAGTGTTTTCGTGGACTTTTACATTTTCTCGGCCTCAAAGTATGCCATTGACGCCGAGCTTTCGGATGCGGCTTCCGGGTACTTTAATGTACTTTTTATGCCCACATCCTTTATTTATCTCATCGCGAATTTTCTTATCAGGCCGATGCTTACAAAGCTTGCGACCTACTACAGCGAGATAAACAAGAAGGCTTTTGATCATACATGCATTTACATGGTAAAGGCGGTTGCGGCATTAAGTGTTTTGATACTGGTTCTGACCTTTATCTTCGGACGTTTCGGCCTCGGAATATTTGAATTTCTTCTGGGACCTTCCGCTGAGGGAAAGCTTCGGTCCGAATTTATGACCTTTGTACTTCTCATAGCCGGCGGCTCGCTTTATGCCTTTGCCAATGTCATGTACTACATTCTCGTGACCGTTCGTAAACAGCTTCAGATTTTTATAGGATATGTGATGACGGCTGCGGTGGCAGTATTAACCGCAGGTCCCATGGTCAGGACACAGGGTATGTTCGGAGGCGCCCTTAACTATGTTATGCTAATGTCTATACTGACGGTGATCTTTTCGGCATATACTTTTGTTTCAACCCGGGATATCAGAAAATAAAGGGATCTGTATCGGAAAGTGCCGAAACATTGAGCTTCCGTATGACAGAGACTAAAGACAAAGCCACGGTTCACAGAGTCGGAGAAATGTACATCTGAGAGTCAAGTATTAAAGCGAAAAAAGGAATGCTAATGAAAACAGTTGATGTTATCATCCCGACCTACAAACCGGGATCCAAGTTCATAAGGCAGCAGGAGATGCTCCACAGGCAGACTTATCCTGTAAACCGTGTGATCATCGTTAACACGGAAGAAAAATACCTGGACATAAGTCTCCTCCGGGATTATGACAGTGTTTCCGTGACGAACATTTCTGCTAAGGAATTTGATCATGGAGCCACCAGAAATCTCGGGGTTTCCAAATCCAGTGCGGATTATTTTCTTATGATGACGGACGATGCGGTGCCGAAGGATGAATATCTGATTGAAAATCTTGTCAGGATGATGGAGTCACCACAGGAAAAGGAAATCGGTGCGGTTTACGGAAGGCAGCTTGCGACGGGTGAGAGCTCGGAGGATGAGAAGTATTCGAGAAGCTTCAACTATCCCGGAAAGTCCTTTGTGAAAACCGTAGAGGATCTGCCGCGTCTTGGCATCAAGACCTATTTTGAGTCCAATGTCTGCTGCCTTTACAGAAGAGATGTTTTTGACAGGCTTGGTGGATTTATTGACCATACTATCTTTAATGAGGATATGATCTACTGCTGCAGGATGCTTAAGGCTGGTTTCGCCAGTGCCTATTGTGCTGAAGCAGCGGTTTTTCATGCACATAATTACACCGGCATGCAGCAGCTGAGAAGAAACTTCGATCTCGGGGTTTCCCAGGCGGATCATCCAGAGGTATTTGGTGGTCTTAAGTCAGAAGGAGAAGGCATCAAACTTGTTAAGGGTAATGCGGCTGCACTTATGAAAAAGGGAAAGCTTTTTTCTGTTGTGAGGCTTATATGGATTTCCGGCTGCAAGTATATAGGCTTCCGGCTTGGAAAAAATTATAAGAAGCTTTCAAAGAAAACCATAATGAGATTTACAATGAACAAAAATTATTGGGAAAAGTGAATTTATACCGTTCCCCTATTTTAAGATACAATAAAACCATATAATGACTGATGGGATAGTTTGGAATAATTACTATTATTGGGGACCTATGGGCCGTTGACTGTATGACGAAAAAGCCCAAAAAAACTTTTGCTTAGGAGAGATAGTATTATGATGACGCCGCTTTTCAGAGCTGTGCTGGTGGTTGCATCTGTCGGAACCCTGACAGTGGTACTTAACCGTATACACAAGGCAAAACTGAATATTGATGATTCTATCTTCTGGATACTTCTGGTGTTCATGTTTGTGGTGTTTGCGGTATTCCCTGTAGTGCCGGATACATTGGCAGGACTTCTCGGAATCTACAGTACTGCCAATTTCCTGTTCCTCTTCATGATATTTATCCTTATCATGAGACTTTTTTCCATGAGCATGAGGGTGAGCTCTCTTGAGGACAAGCTCAGAAATCTGGTTCAGGAGCTGGCACTTAAGGAAAAGAATGAAATGGATGAGAAGACATTGAAATCCACAGCTGATCGGGAA
Organism: Oribacterium sp.; assembly: GCA_017940955.1. The sequence goes on from JAGAXP010000317.1 coordinate 39,783, forward strand.
GTCTCCTCAGTGAGGGTTCAGGAAAGACTTGAGGATAAAAATCCGTCAGAAGAAATCCATACATCAGAACAGGGTGAGGGAAATGACATCAGTTAAGGGTGAGAAACAAAGATATCTTTTATGGGATATATTTAAGGGCTTCGGAATAGTGTTTATCGTTTTCGGTCACACCGGAAAGGTTGGCGGTGCCATAGTATATCTTTTCCATCTGGCTCTTTTCTTTTTTGTCACAGGATACTTTTTTAATGAAGAAAAGTATGGACGGGATCCCTTCAGATATCTCGGAAAACGTATAAAGGGCACTTGGCCAAGGTATATGCTGTACTGCATTTTCTTTGCTCTTACTCATAATTACTGTGTGGTCCACGGTCTAATGACACCGGATTCGGCAATATATGACGGCCCCGGGTATCTGAGATCCATAATGAGCAGTATGGTTTTCGAAAGGCCTGAGCTTTATTCCGGACCCATGTGGTTCGTGCCTTTGTGGCTTTTGGGATCGGTGCTTTTTGCGGGAGTTATATATCTTTCAAACAAGATTTCCGGAGTTTTTGCTGGAGCCTCTTCGGATGAGGAGAAAAATCCGAATAAGGCTGCGGAAACATCAAAGGTTACTTCCGCAGCGGAATATAAAGCTGGACACAGAGACGTGAAAAAGCTTGTGAATCTCGCAAACATTCGAAAAAAATCTGTATCACAGGAATATCAGACCTCTAAGAATATCAGCATTGTGACGATGTCTCTTTTGTGCCTGATCATAGGATTATATGCAGTGGATAAAGGCATAAATGTCTCATACCATATGGAGCTTGCCTTTGTTATAGAGCCGTTTTTTGTTTTTGGATATTTCATGAAGAAATACCTTCCCGACTGGCAGGAAAAACTGGGATGGCCCATAATGATCCCGGCAGTGGTATTGATCTTCTTCATCTTCAATAAATTTATAGATGCGGGGATATGGTTCGATCTTGCAAGCCAGGATATCTTTGGCTGCTGGTATTATGTTGGCGGAGTTCTGGGCATCATCTTTACCATCATGCTTTCAAAGCTTGTTGAGAGGGTGGAGGTTAATGATAAGCTCCCGGAAGACAGTAAGCTTAGAGCGTGTCCTTTGTTTACCTTGGGACCGAATCCGGTGGCAGCGCTTCTTGCAGCTGCCGGAAGATACAGTTTTGATATCATGGCACTCCACATCTTTGTTTTCAAGATGCTGGATATGCTGCTTAGGAAATTGTACTACAGAGATCCGGCTATGGATCTGTCGCAGTATCCGTCTCCATTGTCACAACAGTGGTGGCTGCTTTATCTGGTGGTACCGGTTGTGGTACCGATGATTGCAGGCATCGCGATCGACAGGATAAAAAACAGAATACGTGGAAAGTAAGTAAAAGCCGGAGGGCATCCGTTTATAGATGGATATCCTCCGGCTTTTGTTGAAATCTTATGTCATGACTTAAATGATGCTTTTCTTTATTATAGTGTTTATTTTTTTTATCACTCTGTTTTGAAGCTTTCCAACAGTGTTTTCATAAGCCCATGCTGTAATAAACAAGGCTATAAAGGTGGCGATTGCCAGGATTATGAACTCTTTGCTGTAGGATATGCGATTTACCATCAACACGTAGAGGTGAAGCGAAAAGCAGGCGATGAGCGGAAAGTGTATAAGATAAATCGAAAAATTGGATGGGGCCAGGATTTTCAGAGGCTTTATCTCCAATGCCTTTTGCAATACAGACGAGTGCATGATTCCAAGAATAAGGAAAAAGCTGAAGCCTATTACCCAGTACATGTTCCAGATGAAGTATTTGCTCATTTCCGGAAAATGTGCATGTATATAAGGAAAAAGGATATTGGTAAGTCCTCCGGCATCCAGAAAGACGGGCACAAGCGCAATAGGCAGGAAGATGAAGTTGCTGCCTTTCTGTATATGTTCATTAATCCTCATCAGCACTACACCCAACAGCACCAGATGAAAGTGGAAGAAGTTTGGCTCCGGGAGATGAAAAAAACTATAGATCATACAAAGAAGACAGATAATGTCATAAATGATAACTGCCGTTCCCGATTTGTTTGATACTTTCTTCTCTAAGAGTTCCCTTACAAAATTATATAAAAAGATAAAACAGGTTCCGAAAAAGATGTACTTCATCATCCATAATGGGCCATTCAGTTCGCCGCTCATGGTCAGTGAGGCAGTGATGACCCCGATTAAGGTTGGTGCATGATTGTAGAAAGTGCCTATCCAGCTGTTATTCAGAAGCCGGCTGGATATTACAGTAGGAAATCCGATGGTGTAGTAAATCACAAACGAAATAAGATTTATAAAGAAAAACGGAATCACAAACCTGATATATCTGGTGACAAACTGTATGATCAGGTCTTTCGCAGACTTTATATTTTTATGTGCCGCAAGGAATCCTGCCAGCATACAGAAACCATAAAGTGCGAGATTTGAATCCACAAGTATTGAGAGCGGCGGCAGAAAAAGCGTCTGAAGCTCAGGACGAAGCTCCGGTTTAATCTCACACATTGTCCAGAATGCCCCGGTAAAGTGGGTCCAGAAAATAATGAGACAGAATATATATTTCAATGAATCAAGATAGTAAAGTCTCTTAGAAGCTGATTTCTCTGACATAAAAACCTCATTTTGTTTTTTGAATTCCGGAAGGCGATACAAAAACCGGTCCTCCATTAGATAACTTTACTAAAAACAAATAAAAACCTCAATAAATATGATATGCTTTGGATGTTAAGAAGATTTTTGGAATTCAGGGGGCATATTTCAGATGCTTAAGCTTCATAAGATATATTTTCTGACAATCCTTATTATGGGCATGATTTTCACTGCGGTGCTCCCGCCACTTTCGGCCCCGGATGAAGTACTGCATTTCGTCGGAGCCTATGAGCTTTCAAACAAGCTGATGCTTAAGCCCGCAAGGGACACAGATGGAAATGTCATCATCCGAAAGGAGGATGAGTATATCGTGAACTGGCCCGGAGACAATGACTGGAATAAAGCAACGGTTATCGGGCAGACACTGGACTCTTCGGTTTACAAAGAAATACATAGTTATGGCTTCTTCGGTGAGAGAGAAGAAGGAGAAAGCATTACCCTGCAGCAGCCAGTGGCAACAACTCCACTTGCATATCTTATGCCTGCTATAGGAATCACTCTGGCAAGACTTGTCCACCTCAGCGCCTTTGGACTTCTGTTCCTGGGAAGATTTATGAATCTTCTTCTTTTTACCGTCCTCGGTGCCCTGTCTGTCAGAAGAACTCCGGTTGGAAAGAAAGTGTTTTTTGCCGTATCCCTTTTCCCGATGACATTGGAGATAGCAGGAAGCTACAGCTATGACTCCTATATCATTGCGCTGAGCTTTTATCTTACGGCGGTAATCCTTGACCACGCTGTCGGAAGCGAAGACCGGATGATCACTTTGAGAGACATAGTGGAGATGGGAATCCTGGCGGTTCTTCTGTCGCCCTGCAAGATGATCTATGCAACGCTTTTTGCATTGTGCCTAATGATCCCCGTGAAAAAGTGGAAAAAACCAAGCCTTATGAGATGGGGGCTTACAGTTTTACTTATAGGAGCATTTATAATCGGATCCATCGTTCTGGTGAATCTTCGTGAGGTACTCCGCTATGTTAATGCTTCCGGCGTGACGCAGGCACCTGAATTCACTTCCTCAGGTGAGGTGAATATCGTAAAGCTTCATGATCTGTCAGAACTCATCCGGGATAAAACCCTGGTATTCCGCATCATCAGAAATACTTTCCAGATTCTGGGCACTCAGTATCTGGGCACCACAGTCGGCATGTGGCTTGGCGCATTTGACAGAGGACTGACAACACCAACACCTTTCCTTTTTATATTCTGGATTGGCTCGATCCTTACCGGAGCATATGACCCGGAAGAACCGGTTCCGGAAATAAGGAAACGACTTATCATGGCAGGAACCGTTATTTTCCTGACCTTTATACTGCTTACCAGCATGCTGCTTTCCTACACTCCGGCAGACACTTTCTATATCTTGGGTGTCCAGGGAAGATACTTCCTCCCATATCTGCCGGTACTGCTCCTTTGCTTTCGCTCCGAGTGGATAAAAACTCTTTTAGGAAAATTCAAAGCAGCACAGTTCATGCCGAAAGCCTTTCTTCTTTTAGAAATCCTGATGGACGGAATAGTCCTGACAGGATGCTATCTGACTGTTGTTTCAAGAGTTTCCTAGTTCAGCAGAGACACAGGCGGCTTGGAACCGGAGCAGAAACAGGATTAGGAGAAATGTCAAAAAAGTGGTATAATGAATCATTAAGATTTTTCGAGGAGTTAATAAAAAGGCTTTTCACAGAGCCCCTGTAAATATATGAAATATTTAAAAGAACTGATAAAGGATATCATCGCGAGAAGGAGGATGATCCTGGATCTCGCAAAGTCGGATTTCCGGAAAAGATTTGTGGGATCTTATTTCGGGATCATCTGGATGTTTGTCCAGCCTCTCGTTACGGTAACTATCTATGCTTTTATTTTCGGACCCTACGGCTTCAAATCGGCGCCGCCGGTTCCCGACACAAGCTACGTAATCTGGCTCATCCCCGGTCTTGTTCCCTGGTTTTACTTCAGTGAAGCCATGAACACCATAACAGGAATACTTCATGAGTACAGCTATCTGGTGAAGAAGGTTGTATTCCCGGTGGAGCTTTTGCCCATCATAAAGCTTGCATCCTGCTTTTTTGTACACCTCTGCTTTATAGTTATCATGCTTATGGCATATCTCATCTCAGGAAAGATGCCGCAGCCAAGCTGGATACAGATCCTGTACTACAGCTTTGCGGCTTCCGTGCTGGCACTGGGACTCGGTTATCTCACAAGCGCCGTTAATGTCTTTTTCAAGGACATGCAGCAGATAGTGGGGATAATGCTTCAGTTCGGCATCTGGATGTGCCCCATCATGTATGATGAGACCTTGTTCACAAGCCGTGCACCCTGGGTCGGAACAGTACTTAAGTTAAACCCGTTTTATTACATAGTCGCAGGGTACCGTGATTCAATGCTTACAGGGGATCCGTTCTGGATGAGACCGACACTGAGCATTTACTTTTGGGCAGTCACACTCATTATATTTTTCATGGGACTCGGATTTTTCAAACGGGTACGCCCGCATTTTTCCGATGTTCTTTAATGATTGACAGAAACAGTTATGCTTCTCTGGATATCAGAATTCAGAGACATTAACGAATAAACTTATAAGGAAAGAATCTTTACGGATTCTTTTGAAGCGGTCAAAGCCGCGTGGCTCCTGCGATTGTGAAAATCGCGGTCAGTCAGTACGAAGAGTCAAGATTCAGGAGGAATTCATGATATACACAATATTTGCATTGGCACATTTGATCTTTTTCTTCACAATTGCTGATATGTTCAATGCTAAAAAAATAGAAAAAACAGAGGACAGAAGAGAAAGATCCCTTGCAACTCTCAATAAGGTGCAGGTGTTGTTCCGTAACATACTTGATTCCTGCAAGGTTACCTATGAGGTTGAAGGAATGGAGAACCTTACAAACATTCCAAAGGAAGAGGGAGTTATGTTTGTGGGCAATCACCGCTCCTATTTTGACGTGGTCATAGGCTACACACTTGTAGACAGGCCGACAGGCTTTATTGCAAAGATCGAGATGCAGAAGATAAAGCCTATGGCTAGATGGATGGACTATGCAGGCTGCCTCATGATAGACAGAAACGACCTGAGACAGTCACTTAAGGTGATCCTTACAGCTATAAAGTACGTTAAGGCCGGTATTTCCATCTACATATATCCCGAAGGAACACGTTCTAAGGGTGAGACGGAAGAGGAGATGCTGCCTTTCAAGGAAGGTTCCTTCAAGATCGCAGAGAAAACCGGCTGCAAGATAGTGCCGATTTCGATGATACACACAAGAGAAGTTCTGGAATCTCATTTTCCTTTTATTCACCCTCAGCATGTTAAGGTAAAGATCGGTGAACCGATACTTATGAGTGAGCTTACGGAAGATGAAAAGAATCATATCGGAAGCTATGCAAGGGACAAGGTTATAGAGGGCATAAAGGAATTAAAAGCAAAAGAAGCATAAAGACAAAATTCAGAGACTGAAAGGACCGACACATGGAGAACAAAGAGACACTTCTGGATATCAGGGATCAGCTTGACATCATAGACAGAGACATTACCATGCTTTACAAGAAACGCATGGATCTCTGCGCAAGGGTTGCCGAGATAAAGATCGGCAGCGGAAAGGCTGTATTTGACCCGGCAAGGGAACAGGAGAAGCTGGAGTCAGTTGCGTCTTATCTGGACAGTGATTTTGACAGGAAGGCCATAAAGGAGCTTTACCGTCAGATGATGACCATATCCCGGAGACTCCAGTTCGGTATCATGTCTCAGCACGGGAAGAATTTTGATTCCGGCTTCATAAAGATAGGCAAGATAGATAAAGCCGGAAAGAAGGCTGTATATCAGGGCGTTGAAGGCGCCTATGCCCAGCTTGCGGCATTCCAATGTTTCGGCACAGACTATGACATAGAAAGCGTTCATACCTGGAAGGACGCAGCGGACATGGTGATGGGAGGGAAAGCCGACTATGCGGTTATCCCTATTGAAAACTCAAGTCATGGCGTGGTATCGGATAATTTTGACCTGATGATAAAATATCCCGAACTTGCTATAATAGAGGAAGTAGATTTAAAGGTGGAACATGCACTTATGAGTGTAGAGGGAGCTTCCGTTTCGGGACTTAAGGAAGTGTATTCCCACCCTCAGGCATTGGGACAGTGCAGCGACTTTTTTGATTCACATCCGGACATAAAGCCTGTGCCGGTCATCAATACAGCCGTTGCTGCAAAGTACGTGAAAGATAAGGGAGATGCAACGATAGCTGCATTAGCCTCAGAAAGAGCTGCTGAGCTTTACGGTCTTAAGATCCTTCAGAAATCCGTGAACCGGCAGAAAACCAACACCACAAGATTTCTCGTTATCGGAAAGGACAAGGTTTACACCGATAAGGCAAAGAGGATAAGTCTCTGCTTTGAGGCTCAGCACGAGCCGGGAGCTTTGTACAACATCCTCGGAAACTTTATTTTCAATGATGTCAATATGACCATGATCTCATCCCGTCCTATTCCGGAACACATCTTTGAGTATCGCTTTTTTGTTGATATCGAAGGAAGACTTGACATGCCAAATGTTATCAATGCTATTTCCGGCATGGGAGATCAGGTGTCAGAATTAAGGATACTCGGTAACTACTGATAAGGGAGTTTGCCATGGCATTTAATACTAAAAATGTTTTTGATCCGTGTAACTACACAAATCGTGAATTAAGCTGGCTTGACTTTGATGCCCGCTGTCTTTACGAGGCAAGGAATCATGACGAGCCTTTGTTTGAGAGACTTAAATTCCTAAGCATCACTGCTTCCAATCTTGACGAGTTCTTTACCGTCAGAGTGGCTTCTCTCAAGGATCAGTTTAATGCAGGATATCTGAAGAAGGATATAGCCGGAATGACACCGCAGCAGCAGCTGGATGCCATATCCGAAAAGGTTCAGGGGTTCATGAGCCTGCAGTATTCAACCTACAACAGGTCTATACTGCCTGCCCTCAGGAATCAGGGACTTTATCTTATTTCAGAGCATGAAAAGCTTAATGATATTGAAGCCGGATTCGTCGACAAGTATTTTAAGGAGCAGGTATATCCTGTCCTTACACCGGTTGCGGTGGATTCCTCAAGACCCTTCCCGCTGGTACTTAACAGGACTCTGAATATTGCGGCCCTGGTTAAACCCAAGAAGGTAAAGGGAAAGAGCATTACCGGCAAGAAACATAAAAAGGCTGCCGGGCTTGATATAACTCAGGATAACTTTGAGTTTGCAATGGTACAGGTGCCCAATACCCTGCCGCGTCTTGTGGAGCTTCCGGAGGAAACCCTGGCAGACGGAAAGAAACAGAGAGTTTTCATACTGTTGGAAGAAATCATTGAGCGTAATATGGGACTGCTTTTTGCGAACTATGAGATAGTCTCTACCCATATGTTCAGGATCATGAGAAATGCCGACCTCAGTATCGACGAAGAGGAGGCAACGGATCTTCTTGAAGAGATAAAGAAACAGCTTAATCAGCGCCGCTGGGGTGAGGTAGTGCGTCTCGAGGTTGAGGATACCATAGATAAGCGGCTTCTCAAGGTACTCCGTAAGGAGCTTGGCATTGAAAACAAGAACGATGTCTACAGGATAAACGGTCCTCTGGATCTCACCTTCCTTATGAAGCTTTATAATGTGGAAGGCTTTGAGCATTTGAAGACCCCGCAGTATGTTCCGCAGCCGGTGCCTGCTCTTGAAAATGAAGGTTCCATATTCAAATGCATCAGGCAGAAGGACATCTTTGAGACAGTACCGTATGAAACCTTTGATTCGGTTGTAAGGCTTATCAAGGATGCCTCAAGAGATCCGGAAACCCTGGCCATAAAGATCACCCTTTACAGAGTGTCGGGTAATTCACCTATAGTAAAGGCTCTGGAGGAGGCAACCGCAAACGGCAAGGACGTTACCGCCCTCGTAGAGCTTAAGGCACGCTTTGACGAAGAGAACAATATCCAGTGGGCGGAACGCCTTGAAAAAGCGGGAGCTCACGTTATATACGGACTTGTGGGACTGAAAACTCATAGTAAGATAGCCCTTGTGGTCCGCAGGGAAAAAGAGGGAATCCGCAGGTATGTTCATCTTGCGACCGGAAACTACAATGACAGCACGGCCAAGCTTTATACCGATCTTGGTATCTTCACCTGCCGTCCCGAGTTCGGAGAGGATGCTTCCAATTTCTTCAACATGATCTCCGGATATTCGGAACCCGAGAACTGGAATGAGCTTATCCTGGCACCTTTATGGCTCAGAAAGTGGGTATTGAAAAAAATACGTAAGGAAATAGAGAACGCAAAGAAAGGGCTTCCTGCTAAAATAACAGCAAAGATGAACTCACTCTGCGATCCTGAGGCTATAGGAACTCTTTATGAGGCCAGTCAGGCCGGTGTGGAGATTGACCTTATCGTTCGTGGCATATGCTGTCTGAGAGCCGGAATACCAAAGTTAAGCGATCATATACATGTGAGATCCATAGTCGGATATTTCCTTGAGCATGCCCGCATATTCAGATTTGAAAACGGAGGCAATCCGGAGTATTATCTCGGAAGTGCAGACTGGATGCCCAGAAACCTTGACAGGCGTATAGAGATAGTGTTCCCTGTTCACGATAAAGACATTCAGAACAGACTTCAGCATATCCTGGATCTGGAACTTGCGGATAATGTCAAGGCCTCCATCATGGATGAGAAAGGGGAGTATCATCACCCTGACCTGAGGGGACGAAAGCAGATCAATTCTCAGGAAGTGCAGTGCAAAGAAGCCCTGGAGCAGACAAAAATGCTTAAGAGCCGCAAGAAGTCGGAAAAGAAGTTATTCAAACCTGTAGAACATACGGACATAAAGAAGTAAAAGACAAAAGTATGAATTCAACCGGTGGACCATGGGGACGGAGTTAATGGTCCACCGGCTGAACTTAAAGACAAATGGAAAAGGAGTAGTTATGCCACAGATTAATATTCTTGTAGTAGATGATGAAAAGGAGATCGCCGAGCTTGTTGAGATCTATCTGGTGAGCGACGGATATAAGGTTTTCAAAGCCTATAATGCCGATGACGGATTAAGGATCCTGGATGAGCAGGAGATTCACCTGGTACTCCTTGATATCATGATGCCGGGTATGAACGGTCTCGAGATGTGTAAGAAGATACGTGAGAAGTCCAATATCCCCGTTATCATGCTTTCAGCAAAGTCTACAGATCTCGATAAGATCGTGGGACTTACCGGAGGAGCTGACGATTACGTTACAAAGCCCTTTAATCCTCTTGAGCTCACAGCCAGAGTCAAGTCACAGCTTCGCAGATATACACAGTTAAATCCGAACGCTGCCAACCAGTTTACAAACAATGAGATAACCATCCGCAATATGACTATCAATAAGGATAATCATAAGGTTATCATTGACGGAGAGGATATAAAGCTTACACCTATCGAGTTTGATATACTCTTCCTTCTGGCATCTCATCCGGGTAAGGTATTCTCTACAGATGAGATATTTGAGAAGGTATGGAACGAAAAGGTTTATGAGGCCAACAACACAGTTATGGTACATATCCGTCGTCTCCGCGGAAAGATGAAGGAAGACAGCAGAGAAAACAAGATCATTACCACCGTTTGGGGCGTTGGATATAAGATTGAAAAGTGATTTAAGCCGGACGGAGCACTGCGGATGCAGGAGTTCCTCCGGCTTTAGTTTTAGAACTTTGATTGTTATAACTGAGGAAAATGCAAGGGATGGGTGTCAGGCTTACGCCCGCCATTACGTTTTCTGAATGGACAAATCATTGAAAGGTGAGACAAAGCCTTGGATAACGAAAAAAAACAAAGCACCGGCAGACTCAGTACAGGCCGCGGTTATATGATGCAGCTTATCGCCAATATAGGCGTTTCGGCAGTGATCACCGCAGTTCTTGAGGTCTTTCTGGTCACCAATATTACAGCCATCACAAGTTTTCTTTATCAGACGGGAAACGACTCGCAGACAGTGAAACGTTTTGCTTTCGGATCTACGATAAGTGTCCTTCTTTTTGTGCTGTTCGGAATAGCTGTTTTTTCTTTTATCTTTCTGATGATGCAGAGGAAAACGGCAAGAGACATTGAGACCATCGCCAATGCGGTGCAGCAGATTTCGGAAGGGGATCTCACCACAAAGCTTGATGTCACCGGTGAGGGAGAGCTTACTGAAATTGCCGAAAACATCAGCCGTATGGAAAAGGATATCAGGGATCTCATCGAGAAGGAACGAAATTCAGAGCAGTCAAAAACGGATCTTATCACCAATGTTGCCCATGATCTGAGAACTCCGCTTACATCCATCATCGGATATCTGGAGCTTCTCAGAAAGAATAACAGCATTTCTCCTGAAATGAGACAAAAGTATCTGGATATAGCCTATAACAAATCAGAGAGACTTCAGAAGCTCATAGAGGAGCTTTTCGGTTTCACCAAACTATCCTACGGAAAAGTGAATCTGAACATCAAAGAGGTTGATATAGTGAAGCTCCTTGCACAGCTTCTGGAGGAAAGTTATCCGAATTTCGCCAAGAACGGGCTAAGCTACGATTATGTTTCCAATACCGGCTCCCAGATCATAGAAGCAGACGGAGATCTTCTGGCAAGGCTTTTTGACAATCTTATCAACAATGCCATTAAGTACGGTAAAGAGGGTAAGAGAGTTAAGGTCAACCTCCGTGCCGACAGAGAGATCGTCACCATAAAGATCGTCAATTACGGTTATGTGATCCCGGAAAAGGAACTGCCTCTTATTTTTGACAGATTTTACAGAACCGACCACAGCCGTACCACTCAGAACGGTCCCGGCGGAACGGGCCTGGGACTTGCCATCGTTAAAAACATTACCGACATGCATCATGGTGCGGTTTCGGTATCTTCCGATCTTTCGGGAACGGTTTTTACCGTTAAGCTGAAGATCCACTTTGAGGAAGGAAAAGAGAATTTTGAATCCAGAAATATTGAATCCCACAATCATGACTCAAGAGGTTATGACTACAGAAGATAATGCAAGGCTTTCTTTACGCCTGCTTTCAAAGATAAAGATTATTTTTGCTGTGCTTTTCCTTGTGATGGTATTTCCTCTCATGGCGAAGGCGGACACCATTGATCTTTCCGTGACCTACGGGTATCAGAATACTGCCAAGGCCGGAAGATTTCTGCCCTTAAGCATTACCATAGAAAATACAGGCGAAAAGACTTTTTCAGGTTATATCCATGTGTACATGGTGGAGTCTGAGAACAGTGTTTATGAGTACAGATACAGGAAGACCGTGGAAGGAGAATCAGAGGACGTGCTGTCTGCCACTGTATCACTGAGCTCCGGTGTAAATCAGATCCTGGTGACTGCCGAGGATTCCAAGGGAGAGCTTTTAGGCTCAAGACGAGTCGGTCTTGACGTGGCGGGCTCTGACGCGGAGCTTATCATCGGACTCATTTCCCAGAGTCCGGAAACACTTACCTATCTTGGAGGTGTCGGCATCAATAACGGTATCCTCCGCACAAGAACCGTAACTCTGGATACGGATAATCTTCCTAAGGACAAGAAAGAGCTTGACCAGCTGGATGTACTTTTTATTTCTGACTACAACCTTCAGAATATGAAGGAAATCGAGGCTGAAACCATAAAAGACTGGGTCAGAAAGGGCGGAGTCCTGGTTTTGGGGACAGGAGGAAAGGGGAATTTTGCTCTTGCACCTTACTTTGATGGATATCTGAGAGAACCACTTATGCCGAGAGAAATGAAGCTCAATATGGGGGATCAGTATTCCGGAGGATCAAACAAAAATATTCTGGATCTCAATGCTTCTGCCGTGACCCTTACCCGTGGAAGAGAGGTAATGTATTCCGACGGTGTTCCCATCATTTCAACGGTTACGGAGGGAACGGGAGCTATAGCAGTCTCTGGCTATGACTTTTGCGATATCCAAAGATTTGCAACGGATCAGATGTTTTATGTGGATGACCTTTTTAAGGCGATACTCGGTCAGAACCGTCTGGACAAGCTGTCTGTTGCGGCATCGGAGAGGAGTCTCAAGCGTTATTGGGATATCCAGGCTCTCATGAATATGAGTGATCTCAGCAAGATCCCTGAACCGCTGTTTTACGTGACGATTCTGTCTGCCTATGTGCTTCTGGCGGGTCCGGGACTTTATTTCTATCTCCGTACCCATGACATGATAAGGCTTTACAGACCGGGGGTTATAGTGGTCACAGCCCTTGCGGCCATGCTCATATGGGTCATGGGTGTGGGAACCAGATTTTCAGGTCCCTTCCTTACATATGCAAAATTGAGTGAAGTGTCAAAAGACAGCATTAATGAGATCGATTATGTGAATTTAAGGTCTCCCTATAACAGCACCTATACATTTGATGTTAAATCCGAGTACTATGTATATCCGGTGCTTAAGGGATCCGACTACAACGGAGATATCCAGGAGCTTTCTTTGGATACTGAGACCGGACACACCACCATCAATAATGATCGTGACAAAACGGAGATAATCATTTCCAATACCGATACGTTTACGGGAAGATATTTTGAGTTCAACACGAAAACACCCAATTCCGGAGGCTGCTTCACCACAGACATGGTGTACTCAAAGGGCAAGGTGCAGGGTGTACTCAAAAATGACTCGGATTATGAGCTCTCAGATGCAGCCATCCTTATCTATGGAAAGGTTATCCTTATAGGGAAACTCGGGGCAGGTGAGGAAGTTGATCTGTCGGGAAAGGACATCATCAATGTTCCCGTCGGGGATTATCAAAGGATTGCGGATACGGTTACGGACGGCGCCAATTTCAGCTTCCTGAAATACTATATTTCCGACAACATGGCGGGTTATTACGGGGATGCAAGACTTGTAGGCTTTGTCCGTGGGAGCGGTCTGGGAGAACGCTTGAGCTTTTCGGATCAGCTTAACTATGACAGCTACGGAGTCAGCATGGTGGTGGCGTCTCTTCCGCTTGACACAAGAGTCGGGGATGAGTACAGCTACAGCGTCATGTCTACGGATCCTGAGGTAAGAGCCGGAGATTATAACATCGGTGACAACACTATTTCCGGCGTGGTTCCTGCAGTTCTGGCTTACCACCTTGGAGAGGGCGATAACATTAGCAGTATCACCATAGAGAGCCTGAGCTCCGATGATTCCGGAAATCCGAACCACAGGATAGGAAATCTGAGACCGTTTAAGGGCTCCTTAAGCTTCTACAACAATCGTACCGGAGGCTTTGATCCCGTGGATATTGGGGACGGAGTTCTGACCGATAAGGAGCTTACCTACTACCTTGGTGAGGATAATGTTCTCGTGGTGAAGTATACACCCGGCGAGCAGAATCTCGGCATCGATGAGAGAATGTATCTGCCTATGATCACTGTCACCGTGAAGGAAAATGTTACTGTCATAAATCAGATACTTGATAACGGAACCGGAGATGAGCAGCAGGAGGAAGTGGGACCGCTTCCGCTGGATGCTGACGGAAGTGTAGTCGCCGACGAGATGGCTCCGGCGGTTCCTGCCACTGAAACACAGGAAGGAGAGTCTCAGGATGATCTCCCTTGAGAATGTTAAAAAGACATACGGACATATAAATGCTCTTGACGGCCTCACCATGCACATAGAAGATGGCGCCATGTACGGCTTTGTCGGCCCCAACGGAGCCGGCAAAACCACAGCGATCCAGATCATGTGCGGTCTTGATTTTCCCGATCAGGGTGTGGTTATGGTGGATGATATGGAAGCCGGTTCCAATGTCCGCAGACTTAAGCGAAGGATAGGATATGTTCCTGATTATACGGGAAGCTACCCGAATCTCCGCATCATTGAGTACATGGATTTTTTCGCGGAATGCTACGATATGAATGAGCCGAAGATAAAAAGACGCATTCAGAAGCTTCTCAATATGGTAGGGCTTGCCGACAGACAGAACCAGTACATGGATTCCCTGAGCCGCGGAGGGCAGCAGAAGCTGAGCCTTGCAAGAGCCCTTATCCACGACCCGAAGATACTCATACTGGATGAGCCTACTGCGGGACTTGATCCCAATACCAGATTTGAGTTCCGGCAGATAATAGCAAACCTTGCGGATTCCGGAAAAACCATAGTCATTTCCTCCCATATACTTAACGAGATTTCTGAGCTCTGTACCGATATAGGAATCATAGATCAGGGAAAAATCGTAATGGAAGGGAAAATCGAGGATGTACTGGATCAGGTTAATGCTTCCAACCCCATCATCATCTCAGTCTCAGGTAATTTAAGTTCGGCACTTGCCACATTACGGGCTGATAAGATGGTGAAGTCTGTAAGTATCCGTAACAAGGATCTCCTTATCACCTATGGAGGTTCAGACCGGGATGAGGCGCAGCTTCTCAAAAGACTGGTGGAGGCAGGGGTTAGTATCAAAGGCTTCCATCGTGAAAAAGGGAATCTGGAGTCATTGTTCCTGCAGCTTACCGGAGCCAGGGAAGAAAGGAGGGTGACCTACTATGAAGCTGAGTCCGATTTTTAAAAAGGATGAGATAACAAGTGTGAGAAGATATTTTCTTCCCTTTCTTATCACGCTGGTAAATGGCTGCCTTGCCTTTCTTGTACTTGTAAATCTTTTCTATGTTTCGAAAAATGCAAGAGCAACGGGGGAAATATCCTATATCAATTTCCTGAGGATATATTATATCGCAGCAGCAGCGGAGCTGCTCCTTATCCTTCTCATAGCTCCGGCTCTCACCTCTTCGTCCATTTCCGGAGAAAGGGAGAGGAAGACCCTGGGTCTGCTTCTTACGACACAGCTGGATCCCTGGGATATAGTGATCGGCAAGTTTCTGGGAGCGCTGAGTACACTGTTTCTTCTGGTGATCACCTCCATACCCATACTTTCAACCGTGTATATATACGGAGGCATCACACTTACGGAGGTCCTGCAGTATATAAGTGCCCTTACGGTAACGGCGGTTTTCTGCACCAGTGTAGGAATCATGGGAAGCTCTCTTGTGAACAGTACCGCGGCGTCCAATGCCATATCCTACGTTATCATTTTTGTCAGTTATGCATTGATCATAGTGTCCTATATATTTAAGGATGCCATGGGCATCAGTGAGGCTAGACTCATTTCGGAAGTGGTAGCCACTATGCTCCTGCTTTCGGCAATTATGCTTTATATCAGTAAGAGACAGATCACGCCGCGAAGGAGAAAGAAGAGTAAGGAAGGGTAAGGGCTCAGATGCCTGGTTGAATAGGGCTTTGTGGATAGGATTGACATCTTAAGGTCTGTATTATGGTTGAAATAAGAGCATGGATGTATGAGGAACGAATTTAAAAATGATCATAATAAGAGCAGGAAGAGGTGTTTTTTTCCTGTGCTGGTCCTGCTGTGGATGCTGGCGATATTTCTGATGTCTTCGCAGCCTGCGGATGATTCTACTGAAACGAGTCTGCGAGTTGGCGAAACCATCGGAAAGGTCTTTGTGCCTGGGTATATCGGGTGGTCTGAGGATGCACAGCTGGAGTTTGCCGAAAACATCGATCATCCGGTGAGAAAAGCAGCACATGCCACGGAGTATACGATACTTGGTATCCTTTTATTTATGACATGCCGTGAAAGCTTTGGCATGAATCTGAAAGCTTCGTTTAAGAATGCTTTTCTTTTGGGTACAGCCTATGCGGCCACGGATGAGTTTCACCAGCTGTTTGTGCCGGGAAGAGCCGGGATGATCAGCGACGTTTTGATCGATTCACTGGGAGTGCTTTTCGGATGCCTTTTGGTTTCTGCACTATGCAGGATTTTAAGGAAGAAGCGAAATATCTCCACGAAGGGCATGTGCCTCTGATCCTGAAACGGACCATGGAAACAAACGGGAGCCGGTGAATGATCATCAAAGCTTTTAAATATATCAGTGCTATAACTGGGATTTATATAACCGGGGTTTTACCCCGGTTTTTCTTTTGTCTTCGGTTGAAAAGGACTTATGTATATGATTATAATGATGTAGAAACTCTACGGGAAAGGTGATCCGGAGGCATAACATATCGCCGGCAGAATCCGCTCCTGTGGCAGCATTGCTTCAACAAAAACACAGAGGTGTAATATTTATGAGCTGTATTATGATCGGCATCGCCGGCGGTTCAGGTTCCGGCAAGTCTACATTTACAAACAGGATCAAAGCTGAATTCGGAGACAAGGTAACTGTTATTTATCATGACAATTACTATAAATCCAACGACGGAATCCCCTTTGAGATACGTCAGAAGAACAATTATGATTCTCCGGAAGCCTTTGAGACGGATCTTCTGATATCGCATTTAAAATCCCTTAGAAGGGGAGAATCGGTACAGTGTCCTGTATATGATTATTCACAGCACAACCGTACAGATAAAACCATAGAGCTTAAGCCTTCAAGGATAATCATTGTTGAAGGCATCCTGGTTCTTGAGAATCCAGAGCTTCGTTCGCTTTTTGACATCAAGATTTACGTTGAAGCAGATGCGGATGAAAGAATCATCAGACGAATCATCCGTGACGTAAAGGAACGTGGCAGACAGGTTGAAGACATTTCCACCCAGTATCTCACAACCGTAAAGCCGATGCATTATCTTTATGTTGAGCCCACAAAGGCTAAGGCGGATATAGTTATCAACAGCGGACTTAATGATGTGGCGTTTGATCTTATGAAAACAAAGATCAGAAGCCTTTTGGAAAGTGGAGCCGATTAGACCGACATTTTTCATACGGGAATTTACGAAAAATACGTTTTGACATAGGAGCCGTCAGGATCTTGTCAGTATGTCAGATACCAGGGCTCAAAAACAGTGTTGATATAGGGGCTGACCGGATCTTGTCAGTATGTCAGAATTAAGGCTCTAAAAAGCAACGTTATTATAGGAGGAGAGACCAATGCTTTATAACAGTACACGCGGAGGAGAAACAGGCTTACAGGCATCAGAGGCTATACTTAAGGGACTTTCGGATGGCGGCGGATTATTCATGCCGGAAGCACTTCCCAAGCTTTCAAAATCTTTAAAGGAGCTCAGCGGCATGTCCTACCAGGATCTCGCTTATGAGGTTATGAAGGAGTTTCTTACGGATTTCACAGAGGAGGAACTTCGTCAATGCATCAATTCTGCCTATGATGAGAAATTTGAGACACCGGAGATAGCTCCCCTTGTAAAGAAGGACGACGCATATTTCCTTGAGCTTTTCCACGGAAGAACCATTGCCTTTAAGGATATGGCGCTCTCCATACTTCCCCACCTCATGGTGACAAGTGCAAGAAAGAACAATGTTACCGACAAGATCGTTATACTTACAGCCACCTCCGGCGATACCGGAAAGGCTGCCATGGCAGGCTTCAGTGATGTGCCGGGAACAGAGATCATCGTTTTCTATCCTTACGGCGGCGTATCAAAGTTCCAGGAGCTTCAGATGCGCACAGAGCCCGGACTCAATACCCATGCGGCTGCTATCCACGGCAACTTCGATGATGCCCAGACAGGAGTCAAGAAGATATTCGGAGATAAGGAGTTCGCAAAGAAGCTGAAGGACAAGGGCGTTATCCTGAGCTCTGCAAACTCCATCAATATCGGACGTCTCGTTCCACAGGTTGCTTACTATGTATATGCGTATGCCAAGCTTCTCGCAAAGGGTGAGATCACTGACGGTGAGAAGATCAATGTCTGCGTTCCTACAGGTAACTTCGGAAATATCCTTGCGGCTTATCTCGCAAAGCATATGGGAGTGCCTATCGAGAAGCTGATCTGTGCTTCCAACGAGAACAGGGTACTTACCGACTTCTTCGGAACCGGAAAGTATGACAGAAACCGTCCGTTCATACTGACCTCAAGTCCTTCCATGGATATCCTTATCAGTTCAAATCTTGAGCGTCTCATATATCTCAGCACAGGACGTTCAGCCGAGAAGACATCCAAGCTTATGGCTGACCTTAAGGAGACCGGCGTTTACGAGATCACTGAAGAGATGCGTTCCTTCATCAAGGATTTTGTGGGCGGCTATGCAGATGAAGGGTCAGTATTTGCCTCCATCAAGGCTCTCAAGGAGAAGACCGGTTATGTCATCGATCCTCACACAGCGGTTGCCAAGGCAGTTTACGACAACTATGTTAAGGAGTCCGGTGACAGGACAAAGACTGTCATTGCTTCGACTGCAAGTCCGTTCAAGTTCTCTCCGAATGTTATGAAGGCTCTGGGTGAGAATGGCGATGATGAGGATGTGTTCAAGGTTATCGATGCGCTTCAGAAGATTGCCGGTGTTCCTGAGCCAAGAGCAATTAAGGATGTACGCAGTGCAGAAATCCGTCACAATACAGTCTGCGAGATAGCAGATATGGAAAATATCGTGGAGAAGTTCCTCTTCGGTTGATGACGTACGACCGGAGTCGGTGGGCATCCATTTAAAGACGAGTCGCCTCGTCGGAAAAATTTAAAATCGTACCCCTACGAACCGGCGGGCGTCCATTTAAAAACGAGTCGCTGCGGCGGAAAAATCTAAGGTCAGACCCCTAAGAGACACTAGGCCCAACAAAGAAAGAATCCTTACGGATTCTTTTTTTGCGCTCAAAGCCGCGCGGCTCCCAAGATTAAAAAACAAATCTTGGGCAGCAATGTCTGAGTTTACTTTTATGAAAACTCAGACTTGGCGAGGGGGCTAAGGAAAAGGAACCAAGTGTCTCTAAGGGGTCTGACCTTGATTTTTCTCGTCCTCGCTCAACGTTTTTAAATGGACACCCACCGGCTCTAAGGGGCCCGATTTTAATTTTTCTCGACTCGGCTCAACGTCTTTAAATGGATGCCCGCCGGCTCCGGTCTGACTTCATTATGCATAAAGGAAATTTGTGTATTTTTAATAATGAGGAGTACCATATTGGGTTAAAAAATGCTATTATATACCAAGATGATTTTTTCACCGCTAATTTGTTTAGTGATGATATTTTCGGCTTTTTGGAAAAATGGTATTTGTAAGGGCATGATGCGAAATTTTTAACAATCTTTTATGTCCTTATAGAAATACAATGCGCAGTGTGTTAATATATTAACAGGCTATGTAAAAGTAATTACATTAGGAGGAAATCAAATGTTAGTAAACGCAAAGGACATGCTGGACAAGGCACTTGCAGGACACTATGCAATCCCACAGTTCAACATCAACAATCTCGAGTGGACAAAGTCAATTCTTCTTGCTTGTGAAGAGTGCAAGTCACCTGTAATCCTCGGTGTATCTGAGGGTGCCGGCAAGTACATGACAGGCTTCAAGACAGTAGTTGCTATGGTTAAGGCTATGGATGAGTCTCTTGGAATCACAGTTCCTGTAGCTCTTCACCTTGATCACGGTACATACGAAGGCTCTAAGGCTTGTATTGAGGCTGGATTTACCTCTATCATGTTTGACGGCTCTCACTATGATATCGATGAGAACGTTGCAAAGACAAAAGAGCTTGTTAAGACTGCTCATGATTTAGGCATTTCCATTGAGGCTGAAGTTGGAGGCATCGGTGGTGTAGAAGACGGTGTTGCTTCTGACGGTGAGAAGGCTGATCCTAATGAGTGCAAGATGATCGCTGATCTCGGAATCGATTTCCTTGCTGCAGGTATCGGAAACATTCACGGTGTATATCCTGCTGACTGGAAGGGCCTTGATTTTGATGTTCTCGCAGCTATCAAGGATAAGATCGGTGAGCTTCCTCTGGTTCTTCACGGCGGTTCAGGTATTCCTGAGGATCAGATCAAGAAGGCTATCTCTCTCGGTGTTTCAAAGATCAATGTTAACACAGAGCTTCAGCTTGTATTTGCGAAGGCTACAAGAGAGTACGTTGAGGCTGGCAAGGATAAGGAAGGCAAGGGCTATGACCCTCGTAAGCTCCTTAAGCCGGGCACAGAGGCTATCATTGCAGAGTGCAAGAACAAGATCAATATCTTCGGTTCTGCTAACAAGGCTTGATAAGCAAAATAAATAAATTATTGAAAGCTGTCGGAATGAAAGTTCCGGCAGCTTTTTCATCACATTAACCAATGTCTTTAATGAAAAGCAGTCTATTTTTTTCTTGCAACACTGTTGCGTGGTGGTTTACAATCAGCACAGCACAATTAAATATAAAAAGACAAGGGTGTTAAAAGGAGATTTGAGAATGAATGATGTTCTGAAGGTTGCTGAGATATTTGGCGAAGATGTCTTCAACGACAAGGTTATGCAGGAGCGTCTTCCGAAAGCCGTTTATAAAAAGCTTAAGAAGACGATCACTGAGGGCTATGAACTTGATCCGACTATTGCTGATTCCGTTGCTCAGGCTATGAAGGAGTGGGCTCTCGAGCATGGCGCCACTCATTATACCCACTGGTTCCAGCCGCTTACGGGTATAACTGCCGAAAAGCATGATTCCTTTATTTCAGCTGCCGATCAAAACGGAAAGGTCATCATGGAGTTTTCCGGCAAAGAGCTTGTCCGCAGTGAAACAGATGCATCATCTTTTCCTTCCGGCGGTCTTCGTGCAACATTCGAAGCCAGAGGCTATACCATCTGGGATTGCACAAGCCCTGCATTTTTGCGTCATGAAGGTGATAACAGAGACATTGTCACCCTTTGCATTCCTACTTCTTTTTGCTCCTTCGGCGGTGAGGCGCTTGATACCAAGACCCCGCTTCTCCGTTCAATGCAGGCTGTTAATGAACAGGCCCTGCGTATTCTTCGTCTTTTCGGAAATACAAGCTCTAAAAGTGTCAAGCCTTCTGTAGGCGCAGAGCAGGAGTATTTCCTCGTTGATCGCAACAAATACTTAAAGCGTAAAGACCTTATCTATACAGGCCGTACCCTGTTTGGCGTGATGCCTGCAAAGGGTCAGGAGCTTGATGATCACTATTTTGGTTCCATCAGACACAGAATTGCCGAGTTTATGCGCGATGTAGACATTCAGCTTTGGAAACTCGGAGTAACAGCAAAAACAGAACATAATGAGGTTGCACCGGCACAGCACGAGCTTGCACCGGTTTATGATGAGGCAAATCTTGCCGTAGATCATAACCAGCTGGTGATGGAGGTAATGAAGAAGACTGCGCCCAAGCACGGCCTTGAGTGCCTTCTCCACGAAAAGCCATTTGAAGGTATCAATGGTTCCGGTAAGCACAACAACTGGTCCCTTACCACAGACGACGGCATTAACCTCATGAGCCCGGGAGAGACACCTCATGAAAATGTTCAGTTCCTGCTGGTTCTTGCCTGTGTTCTTGCGGCGGTTGACAAGCATGCGGATCTTCTCAGACTCAGCGCTGCAGACGTGGGAAATGAGCACAGACTGGGAGCCGATGAGGCACCTCCTGCAATCATTTCCGCGTTTATCGGAACACAGCTTGAGGACGTGGTGGAGCAGCTCATCGGTCAGGGCTACGCTACAAAGTCCAAGAAGGGCAAGAAGCTTCCTACCGGCGTCAACACCATGCCGGACCTTTATGCTGATGTTACAGACCGTAACCGTACATCACCTTTTGCCTTCACCGGAAACAAATTCGAATTCCGTATGGTAGGTTCCAGCGATTCCATTGCCGAGGCCAATATCATTCTCGATGCAATAGTGGCTGAGCAGTTCAAAGAGGCTGCGGATGTACTTGAGAAGGCAGAGGATTTCAAGATCGCCTGCCACGACTATATTAAGAAGCTCCTTACAGATCACCGGAGGATCATCTTTAACGGCAACGGCTACAGTGAAGATTGGGTTAAGGAGGCCGATAGACGCGGACTTCCGAACCTTCCATCCATGGTTGATGCGATTCCTGCACTCACCACAGAGAAAGCTGTTAAGCTTTTCAATGAATTCGGCATTTACACTCGGCCTGAGCTGGAGAGCCGTAAAGAGGTCGAGTATGAGCACTATGTAAAGGTTACAAACATTGAAGCCCGTGCCATGATCAATATCTCCGGAAAGCAGATCATTCCGGCGGTTATTCACTACACCACAAGACTTGCGGATTCAGTGAATAAGGTTACAAAGGCATGTCCTGATGCCAATGTTTCTGTGCAGAAGACTCTTCTT
The DNA here is from genome assembly GCA_017940955.1 of Oribacterium sp. The sequence continues at coordinate 62,492 of JAGAXP010000317.1, forward strand.
GAGAGAGCTTCAAAGCTTCTTGGGGACATGGAGGATGCACGTACTGATCTTTACGAGAAGGTTGAGAAGTACGGCAAGGAGAAGGATGCCGAGAAGAAGGCCCACAAGTACCACGATGTTATCGTTCCTGCCATGAAGGCGCTCAGGGCTCCTGTTGACGAGCTCGAGCAGATAGTGGACAAGGATCTGTGGCCATATCCAAGCTACGGCGATTTGATCTTCGAGGTTTCTGAGCCGTAAGTTTATTAATAACCGGACGAGAAAATGCAAGGGACGTGTGGCGGCCCACGAGATTGAAATGGTACAGAAAATGCAGGGGACGTGCGACGGCCCACGAGATTGAAAGAACAGCCCCGCTGATATGTTCGCCCAGTATGCACAGGTATGTGCATACTGATCGTACATATCAGCGGGGCTGTTCTTTCAACTCGCAAGCCTTGTCACCCATCCCCTGCATTTTCTTTACTTTTTTGACATTGTCACCCATCCCTTGCATTTTCTCTGACTTTGGTTGATCGTAAAACAGTAACGGTACGGTGGGGGCAAGAATAAGCAAAAGGGAACACTTGCTTTAGCGGAAAGATGATGGTATTATGTTCAAAAGCGGCGAAGATGCCGCGAAAATGAACAAAATTCAAGGCGAGGGGCCGAAGGAAGAGATATGAGTAAGGCGAGCAGGGAATCGATCATTATTTTAAGGACTCTTTTTGAGAACAGGGAGAGTACCCAGAGGGATATCGCGCAGCAGCTGGAGGTGTCGCTGGGGAAGACCAATAAGCTTATAGCGGAAACGGTTGAAGAGGGACTGCTTTCAAAGGTGGAGAGTTCGGAAGGGCGTGGAAGAAACGTTTCTTACGAGATAACCGAAAAGGGAAGAAGGCTGCTGGAGAAGTACCGGGTGGAAAGGGCGCTGATACTTGCTTCGGGATTCGGATCAAGATTTGTGCCGCTTACCTATGAGACTCCAAAGGGACTTCTGGAAGTCTTCGGGGAGCGCATGATCGAGAGGCAGATAAGACAGCTTCATGAAGTGGGGGTCAGAGACATCACCATCATGGTAGGATACCTCAAGGAGAAGTTTGATTATCTCATCGATAAGTACGATGTAAAGCTTATTTATAATCCTGAATACAGTGATAAAAATACCCTTGCGACTTTGTATCATGCGAAGGATGTCCTTAAGGGTAAAAACTGCTATATTCTGTCTTCCGATAACTGGATGAGGGACAATGTTTATCACAACTTCGAGGCGGATACCTGGTATGCGGCAACCTTTATGAAGGGGGAGACCCGTGAATGGGCTATGGAGACCGGAAAGAACGGTGTCATAAAGGATGTGCGTATAGGCGGCTGCGACAAGTGGTGCATGTACGGTCCGGTTTATCTGACAAAGGAGTTTTCGGAAGCATTTCTTCCGCTTATCGAGGCATATTACAGGATGCCGGGAACGGAGCAGTTCTACTGGGAAGATGTGCTTATCAGGAATCTGAAAAACCTTCCGGATATCTATATAAACAAGCAGCCGGAGGGTGTGGTTTACGAATTTGAAAACCTGGAGGAGCTCCGCCGCTTTGACGAGAAGTATGTTAACAATTCCGGTTCAAAGGCCATGCAGCTGGTTTCGGAAATATTCGGAATCCCTGAGTCGGAGATCATAAACATTAGGTGCCTTAAGGCGGGCATGACCAACAAGTCCTGGTATTTTAATGTTTCGGATTCGGAGGAAATCGCTGAAAAGTACAGGAACAAAGCCTTTATATGTCGTATCCCCGGACCCGGAACGGAGAAGCTCATCAACCGCCGGCAGGAGGGAGAAGTTTATAAGGCTGTCACAGGACTTGATATAACTGAAGAGCTTGTATATTTTGATGCGGAAAGCGGATATAAGATATCGAGATATTACCATGGGGCACGAAATGCGGATTTTGATAATGTTAAGGAGCTTTCACAGTGCATGTCGGTGCTCAAAAAGCTTCATAATTCCGGCATAAAGCTTGGCCATGATTTTGACCTTAAGAGAGAGCTGGGCAATTATGAAAAAGACATAAAGGAGGCCGGAGCAGAGGTTCCCTATGAAGACTATCCGGCTGTCAGGATGAAGGCGGAGGAGGTGCTTGGCTGGATCGATTCTTTGAACAGACCGAAGACCATCGCACATATTGACTCTGTAAAGGACAATTTCATTTTTACTGATGAAGGTCTCAAGATGATTGACTGGGAGTATGCGGGAATGGCTGATCCTCTGCTGGATCTTGCAATGTCGGCGATCTATTCTTACATGAGCTTCGATAAGGCGAAAGAGCTCGTCAGGGTGTATGCCGCGGCGCCTGAGCCCGAATCTATAGCTCTGGATATAAAACTACAGACTGGCGGGAAAGACAAAGGTCCGTTGGAAATCGCAGGGGCACTGACAGAGCCGGCAGTGCAGAAGATTTTTGAGTCCCGTGGAGGCATTGCCCTGAAGGGACTTACACCTGACGATGCTTACGCCATAGTGATCGCCTATATGGGTCTCGGCGGACTTCTCTGGGCTCTCTGGGGGATTTATAAGATGGCTCTGGGAGAAAGCTTTGGAGATTACACTCTTAAGATGTACAGGTATTTCAAGGACTCCTACAAAATCTTACGAAAACTAGAAAAATTTTAATGTAATAGAAAAAGACTTACGCTTGAATGCGTGATAAAATTTCAATAGATGATTTTGGGGGTGCCTTATGATTAAGAATATAAAAGCAAAACTGGGAGTAGCCGGACTTAGTATCCTGATCGGATGCAGTGCTTTTGCACCGATGGCATTTGCCGGCTGGGGTCAGAAAGACGGAAAATATTATTATGTAGATGAGTCAACCAACAAAAAGATAAGCAATAAATGGATACATACTTCCTCAGGCTACTACTACATCGGAAACGATGGATACATGGTAACCGGCTGGAAGAAGATCAATGATAACTGGCATTATTTCAGAAGCAACGGCCTCATGGCAACAGGCTGGAGACAGATAGATAACAAGTGGTATTATCTTCAGTCAGACGGTGTTATGCAGACCGGATGGCTCAAGCTTACAGAAGGTTCGGAGACCAAATGGTATTATCTGAAGTCTAACGGAACCATGACTACAGGCTGGATAGAGCTTAACGATAAGTGGTACTATTTCCAGCCGGGAGACGGAACCCTCATTATGGATTCATGGGCGAAGATCGACGGCAAGTGGTATCGTTTTGAGTCCAATGGTGTTATGCAGACCGGATGGTATTCCAACAACGGCTCATACTACTATCTCAATGCTCAGGGCGTTATGCAGACAGGCTGGAAAAAAGATGCCTCCGGCAATAAGTATTATCTTGATACCGAGAACGGTAAGATGGCTCAGGGATTCAAGGAGATCGATGGTGCGAAGTACTATTTTGCCCAGAACGGCAAGATGGTTGTGGGATGGCTTGAGTATGAAGGCTCTTACTATTACTTCAAGGATGGCAAGATGCAGAAGAGCAAGACTCTCACCATTGACGGCACTGAGTACAAGTTTAACAGCGATGGTGTATGCACAAGCTCTGTTAACGGAGTTTCGGTTACACATGCATCAACAGGATCTTCCGACAGCTCAAGTTCAGTAACAACACCGGGAGGAGCAGCCTCTGAGACAAGCAGCAGTACAGTTTCCGGCAGCAACGGAACCAGCACAACTACAACAACTACCACAACCACAACAGTGACAACAACAGGAAATACCGGCACAACCAATGCTGCTTCCACAACTCTTGCAAGCGGTACGGTAGGTGAAGGACCTGATTCGGATACTTCGGTAACTACAACACCTTCTTCAAGCACAAGTGCTGTTACCGCAACATCTCCTTCATCATCGTCATCTTCCGGAAATGTTGTTTCGGCAACAGTTGCTCCGTCGGAGATGAGCACATCAACTACCAATGTTGGTACATCTGTTAACAGTAGTTCAAATGTAAACTTAAACGCAGGTTCAACAACCGGACCTAAGTGATAAAAATCCGTGATATACTTTGGCACTACAACAGTTGGAAAGGGATCAGGCTGTGACAGGTCTGGTCCCATTGTTTCACATCAACCAATTCGGTCGAAGCCACAACACTTCAGGGTGGTTTGAGTTTGCACAAACATATATCCACCGGGGACGGTTCTCGCCGGCGAGAACCGTTTCCGGTGGCATTTTAGCATCTGAATTTCAGAAATAAACGGCGGGAAACATGTGCATATAGAGCCGGTTGGATGTGCATCTGTGTGTCAGAAATCAAGGCTTCAAAAACAGCGTTAATAAATGAGGGAAATAGTGTGACAAATACTTATCATCGTTACTTGTGTCGTCGGCTGAAAGCGGCGGAATGGAGATTTAAATGATCGAAGATTATGGAAAGGCAAAGCGCAGGGGAGATGCCGGGTATCGCAGGGATGTGATCGCCGGCAGATATCCGTATCTGACGGCACTGGATGATATGATCGCTTCTGCCGATATAGCTGCAGAAAACAGACTGGGAGTGATGGAGATACCGATCTCCGCTATCTCCGGGACCAGGACCCGCGGCAGGCAGGAGGCATTTGCAACCAATTTCATGCCCATTCTTGACTTAAATACAGAATTTGCCATGAAATGGAGCTCTCTTTATGATGCAGCCATGAATGAAGGCATCAGAGACGCCATACTGGTTTATGAGTACATGGGCCGCTTTTATGTACAGGAGGGAAACAAGCGTGTTTCCGTATCCAAATTTATCGGTTCGGATTCCATAGTGGCGGATGTCATCAGGCTTATGCCCGAGAGGACAGGCAGCAAAGAGGACAATATCTATCATGAGTTTGTTGAGTTCTTTAAGGCGGCGGGATTTTACGGGATAAGATTCAGCGAAGAAGGACAGTATCAGAAGCTTTGCGATGTACTGAAGCTGCCTATGTCAAAACCCTGGGAGGCAGAGGTAAGAAAGAGCGTCAAAGCAGCCTTCAGCAGGTTCTCCAAAATTTTCATCAGGAAAGGCGGAGACCGTCTGGAGATGAAAACAGGCGATGCCTTTTTGCTGTATCTCACGGTATTCGGACTTTACAATATCCAGGATGTTTCCGATGCACAGATTGAAAAAAATCTCGACCAGATCTGGCAGGAATTCCTGAAGGAGTCGGATGATATCAGCCTTGTTAAGGAACCTGAGCTTCTGGAAAAGCAGGAAAAGCCTAACATTTTCAATATTTTCACCTCGAAGTCAGGCTTCAGGGGCGATGTTCTGAAGGCGGCATTTATCTATGAAAAGAGTACTGAGAGTTCAAGCTGGGCCTACGGGCATGAGCTGGGACGTGCTTATCTTTCCGAAAAGTTCGGTGAGCACATAGAGACCATGGTATATGATGACTGCGGAACGCCGGAGCTTGTGCATGAGGCTCTGGAGAAAGCTGCGGAGGCCGGTGCCCATGTCATCTTCACAACCTCGGGAATGATGATAGACGAATCCGTAAAGGCGAGAGTTGAGCACCCGGAGATATACATTCTCAACTGCTCCGTAAATACAAATTACAACACCATAAGAACCTATTACAGCCGTATGTATGAGGCGAAATTCATCATGGGAGCCCTTGCGGCGTCACTGACAGACGGTCATGACATAGGATATGTTGAACTTTGCCCCCAGTATGGCACCCTTGCTAATGTCAATGCCTTTGCCATAGGTGCCCAGATGATAAATCCCTATTCCCGCATACATTTAAAGTGGATGGGACTAAAGGATTCAGACTGGAGGGAAGAACTCAGAAGAGAAAACATTATCACCATATCGGGTCCGGAGCTTACACCGCCCAAGGTTTCAGGAAAGGAATACGGCGTTTACATGGTTTCGGACGGGGATGTTATTTCAAACATTGCCATGCCTATATTTGACTGGGGCAGGTTCTATGAGATCATCATAGACTCCATTTTGAGCGGAACCTGGGATAACTCTACATTGACAAAGGATCATAAGGCCCTCAACTTCTGGTTTGGCATGAAGTCGGGGGTAGTGGATGTCATTCTGTCGAGAGAGCTTGGATATGCTTCAAGAAAAATGACAGAGGCACTTAAAAAAGGTATAGTTAAAGAGATGATAAATCCTTTTGACGGAGAGCTGCGGAGTCAGGAGGGCATCATCAAAAAGGAAACAGACCCGAGGCTGTCCGGTGAGGAAATAGTGAATATGCGTTGGCTCAATGACAATATCATAGGCGCCATTCCTCCTATAGAGGCATTCAACGAGAGAGCACAGTATCTTATGCGCATAAGCGGATTTATGACAAATAAGGGAGATGTGAGTGATGAAGGTTCTTCTGATCGCTGACGAAGAAAACAAGGTGCTATATGAGCATTATGATCCGGAAAAACTACGGGAGGTAGATCTCATATTATCTGCGGGAGACCTCAATGCAAGATATCTGGAATTCCTTGTGACCATGGGGCACGCACCCCTTGTTTATGTTCCGGGGAATCATGACAGTTACTACGTGGACCATCCACCTATGGGGTGTGATTGCGCCGATGACAGGATCATTGACTTTCGGGGGCTCCGGATACTTGGACTCGGCGGCTCCATGAAATATAAGGAAGGACCGTACCTCTACACCGAAAGGGAGATGGAGAAGAGGATAGAACGTCTGAGGCGTACCATAATGCTTTATAACGGTTTTGACATCCTGCTGACCCATTCCCCCGCAAAGGGCTACGGAGATCTCGAGGACCTTCCTCATCAGGGGTTTCAGTGCCTTAACGAGCTTCTCATGAGGTATAAGCCCAAATACATGATCCACGGCCATGTCCACGGAAATTACGGGGAATTCAAAAGGGTACAGGTTCATCCGTCCGGAACAGTTATAATCAATGCTTTCGACAAGTATGATCTCAACATAAAGAAGGATGATCACCCGGAGGAAGGTAAAACAGGCTCCCTGCTGTACGATCTTTACAAGAACGTGTCTATGGGACGCCGGAAGTATTACCCTCAGCTCCATGGAGAGGAAAATGATGATAAATAATGACTGGGAGGCTTTGCTCAGGCCTGAGTTTGAGAAGCCTTATTATAAAAATCTGTATGAAAAGATAGACCGGGAATATAAGACAGAAAAGGTTTATCCCCCGGCAGAGGATGTGTTCAATGCTTTCCTCTATACTCCTGTGAGTAATGTGAAGGTGGTGATCCTCGGACAGGATCCCTATCATGAACCGGGACAGGCCCACGGACTTTCATTTTCCGTAAAGCAGGGCATAGACATTCCGCCGTCACTGGTTAATATCTATAAAGAGCTTCATGACGATCTGGGGTGTTACATTCCCAATAACGGATATCTGAAGAAATGGGCGGATCAGGGCGTGCTGCTTCTGAATGCGGTTCTCACGGTCCGGGCTCATGAGGCAAACAGCCATAAGGGTCTGGGCTGGGAAGAGTTCACGGACGCAGCCATCAGGGCGCTTAACAAGGTGGACAGGCCCATGGTCTTTATACTTTGGGGCAGGCCGGCCCAGATGAAACAGGCCATGCTTGACAATCCGAAGCATCTGATACTGAAGTCACCGCATCCGAGTCCCCTCAGTGCATATCGCGGATTTTTCGGTTCAAAGCCTTTTTCAAAGGCCAATGCCTATCTCGAGGAGAACGGCTTAAGTCCTATTGACTGGCAGATTGAAAATACTTAGACGGATGACCGGCATGATGGGATATGTTTGGTGCCGCCGGGTTTAAAGGAAAATATACGACTTATTCAAAGCTCGTTCAGGCATGGATTGATCGGGGTCTCGTGAATAAAGCTTTTGATTTACAGGTATTATCATTTTAATAAAGGGGTATATATGAGTTTTGTAGAAATTCTAAAGGTTTTGGTTTTTGGACTTGTAGAGGGATTCACCGAGTGGCTTCCGGTTTCCTCCACCGGTCACATGATTCTTGTTAATGACATCATCAAGCTTCGTCAGCCTGCGGAATACTATGAGGTATTCGAGGTTGTGATACAGCTCGGAGCAATACTCGCGGTGGTTACCACATTTTTCAGACAGCTATGGCCCTTTGAAGCAAGACGCAGAGGCGGCATCGGCCTTGCTCCCGCAAAGGTTGAGCTCTGGATCAAGATAATCATCGCCTGTCTTCCCGCAGCAGTGCTGGGACTTCTTCTGGACGATTTCCTGGACACCTACCTTTACAACGGATTCGTGGTGGCTCTTACCCTTATCATCTATGGCGTGGCATTTATTCTCGTCGAAAAGAGAAATGAAACAACCACCTTTTCTGTCAGAAGAGTAAGTGAGCTGGACCTCAAAACTGCATTATGGATAGGCTGTTTTCAATGTCTCGCCCTTATACCCGGAACCTCACGTTCAGGTGCTACCATAATCGGAGCCATGCTTCTCGGTGTTTCCAGAACAGCCGCCGCAGAGTTTTCATTCTATCTTTCCGTACCTGTTATGTTCGGAGCAAGCCTTCTCAAGCTTCTCAAGAGAGGTGCGGGATTTAATGCGGTTCAGTGGTTCTACATGGTACTCGGAATGCTTATTGCTTATCTTGTAAGTGTATACTGCATAAGCTTCCTGATGAGATATATCCGTAAGCACAGCTTCACGATTTTTGGCTATTATCGTATAGCTTTGGGCGTCATAGTTCTCATATGGTTTGCCGTTTCAAAGGCCTGATAAGCGTGTAAGAAATACTTAAGAGGGACGTAACCGATTGTCGGTTGCGGGCCCTCTTTTTTTGGATTATTCTCAACATGTGGTTATAAATGATTTCGGCCCGGTCGAAGTTATATTTATAAGGTATTTGAAAGAGGAAGAAATGAAGAGGATAAAGGTAGCAATTGCAGCCGTTGTCATGTCACTGTGCATGAGCGTTTCTGCATTGGCATCGACTGACATCGGACTTAATCTTGACTGGAAGTATGCTGAAAATACAAAGATCAATACCGGAAGGGCGAGGCTTTATACAAGCGATGCCGCCGATAAAAAGAATATCACCATAGCTGTGGATGCAGGGCATGGAACAGCAGGCGGAGAAGATGTTGAGGTATTCTGTCATCCTGACGGATCCGCAAAGGCGGACGGAAGTACTGCCTGTGAAGCCGTGACCAAAGGAATGACATTCCAGGATAAAGGAACCGAAGCAGACGCAAACCTTATGGTGGCAGAAAGCTTCAGGGATAAGCTTCTCTCCGAAGGCTATGACGTGCTTATGATAAGAGACGGTGAAGATGTGCAGCTTGACGATGTTTCAAGAGCGGTACTCGCCAACAACAAAGCAGATTGCCATATCTCCATTCACTTTAATGATTCATCAAGCGGCGTGGGAGCATATTATGTTTCTGCTACAAATGATCTGAAAAAGCAGGAGCCGGTTTCCAAGTACTGGAATAAATCAAAAAAGCTTGGAGACAGTCTGATCTCCGGACTTGATTTGAGCGGAGTAAAGATCCACTCCGGCGGAAGTGTGGAAGAGGATGTGGTACAGACTGCGTATTCTTCTGTTATCTCGGCATATGTAAAGCTTGGTGACAAGACCGCAGACCACTCAAAGGAAGCCTGTGACAAGTATGCTGAAGGGTTGGTTCTGGGCGTAAACAAGTATTACGGTTTTGCATGATGTGTGAGACAGGGGCGCCTGATTTGAAGCATCGTATCCTGATCGTAAGAAGTTTATGGATATGATACCGGATAAAGGAAGACAGATCCGGGGAAGTGGTTCATCGGCTGAGCTCTTACGATAAAATCTATATAGTTGTGAAACATTCAGAAACAGGACGTTTTGACACGTCCTGTTTTTTGGTTAAATTGTTTTTTGAAAATATACGTAAAAGTTCAGCCGGTGGACCAAGGGGACGGAGTTAGTGGTCCATTGGCTGAGCTGTTACAAATATACAGAGTGAGGAATGGGTATGTTGATAAAATTTCGAAAATCATTTAGAAAGATCAGCCTTCTTTTGGCCTTTACTGTTTTTCTGTGCGAGAATTTTCAAGTGGGAGCATTGGCGGCAGCCCCTGTTACAAATGTGAAGGATTTCACCGGATATGCCGCTCTTTCCGGAGAGCAGGTTTTGACCGGACCGGAAATCGTAAATCTCGATATGCCCATGGAAGGCTCTGTTCCGGACGCATCGGCAGATGTGGTGACGAAAGAAGGGAAGACCTGGAGTATACCCGTCATCTGGGTGGATGAGAACGGACAGAGAGCAGAAGTATGTATCCCGGGGAAAAAGTATATGCCTGTATTCGTGCTCTATGTACCGGCGGGATATGTGATAAAGGGTGAGGACGGTTCCGGAAACTACAGCATTAAGCTTCCGGAGGCGTTGACTTCTGTCTATGGAGAAACAGGCTATATTTCCATAGTAAATCCTGTATACGGAATCACATATATTACGTCCTCAGGAATACTTGGGGATATGTCAGGGGTAAAGGATGGTTCTATGCTTTACTCACCTGAGCTTGCAAAGCTTGGCACATTTATGACAAGAGAAGAGCTTGAAAGCATTGTGTCACTTGGAAACGGCCTGGCAGATATAAACAGGATCCGGCAGAAAAAACAGGCAAAAGCCAACGAAACATCAGACTCGGACTCTGACTCAGATTCCGATCGATATGTTGAAGAGAAGCAGGAAATCGATCTGGTAAGCATTCACTGCTCCAAAAGTGTCATTGAGCATTACGACAGAGACACGCTTTTGGAAATCATTAATCTGATAAGATATGTTATCGAACCTCAGGCAGTGAACCTGCTTGCGGATTCATTTCCGGCATATAAAAGAGCCATTGATAACGATGAGATAGGCAGAGAGATAGGCTTATACATATATGACGAGAAGTATCCTGAGGATCCCTCCAAGGATCTGAAGAATGCAAGCGCATATGTTCAGGGCAGTTACAAGTCAGATGACGTCTATGGTTATTTCGTAGGAGTTAATATAGACGAAATACTGGATGAAAACGGTGAATACAAGGACGGCGCGATCGATGAGCTAAAGAACAACATGACTCACGAGATGATGCATGCCTTTATGGATGATTATACAAGAACAGGCATGGAGGGTCTTACGTTTAATGGAAGCAGATATGATAATAACAATGAAGATTCCAATAAATTTCCGAACTGGTTTATAGAGGGAACAGCGTCTGTTGTGGATAATGATTACACTTTGAGACACGATCAGTACTCGCTGATGAGGAAAGACGATAACGGAAATGGTGAACTGCAGGCTATGTTTTCCAGGGATCTGCTGGTTGATTATTACCTTAACTACAGTGAGGAAAACGGTGAGCACCCCAGTATCAACAGTGAAGATAAATACTATGACAAGGACAATAATCTCCTGAGCGCATACTGCAGCGGATATCTTGCGGTCATGTACCTTTCCGGGCTTGCAGTCAGAAAAGAAAACTGTGTGGAAGGATTTGACGATTATGTAGATGAGAACGGAATGTATGATTCGGAGGCTTTGAGAGGAGGACTCAATTTTATTCTTGAAGAGCTTCATCTCGGCTCAAACCTTGATTCGGTCATCTCGTATATCTCCGGTGGAGACTTCACAGATACCAGGGATTTTGCGGATAGATTTATAGCGGCAAAAGATGGTACTGTTGACGAGCACTCGGCAGATTTCTGTGTGGGTCTTCTGAACTGCCTTAAAAATGTAAGTGATACTTTGACGGAAAAGAACGGGGAAGAAACATTTGCCAACGGCTCCATACTGCTGCCTTTCGACACAGAACTGAAAACCCCCATAACAGATGAAGAGACAGAGCCTGCGGCACTGGAAATCATAGACAGCAGTGATATTGTTCAGTCTACAGTAAAAGAGGAGGATACATGGAAAACAGGAGGAACTCATGAAACGGCGGTAAATCCTGATGAGAATGATCAGGAAGACCCTTCACATGCGGAAGATGACCGTATAGCAGCTATAAAGAAATCATCGGAAGATGAAGCTGCGGAAAATGTAGATACTGATAAGCAGATAGATGCTGCTGAAAGTGAAGAATCAGACAAGCCTGATGGTGCTGTTGAAAACGAGGGATCAGACAAGTCGGATGATGCAGTTGAAAATGAGAATTCGGACAAGTCGGATGATGCAGTTGAAAACGATGGATCAGATAAGACGGATGAAGCGGCAGATGATGCGGTTCAGGATACATCTGATAATGCAGAAGGAAAGGAAGAGGAGTCTCAAGAAACAACAGTAGAGGAATCGGAGTCCGACAGCGCGGATCCTGAAAAGACATCGGATTCCGAGGAGCAGGATGTACAAGACACTGAAACTAACAAAGAAGATGATGGTAAAAAATGAAACCGAAACAGAGGATGTGAAAAATTTCACAAAAACGTCGTTTTGCACTTGCAAAAATACATTTCATGACATACAATTAGTGTGCTGATTGAGAGAGAATCAATCAACTGATGCACCAAGGGTATGTGAGTCGTGCATCAAGAACAAAAGTGAAAACGGTTTTCACTTGATTTTTAACTACATATCATTAAAAGTATCAGGAGGATATTTACTATGGCAGTTAAAGTTGCTATTAACGGTTTTGGCCGTATCGGTCGTCTTGCTTTCAGACAGATGTTTGGTGCAGAGGGATTTGAAATCGTTGCGATCAACGATCTTACAAGCCCTGAGATGCTTGCACACCTTCTTAAGTACGACAGCACACAGGGTCGTTACGAGCTTTGTGACAAGGTTTCTTACGGTGAGGATTCAATCACTGTTGACGGAAAGAAGATCACAATCTACAAGGAAGCTGATGCTAAGAACCTTCCTTGGGGACAGCTTGGTGTAGACGTTGTTCTTGAGTGCACAGGTTTCTATACAAGCAAGGATAAGTCACAGGCTCACATCGATGCAGGCGCTAAGCACGTTATCATTTCTGCTCCTGCAGGAAATGATCTTCCTACTATCGTATATAATGTTAACCACCAGAACCTTACAGCTGATGACAAGATCATCTCAGCAGCTTCTTGTACAACAAACTGCCTGGCTCCTATGGCTAAGGCTCTCAACGATCTTGTACCTATCAAGTCCGGTATCATGTGCACAATCCACGCTTACACAGGCGATCAGATGACACTTGACGGACCTCAGAGAAAGGGCGACAAGAGACGTTCACGTGCAGCAGCATGCAACATCGTTCCTAACTCAACAGGTGCAGCTAAGGCAATCGGCCTTGTTATCCCTGAGCTTAACGGAAAGCTCATCGGCGCTGCTCAGCGTGTTCCGACACCTACAGGTTCCACAACTATCCTTACAGCTGTTGTTGAAGGAAATGTTACAAAGGATCAGATCAATGCAGCTATGAAGGCAGCAAGCAATGAGAGCTTCGGTTACAACGAGGATGAGATCGTTTCATCTGATATCGTAGGAATGAGATATGGTTCTCTCTTTGATGCAACCCAGACAATGGTTCTTCCTCTTGACAATGGAACCACACAGGTACAGGTTGTTTCATGGTATGACAACGAGAACTCATACACAAGCCAGATGGTTCGTACTATCAAGCACTTCGGAAGCCTTCTTAATAAGTAATTATCCTTGAAAGATAAATAAGACATGACTTTGAAGAGGTCCGGCCTATATGGGCCTGGCCTCTTTTTTTAAGATTTTTAAGAAGAATCAATTCTATATCAGGTGATTGGGACTATAAATCTTTATCGTTCATGATCACTTATAAGAACAGTATGCTTTTGTGAAAAAACATACATATCGTTCATTTATTCCTATAATCAGATTAAAAATAATATACGGAAGGAAGTACCTTCCAAAAAGGAGATCAATATGGCAGGATTAAACAAATTAACAGTCGATGACATCGATGTTAAGGGCAAGAGAGTACTTTGCAGATGTGACTTTAACGTTCCTCTGAAAGAGGGCAAGATCACAGACGAGAACAGACTCGTAGCAGCACTTCCGACAATCAAGAAGCTTATCGCTGACGGCGGAAAGGTTATCCTTTGCTCACACCTTGGAAAGGTTAAGACAGAGGAGGACAAGCCTTCAAAGACACTTGCTCCTGTAGCTAAGAGACTTTCAGAGCTTCTCGGACAGGAAGTTAAGTTTGCAGCCGATCCTGAGGTTGTTGGAGCCAATGCCAAGGCCGCTGTAGCTGAGATGAAGGACGGAGACGTTATCCTTCTTGAGAACACACGTTACAGAGCTGAAGAGACAAAGAACGGAGAGGCTTTCTCAAAGGACCTTGCTTCTATCGCTGATGTATTCGTAAACGATGCATTCGGAACAGCTCACAGAGCACACTGCTCAAATGTTGGTGTTACACAGTTCCTTAACGGTCCTCACGCTGTTGGTTACCTTATGGAGAAGGAAATCAAGTTCCTTGGACAGGCTGTTGAGAATCCTGTACGTCCATTCGTAGCTATCCTTGGCGGTGCTAAGGTTGCCGATAAGCTTAATGTTATCTCAAACCTCCTTGAGAAGTGCGATACACTTATCATCGGCGGTGGTATGGCTTATACATTTGCAAAGGCACAGGGCTATGAGATCGGTACATCTCTTTGCGATGAGACTAAGGTTGATTACTGCAAGGAAATGATCGAGAAGGCTGAGAAGCTTGGCAAGAAGCTCCTTCTTCCTGTAGATGCTGTTACAACAGATCACTTCCCTGAGCCAATCGACGGACCTATCGACACAACAGTTGTTGATATCGACAAGATTCCTGCAGACAGAATGGGTATGGATATCGGACCTAAGACACAGGAGCTTTACGCAGATGCTGTTAAGACAGCAAAGACAGTTGTTTGGAACGGACCTATGGGTGTATTTGAGAACCCTACTCTTGCAGCCGGAACAAAGTCAGTAGCTAAGTCTCTTGCAGATACAGATGCTACAACAATCATTGGCGGCGGTGATTCAGCAGCTGCTGTTAACCAGCTTGGATACGGCGACAAGATGACACACATCTCAACCGGTGGCGGAGCTTCTCTTGAGTTCCTTGAGGGTAAGGAGCTTCCGGGCGTAGTTGCTGCAGACAACAAGTAATATAGTGTTAACGTCTTTCCGGAGGACATGAGATGTTCTTCGGAAAGATTGATTTAGAAAAACAGAGAATATTTTCTGATGTATGACGGTAAGTCATATATAGAATGGAGTTTATATGAGAAAGAAAATTATCGCCGGAAACTGGAAGATGAACATGGTTCCTTCAGAGGCTGTTAAGCTTGTTGAGACATTAAAGCCACTTGTACAGAATGATGATGTAGACGTAGTTTACTGTGTACCTGCAATTGATATCATCCCTGTAGTTGAGGCTGTTAAAGGCACCAATGTTCATGTTGGTGCTGAGAACTTCTATATTGAGGACAAGGGTGCTTTCACAGGTGAGATTTCAGCTCCTATGCTTAAGGATGCAGGTGTTGAGTACATCATCATCGGACACTCGGAGAGAAGAGATATCTTCGGTGAGAATGATATCCTTATCAATGCAAAGGTTAAGAAGGCATTTGCTTCAGGTCTTAAGCCTATCCTTTGCTGCGGTGAGTCTTTAGCACTTCGTAAGGCCGGTACTTACAAGGAGTGGATTGAAAGACAGATCACCTGGGATCTTGACGGAGTTACTGCTGATCAGGTTAAGGAGCTTGTTATCGCATACGAGCCTATCTGGGCTATCGGAACAGGCGAGACAGCTACTTCAGATCAGGCTGAAGAGGTTTGCAAGCTTATCCGTGACCTTATTGAAAAGCTGTATGATGAAGATACTGCTGAGGAGGTTCGTATTCAGTACGGCGGATCAATGAATGCAGGCAATGCTGCTGATCTTTTATCCAAGCCTGATATCGATGGCGGACTTATCGGTGGAGCTTCACTTAAGCCTGACTTCGGTAAAATCGTTAATTACAACAAGTAATTATATCTTTTTGAAAGGCCGGTTCCATTCGGGACCGGCCTTTTGCTGTTATTTGATTCGGTTGTAACCTGCGGCATATATTATCCGGTTGTAGGCTGAATCGAGGGTGATGTGAACTATCAAATCACCGTTCAGTGTGGTGTCTATGAGTGTGATATCTTTTGAAGTGGAAAGATCGGCATCTTTCAGGATATCAAGGGAAAGAATGCGGTTGCGTTCTTCGTTGAATTGGTCGGAAGTAAGGGTTTCCCCGAGGCTCAGGTGGAAGTCGTCTTCCAGGATACTGCTGTATTTGTAGTAGCGGTAGGAGGTGTTTGAAGATGCTCCTGATATGTGGGAGGGAAATATTTGCCTGCATATGTCAAAGCTCTCTGCATCCACATCTCTGTCTACAATCATGTATTGCTCAGTTTTTGTGGTACTGGAGCAATATGGCGGTACTATACATAAAACTACAGCTGAGATTACACCAAGTATCAGCACCGGAAGGGAGACTTTTGTGAAAAATTTTGCCCAGACCGGAAGCTCATAGGTTCTGGCCCATAACCCGAAGACTCCGACGATAAATGGCAGAAACATGACAAGGTAATGAACATTCAATATAGGAGTTCGTTCAAAGGACAGTTTTGGGAATCTCATGGACCAAACGAACATGGCTACAAAATACAGCAAAAGCTGAAGCGCTATTCCAACTATGAAGTCGTAGGTAAGCCAGTCATGCCATAGTGTATGCTTTTTATTTTTGGAATTATCGGTTGAAAACTTCAATTAAAGCCCCCTATAGTTTATTGGAGTTATCCACCGGGGACGGTTCTCCCCGGCGAGAACCGTCCCCGGTGGATAACATTGAATCAATAAAAAATGCAGCCACTTATGTGACTGCACTATTTTAACATATTTTTTTAAACTGTTCTCGTATTATTACTGTTCCCAGGGAAGCTCAGGCTTTCCGAAGTGTCCGTAGCTTGAAACGAGGTTATAGTTAACATCTCTAAGCTTCAGGGAATTGATGATGCCCTTTGGGGTAAGGTCATAATCATGCTTGATCTCATCCCAGATCTTGTTTCGGTCTTCTTTTTCTGTTCCGAAGCAGTCAACGTAAACTGATACAGGCTCTGCAACACCGATGGCATAGGCAAGCTGTACTTCGCAGCGGTCAGCCTTTCCTGCCTTTACGATATCTCTTGCAATCTTTCGAGCCATGTAAGCGGCTGAACGGTCAACCTTACTTGGATCCTTTCCGGAGAAGGCTCCGCCTCCGTGGTGAGCAGCTCCGCCGTAGGTGTCGGCGATGATCTTACGTCCTGTAAGACCTGAATCTGCGAATGAAGAACCCATTACAAAACGTCCTGTAGGATTAACCAGAATACGGAAATCGGTATTGAGACCCATTTCCTCTGCAGTCTCCTTCATGATACCGGAAACTATCTCACGAACCTCATCAAGAGTTGTCTCCTCAGCATGCTGGGTTGAAATAAGGAAGGTATCGATGCGGTGCGTATCATAGTCAAATGATACCTGAGCCTTGGCATCAGGACGTAACTTCTTGAAGCCGTCCTTGATATTGAACTCTCTGAGCTTCAGAAGTGCTCTGTTTGAAAGAACATAAGGGATAGGAAGAAGCTCTTCAGTCTCGTTTGTGGCATAGCCGAACATCATACCCTGATCACCGGCGCCGTCATTATCAACGCCCATAGCGATATCAGGTGACTGCTTTGAGATAAGGATGCGGATGGTGTATTTATCAACATCTGTGAGACCGATATTCCTGAGAACGTTTCTGGCAAGCTTCTCGTAGTCCGGCTCGTAATTTGTGGTAACTTCTCCAAGGACGGATACCTCCCAGTCCTTAATGGTTGTCTCGGCTGCAATACGGCCTGCCTTATCATGCTGTAAGATATCTGTTACGATGGCATCTGAAATCTGATCGCAGATCTTGTCGGGGTGTCCGTTTGATACCTGTTCTGATGAAAATAACATATAAATAATTCCTTTCTGACGCATGGCGTCCTGGTGTTTCGAAATACCTGAAATCAGGTTGGAGAAAACTCCTTCTGCTTGATGTATATAAAGGCCGGATGTATGCCGGTTAAAGCACAAGGTACAACCGGACGCATTATGATACAAAAAAAGCCGGTCGAACAATCGACTGGCTTGTAATAAGCATCCTCTTATTGTTCGAAACAAAAAATAGTTCGCTCAGGTTAGCACCTTCCGGTTTTCCCGGGGTTGCTGCGGTTTCATAGCTCCTATGTAGCTCCACCGACTCTGAATAAGTATTCATTTGTACGGCATATTGTATGCAATAAAATCTGGTTTGTCAACCATTATGTAAAAAACATATAGCCGCACGGTTTACCCATATTACATTTATCGGCATTTGTCTGATTTTTATAAATGTTTATGCTATGATTATCTGTTTTTAGTCCGGACTCATCTGGCAACAGTTCAGTCTATGGATCCTGGGGGCTGTTGTCTCATCTAAAACATTGACCAAATTAATATGAGATTAATGTAAATTTATATCAAAAATATTGTATACTTATATTCGGTGCGTCAGAAACTTTATCAAAGGGGGATGTTCATATGCCGATCAAAGTACAAAATGATTTACCGGCTAAACATATACTGGAAAGCGAAAACATTTTCGTTATGGACGAAAAGCGTGCACAGTCTCAGGAGATACGACCACTTCGTATATGTATCCTGAATCTGATGCCGTTGAAAGAGGATACAGAACTTGATATTCTGAGAGTACTTTCCAATTTTCCCATACAGACGGAAATTACTTTTATGAAGGTGGCAACCCATGAGTCAAAGCATACGGATGCTTCCCACCTTAACAAATTCTATATAACACTGGAACAGATCAGGGATGAATACTTTGACGGTCTCATCATTACGGGAGCGCCGGTGGAGAAGATGCCTTTCGAGGAGGTTGAGTACTGGGATGAGCTTAAGGAGATCATGGAATGGTCCCTCACCCATGTATTCTCTACATTCCATATATGCTGGGCTGCTCAGGCAGGTCTTTACTACCATTACGGCATTGAGAAGGTAATGCTTCCGAAGAAGCTTTCCGGCATTTACCGTCAGAAGGTTCTTCACCGCAAGAAGATGATCATGAGAGGAATGGATGACTACTTCTATGTCCCCATTTCCAGATACACAGGTATAGACGAGGATGCAGTTCATAAAAATCCGGAGCTCTATGTGGTGGCTGATTCTGTGGATCCCGAGGAAGGCGGCATTTACATGGTTCTTGCCTGCTCCAGCAGACAGATTTTTATCACCGGACATTCCGAGTACGACAAGTACGACCTTGATAAAGAGTACAAGAGAGATGTTGCAAAGGGGCTGAATCCCGATATCCCGATTAACTACTATAAGAATGATGACCCCGCACAGGAGCCGATCCTCAGCTGGAGATCCACCTCAAACTGTACCTACACAAACTGGCTTAATTTCGTTTATCAGGAGACACCTTATGATCTTACCGAGCTTAAGCCTGTTAAATGCGACAGCTATGTTGCTGTTGGCAATCACTTCAGTGAGAGGGACACTACCCTTACATTTAAAAAGGAAGAGGATTTACTGGATAGCTGAGCATTCGGAATATGAAGAAATGCCAATGTTCGGCCCCGGATTCCATGTGCTGTACCAGTACGGGTAAAAACATAGATGTGATTCCATGTGCTGTACCAGCGCTGAAAAAAATAGATATGATTCCATGGGCATATGAAAAATCAATGGTATAAAAACTAAACCAGAAAGGTGAAATTTAGTGGACGTTTTAGAAAGATTTATCGGATATGCAAAGATAGATACACAGTCAAGTGAGACAAGCGGAACTCACCCATCCACAGAGAAACAGTTCGATCTTGCGAGACTTCTCGTTAAAGAGATGCAGGAGATTGGAGTTCATGATGTCCGTCTGAGCGACAAATGTTATGTGTTCGGAAGGATCCCGTCAAACCTTAGCGGGGAAGAGGCCGAGACAACTCCGAAGCTTGGATTTATAGCACATATGGATACATCCCCGGCGGCAAGTGATACCGGTGTTAATCCCCGCGAAATAAAGAATTATCAGGGCGGAGATATCGTTCTTAATGAAGAGAAGAAGATTGTCCTGTCACCAAAGACATTTCCGAAGCTTAACACCATGATCGGCGCAGACCTTTTGGTGACCGACGGTACCACGCTTCTCGGTGCGGATGACAAGGCGGGAGATGCCGAGATCATGGCCATGGCAGAGTACCTCCTTACTCATCCTGAAGTAAAGCACGGCGAGATTCTGCTCGGCTTCACACCGGATGAGGAAATCGGAGAAGGTGCGGATTTTTTTGATGTGGCAGACTTCGGTGCAGAGGCTGCATTCACTGTTGATGGCGGAACACTCGGTGAGATCGAGTATGAGAATTTCAATGCTGCATCCGGCAAGGTTGAGATCACAGGTGTTAATGTTCATCCCGGCGATGCAAAGGACAAGATGATCAATGCGGCGCTTGTAGCTATGGAGTTCAATGCATTGCTCCCCGAGGACCAGCGCCCCTCTACTACAGAGGGCTACGAAGGTTTCTTTCATCTCACAGGTATCGAGGGTGATGAAGTTCTGACAAAGATGAGCTATATCATCAGAGATCATGACAAGGTGAAGTTTGAGGAGAAGAAGAAACTTTTCCAAAGTGTTGCCGACAGGCTCAATGAGAAGTACAAGGATACAGCGGCGCATGTAGAGGTGGTTCTTAAAGATCAGTACTACAACATGCGTGAAAAGATCGAGCCGGACAATATGTATCTCATCAGCGCAGCGGAAGAAGCATTCAGAAAAGCAGGAGTTGAGCCTGTGACAAAGCCTATCCGCGGAGGTACAGACGGAGCGAGACTCAGCTTTATGGGACTGCCTTGTCCGAACCTTTCAACCGGCGGCGAGAACTACCACGGAATTTATGAGTATCTCAATATCAATTCCATGAGGAAGATGGTGGAGGTACTCATTAATCTGGCAACGGATATGGTTGGAAAAAAGAACTAAAAGGCCGGTTTTTATATGCAATACAAAAGGGTCCTCGCTTCAAGGACCCTTTTAATATTAAAATTTAACAAGTTTCTTAATCAATATTCTATTTTCGGCTAACTAATACAACGGAGTATTCTCCTTTCATTGTATTAGGTATGATAGCTTACTTCGACAAAGCTTTGTGCTATGTCTGCTTCTATACCCGGTAATAAATAGATTTGTAAGACCAATCGTTAACTTTTTAATATGTTCCGAAGATGATTTCCACGTTTCAAGAAGGTTAAATCATAGGAGAAACACTCCTCAGCTGAATAACATGACCACTTGACGTGCTGTTATCATAATCTCTACATTACCTTACCTGAAGTCCGAGGATATCATCCGATAACTGTGCTGGCGTCATCGTTTTCATACCTCTCATTTCTACAGTTTTCTGAAGTGATGTTTTATATGATCTCGACGGATCATCATCGCTTTTGTTAACCTCGATCACCCTTTCTCGTCAGGTGATGTGTTAACTCGTTCTTTATCTTGATTTAATGTTAACATGTGGAAGTGATTTTGTAAATATCAAAAAGTAAGAAAAATATTTTTATTTTGTAAGATTTCACCGATTTTGTAAGTTTTTGTTGGAACGGACTTTGAGTCAACAGGGGCCTCGCGCCGGACGTATTTTTTTTTACTGTTTTGGTACTGTATTTCCGTTTCATTAAGCAATATTTACAATCTTGCGAGCATTTTGATATACTTTATTCGTATAAGTGCGTCTCTTTTTCAGATACAGTTCCGGCTTGGTTATGCTGATAAGATGGAATGGAGATTTATGAATGAAGGAAGCGAAGGAGGAAGAACGTAGTGATGACTGACAGAAAATTACCTGTGGGAATCCAGAGCTTTGAGAAAGTCAGGGAAAGTAATAATCTCTATATAGATAAGACTTCATTTATTTATAAACTGGTACATACTGATGTGCCTTATTTTTTGAGTCGTCCAAGACGTTTTGGAAAAAGTCTCCTGCTTTCCACCTTTAAAGCATATTGGGAAGGAAAAAAAGAGCTGTTTAAAGGACTTGAAATAGAAAGGCTTGAAAAGGATGATCCTGATGCCTGGCAGCAGTATCCGGTTTTGTATCTTGACTTCAACGGTGATGACTATACTGAGAATACGGCACTTGAAGGTATTTTGGAATACAATATAAGTGAATGGGAAAAGAGATATGATATTTCATCAGATCATAATAAATCACTGGCTTTGAGATTTAAAAGCGTTATAAGAGAAGCACACAGTCAAACAGGTAAGAGATGCGTTATTCTGGTTGATGAATATGATAAACCACTCTTGGAATGTGTTGAAAACATTGAACTGGTGGAACGTAATAAAGCACTTTTTAAAGGAGTTTTCAGTAACCTGAAAAGTGAAGATGCTCACATTAAGTTCATTTTTATTACAGGCGTTACAAAATTCAGCAAAATCAGTATATTCAGCGATTTGAATCAACTGGAAGACATTTCTTTTGACTTTGATTATTCAGGCATTTGCGGAATAACAGA
>JAGAXP010000318.1 GCA_017940955.1 Oribacterium sp.
AAACTACGTGAGTCTTTTTTATACTTATATCATCACATTTTTCATATAAGTTATGTGTAAAAATGTACGAGCCCGGTATAAGTTTTGTATAAGGATGGTACAAGGCGAAAAATCCACCGGAGAAGGTCCCTGTTGGTGAGAATCTTCTTCGATGGATTTTTAAGTGTCAAATGAAAACAGATATTCGAAAAGTATCGGCAGCCTGTATGAAGTGTGTGTAAGCTGCTTACGGTTATTGAGCCCTGTCAGGGGATCAAAGGAAGACATCGTTGCGTCAGCTTATGCAAAATGTTAAGATGGATATATAAATAAGCAGAGGAAACAAAGACGTTTCATCCTGTCGGGATGGGGCGTCTTTTTGTATTTATACGAAAGGAGAAACCATGGCTTCTTTTGACAGAGTAAAAAGCGGAATCCAGGAGATGGATCAGGCACTTGATAATATTCGTATGGGCGATAATGTGGTATGGCGGGTTTCTGAATTATCCCAGTTCAAACTGTTTATGGAGCCTTTTATAAAACAGGCGATAGAGGACAGGCGTAACATTATTTATTTCAGATTTGCGAGTCACGAGCCACTCCTGGAAGACAGACCGGAGATAAAAACCATAACGGTGCCCCTTTCCCACAGATTTGAAACCTTCACAGTGGACATACATAATTACATAAAGCAGGAAGGAAAGGATGCCTTCTATGTCTTTGACTGTCTTTCCGAACTTCAGGCTGCCTGGGCAACGGATCTTATGATGGGCAATTTTTTTAGGGTAACCTGTCCCTTCCTCTTTATCCTGGATACGGTGGCATTTTTTCCCATCATAAGAGGAAAGCATTCAGTTCAGGCCATCAACAAGATCCTCGATACCACACAGCTTTTCTTTGATGTTTATTCGGACAGCAAAAACATTTATGTCCGTCCCGAAAAGGTCTGGAACAGGAATTCGGAGACAATGTTTCTGCCGCACATCTATGACCCGGCCATAAGCGAATTCAGGCCTATACTTGACGGAGTGAAATCCAGCAGGTTTTATCATGCTCTGGGACAGGCACAGCGTTCTGCTGAGGAGCAGTATTCTGATTCCTGGGACAGATTCTTTAATCTTGTTAAGCTGAAAAAAGAAAGCGGAGCGGATGTTACCGAGGATTGCTCCAGGATGTGTAATATCATGATGACCCGTGATGAAAAAATGAGGCTTATGGTAAAAAAGCATTTTACTCCTGACGACTATTTCGCTGTGAGAGATCACATGATCGGTACCGGAATGATAGGCGGAAAAGCCTGTGGAATGCTGTTGGCCAGAGCCATTATAAAAAATAAGGAGCCGGACATCAGCGAAGTTCTGGAACCTCATGATTCTTTCTACGTGGGGTCTGATGTTTACTATACCTACATAGTTGATAACAATCTCTGGGATCTGAGAGTCAACCAGCGTACGGAAGAGGGGTATTTCGAGCTTGCTCCGGAGTTTGCTGAGAAGATATTAAATGGTAGTTTTGCTGAAGTTATGCGGGAAAAATTTGTAAGAATCATCGAGTACTATGGTCAGGATCCATACATTATCAGGTCCAGCAGTATCCTGGAGGATGGTTTTGGTAATGCTTTCGCCGGTAAATATGAATCCGTATTTTGTGTGAATAGAGGCAGCCTGGAGGAACGTTTAAATGAATTTGAGCATGCCATAAAAGTGGTATACGCAAGCTCTATGAGACTTTCTGCTCTTGATTACCGTAAGCGTCGCGGACTTGACAAGCGGGATGAACAGATGGCCCTTCTTATTCAGAGGGTATCGGGATCATATTACGGATCCTACTACATGCCCTGCGCAGCAGGTGTGGGCTATTCCTTCAGCCCTTATCGTGTAATGAAGGATTCGGATCCCTCAGCCGGGATGCTCAGGCTGGTTATGGGACTAGGCACCTCCGCCGTGGACAGAACTGAAGGCTCCTATCCAAGGATCGTGAATCTGGACATGCCGGAAAAATCCAACTATTCCTCATCAGCTGATAAACACAAGTTTTCCCAGGGCAAGGCTGAAGTTATAGATATGTCTGAGAAAAAATTAAAAAAACTAACTCTTTATGATATGCTGTCGGATATCCCGAAGTATCTTCATAAAATCCTTTTGGAGCATGATTATGATGCGGAACGGAGACTCAGGGAGATAGGAAGAGACCGGGATGTGGAATTCATATCCTGTAAAGGACTTGTGGCGAACGAGACTTTGATGTCACAGATGAAGCGTATGCTTAGCTGCATTCAGGAAGAATATGATTACCCGGTGGATATCGAATTTACCATTAATATTTCCGAAAGCGGTGAGTATTCCATTGATCTTCTCCAGTGCAGACCGCTCCAGGTGCAGAAGAGTGAAGCGGGAACCATTATTCCGCCGGGCATTCCGGAAGAAAATATCCTGCTTGAAAGCAAAGGCTCCTCCATGGGCATGTGCAAGGCAGCAGAACTTGACCTGATAGTTTATGTTGATCCGGTAAAATATTACAACATGCCTTACAGTGAAAAGCATCTCGTGGCTAAGCTTATCAGGAAGATAAACTGGCATTACCGTGACAGGAATAAGCATATGATGCTGATAGTTCCGGGAAGAGTTGGCACTTCGTCACCCGAGCTCGGAGTCCCTACGGCATTTTCAGATATAAGTGCCTATGAGATTATATGCGAAACAGAGGAATCAAGAGCCGGCTATAACCCTGAGCTTTCCTATGGAAGCCATATCTTCCAGGATCTTGTGGAAGCTGAGATTCTTTATACTGCTGTATTCCAAAACGAAAAGACTCTGCATTTTGCCACGGAAAGACTTGCAAAGTATAAGGACATTGTGAAAGGATTTGAGGATGACGAAAAGCTTAGGGGAATCGTACATGTTTATGAAATGCTTGAAAATACCTGCAAGGTTTATAATGATGTCGCCGGGGAGCATTTGCTCATAACCTGCAGTTCTGCTGATTAATGATAAATGGAAATCCAGAAATCCAATGGGGACGGTTCTCGTCGGAGAGAACCGTCCCCATTGGATTACCTATCATGATTATTTTTTATATATAAGATAGATGATTAAATCATCTCCTTTTTTAAATTTCAAGGAAAATAATTCTTTTTTAAAGTTCGTTCCACGTATACTAATGGTATAATTTAAATAATATGAGCGAAATAATGGAAGAATCAGTAAGGTAAAAAGGGTTATCAGACCGATCGGCCGGTCTTGAAGCTTAAGGAAAACAGGAGGTTTTATGAGTAACTTGAAGAAATTGACACTGCTTCATTCAAACGACATGCATGGAGATTTTCTTGCAGAGCATGTGGATGAGAATCTGGTGGGAGGAGTATCAATGCTGTCAGGCTATGTCAGCAAGGTGCGCAGGGAAGAGGAGAATGTCCTTTACTGCATTGCCGGAGATATGTTCAGAGGTTCCATCATTGATTCTGAGTATCTGGGATTGTCTACCATACAGATCATGAACATGCTGGCTCCCGACATTGTAACCCTGGGAAATCATGAGGTTGATTACGGAATTGCCCATCTCTTATTTCTTGAGAAATGCGCAGAGTTCCCTATCGTAAATGCAAACCTTCATGTCAAGACAAACCACACCAGACTCTTTGACCCCTGTAAGGTGATAGAAGTAGGGGGCATGAAGGTGCTGTTTATAGGTATCCTTACAGAGTCGGTATTGAATGATTGCAAGAAGGATGGACTCGTTGGTACCTTCATAACCGTTGAAGAAGCGGCTCAGGAAGTTGGAAGGATCTGCAACACCTACAATGCCCTGGATGTAGACTTCACCGTGCTGCTGACACATATAGGTTTTGAAGAAGATAAGAAGCTGGCAGAGATGCTGGATCCTGCCTGGGGTGTTGATGTAATCATCGGAGGCCATTCCCATACATTTTTGGAGGAGCCTGCCATGGTTAACGGAATACCTATCGTTCAGGCAGGAACAGGAACAGATCAGATCGGACGTTTCGATATCATGGTGGATACCGATGAGAATAAGATAGACAGCTTTACATGGAAGCCGATTCCCATTAATTCCGATAATTGTCCGAGAGATGAGGCTCTGGAGGATTTCATAAAGAATTATAAGGATCAGACTGACGCGAAATATGGTCTTGTACTGACAAAGCTTACAAGAGAGCTTTCCAACCCATCCCGCTATATGGAAACAGAAGTAGGAAATCTTTTTGCGGATATACTTCAGTCATCTCTTGGTGTAGACCTCTTCCTTATCGGATCCGGATCTATACGTACCAGGAAGTTTGGCCCGGTTGTTACTAAGGGGGATCTCATGGAAACCTTCCCTTATGATGACCAGGTGATACTTACCTACTGGACCGGAAAACAGCTTAAGCATGGAATCAAGCGAATGCTGAGAGACGAGGCTTTCTTTGGTGAGCATACAGAGTTTTATCAGGTTTCAAAGGATCTTTCCGTAGAGTACGATATGGTGACCCATTCATTCTTAAAGTTTGATTACGAGGGAAAGCCTGTTGAGGATGATCAGATATTTACCATCGGTTTACAGGAATATCACTTCAATAACCTTAAGGATTCCTTCGATCTGGAGATTTCTGAAATTGATGAAAATCACAGGCACCGCTCTATTGCAACTTCCTGTGCCCAGGTTATAGAGGAGATCCTTCAGCTGGGTCAGCATCAGGACGCAAAGGTTGAGGGAAGACTTAAGCTTCATTTAACAGAGGAAGCAAAACAGGCGTTGATCGAAAAAGGAAGATAAGTAAAAAAGTTTATTATGAGATGTGTCACCGTTTCGTTCTAAAACAGAATCTCAATGGGACGGTGATCACAATAAGGAAGGGTATTTATGAAGAATTTGAAGAAGTTAACACTATTGCATTCAAACGACATGCATGGTGATTTCCTGGCCGAGCAGGTGGATGAGAACCTGGTGGGAGGAGTATCCCTTCTGTCGGGATATGTCAGCAAGGTACGAAATGAGGAGGAGAATGTTCTCTACTGCATCGCCGGAGATATGTTCAGAGGTTCGGTAATTGACTCAGAATATCATGGTCTGTCAACCATACAGATCATGAATATGCTGTCTCCGGATATAGTAACCCTGGGAAATCATGAGGTTGATTACGGAGTTGCGCACCTTCTTTTCCTGGAAAAGTGTGCTGAGTTCCCGATAATTAATGCAAACCTTCATATCAAGACCAATTACGCCAGACTCTTTGAGCCTTGCAAGGTATTGGAAGTTGGTGGAATGAAGATTCTGTTCATAGGAATACTTACAGAGGTTGCCCTGATGCAATGCAAGTCGGATCAGCTCATCGGTACATTCATCACCCTTGAAGATGCGGCGGAGGAAATCGGAAAAATCTGTGATTCCTACAATGCCATAGACATTGACTTCACAGTGCTGCTTACACACATTGGCTTCGAAGAGGACAAAAAGCTGGCAGAAATGCTGGATCCCGCATGGGGAGTAGACGTTATCATAGGCGGTCATTCTCATACTTTCCTGGAGGAGCCTGCTGTTGTTAACGGAATTCCTATTGTTCAGGCAGGAACAGGTACAGACCAGATCGGACGATTTGACATCCTGGTGGATACCGATGAAAACAAGATAGACAGCTACACCTGGAGGCCGGTTCCGATTAACGAGAAAACCTGTCCGAGAGATCCGGATATCGAAGACCTGATACTGAATTACAAGAACGTAACAGACGAAAAGTACGGCAGGATTCTCACAAAATTTGTAAAGAAGCTTACCCATCCATCCAGAATACAGGAAACGGAGCTTGGTGATCTCTATTCTGATATGCTAAAGGATGCCCTGGGACTGGATATCTTCCTTTTGGGTTCCGGCTCCATCCGCACAGAGGAATTAGGACCGGTGGTAACCAAGGGAGATTTTGATGAAAATTATCCTTAC
>JAGAXP010000319.1 GCA_017940955.1 Oribacterium sp.
CTTTAGAAATAAGGCTACAACAATCTGCGGTATCACCGCTGATATCGTGCGGTCGGTATTTATACCGCACGATCGGGGAGTGATATCTGCCTAAAATAATCAGCAGTTACCGCCTCCCACAATCTGCCGTCGGACATACAGAGTACGTGGATAGCGTTGACAGAATTGAGGTAGAGCGAAAATTTGCATTATCAAAACATAGTCATGGTCTTGGATTAATCATGACCAAGCTTGAAGAAACAAGTCGAAGCTCTATAGCCCTGTCGATCATATCCATGAACTTAGATTGCCTCCTGAGGCTTTCTTTGTTCCAAAAATTGATTTTGATATTTTCAAGGTTCAAGTATTTTTATGAGGTAGCCGTCTGAAAAAATCAGGCGGTTACTGAGCATACACTAATTTATAAATGACCTTTCGGGCTAGGTCCCCACCTATTCTCCCCCGGTTGGGAGTCTTTAAGAAACCAAAGCATCATGAATATCTGACCTATGACAGGAATAATACAAGGAAGTAGGAGCCACGCGCTCTTTCCTGTGTCATGCATTCTGCGGAAAAGTAGCGCCAGACCCGGAATAAATAAAACCACATTAAAAACGTAGATTCCCCAGACGAAGGCTTTTATTCCCGTTGCATGACTGAGACCGCTAAGACTAAAGTTCACGATACACTCAAAAAGATAGTACCACCAGAATTCGCTTCTTCTTGCTCTTCCGTTGAAATCTTTATAATTTGAGAGAACTGACCTGATTGCTTCTGTAAAAGACATTTCTTATCTCCTAGTTGTTTCCTCTTCCAACATTAAAGTGCTATTTCTGGATACCAATGATCGTACGTGGTTCCGTTTACTTCGTATCTGATAAGATATTGCCATCCACCGGGAGTACTTTTTCTGTCGGTAACATGTCCTGTAACTACTGTTACGACACCTTCATCATTTGCGAATTTGATGTTTACTTGGTCGCCTATCTCATACTTTGGACCGGATATGTCACTATTTCCACCTGTTACAGCTGCCATCATCTCATCACTAAGTTCAAGGTTCTTGCTATCTGACATTTTGGTTTCCTCCTTCATAGAACTCGTTTTTTTATCGCTCTTAAGAATCTTCCGTTGATTCTCTTACTCCGCTTGTTGATGATTTGACTTTACTATGGCAAGACAACGTTTACAATGATTTCTGCTTATTCGGTTGGTTTTAATGTCTATTCGGTCACATTATTATTCCTCATCTATATCCTTTACAGATTCCTCTAATTCCAGAAATTTATCAAAGTCGCTCACAAACAATCTGTCCTGTATGACCCTGTATTTTTCAAACTCTATTTTAAGTAAAAAAGAAGAAAAGCCGACTTTTATATGAAATATCAGAAATTATATTCCTGTAATATGCTTTATAAATGAGCTTTGGCATTTTAATCACTCATTTTGCTCTTGTATGCTGAAAGGAAACTGAAATTCTTTTAACACATGAAAAAGACCTTTTTAAAGGGTTTTCATAATATACCCTCAAAAAGGTCCCGATAACTATTTCATTTCAGCCAAATCTAATCGACCCAAAACTATTACCGCGTCACAGCCCGTCCTAATTCGTATACAACGTATTGATTCAGGCTGACACCTTCCTCAGATGCTCTGCGGGAGAGTTGTCGATGCAGACTCTTCGGCATACGAAGGCGTAGCTGTCCCGAATATTCTTCCTGAGGTTCTTTGATATCAATACCATCCTCGAATGCTGCTATCAACCACTCTCTCTTTGCATCTTCAGACATGGTCTTAGCTTCATCCAAAGACTCTACGCATGTAACACAACCAGGTAGATCAGGAAAATACAAAGTATATCCTCCTTCTTCTTCGTCCGGAACAATCACCATTCTGTATGGCAGTTTCATATAATCTTCAATTGTTTTCTTTGGCTTTTTTATATTTGTTTTCATATTCATTCCTCCGGAGTTTCTTCCTGATTAAGTGTCTCCCTCGTGACAACACTTTTCACAAGCTCAATATATACCTTTTTAATCGGGCTGTGTCTGGGAATCGTCACCGGATTGCATCCTTTCTTTCGGAATGTAACATGACTGGATCCTCCGCTTGTTTCGTTGGAATTATATCCATATGCTTTCAGTATTTTCGAAAGTTCATCATAACGAATTGACGAGTCAAGGCGGTACAATCTCTCAATCAGCTTTTCCCATTTTGCCATATATACACCTACCAAATTTAATATCTATAAACATTATAATTGACACCGTATACGGTGTCAATTATAAGCTCGATTAAGTCTGTGACGTTTCTATACGGTCATTAATCTATCATCTTTCCTGATCTTGCACTTCTTTATTAAAATTAGTTATCAGTTTCTTTAGCTGAAAATTCATGTCAACGCCTGCCCTATCGCATGATGCAGAGAATTCTTCCATCAGATCTCTTTTGATCTTAATATTTCTGTATTCACTTTCACTTTTATTTCTATCATCGTTTCTTTTGAGTAGTTCCCATGTAACAACAGAGGCAGTTGTCGTGACTATTGTTCTAAATATATCCATGATATTCATCCTCGTTTCTTGTATTGTTAGCAGATTGATAATTTGAAGAGATTGGAATCTCCTTTTTCAAGTAACATGAAAAGTTGCTCTACTCTTCTATGCTGTCTCTTTCTATGAGCCTTTGCTTCATGACGGGCATACTTCTTGCTTGAGAACCTGAAATTCTTCTCGCCACGTTCCATTGCAGCCTTATACCTGTCATGCTCATAAATGTAGTTGAGATACCCGCTGATCATATGGCGAGATTGTGCATCAACTTGCCTGTGATAAGGTTCGTTCTCCGGATAATCAAAATCCACAGGCGCTGAAACGGTATTTCTATGGTAAAGCACTATATCCTCAAATCTTTTTGAATATACAAGTTTCCAGCAGCCAATCTCTGTTTTTACATACAAAACACCATCTATGAACTTGAAATCCATCTTTTTATTTTTTCTGTAGTACTCGATGGTGTTTTGCTCCGTTCTGTAATGGTAGGACATTGAATTACAACATTTACAGATGCGGTATCCTCTAATCTGAGCATCTTCTTTGGCTAAGGACATCCGGTTCTTAGGGGACATCATTTTTACGTAGTGACAATTTGGCTTGTGGTAAATCCTGCTGTCAGCATCCATGCTTAATACTCTTTCGGTTTTCATAGGAATCCTTTCCTGCCAGTTGGCAAATTGTGTAAACGACGCTGAGTAATGTGTGATTACTCTTTCAATGATTAAAGTCTACATCATGGCAGGTTGAAAAAATTGTACATAAATATAGAACGTAAGTTTACGGTATTAGAAAAAACCAATCTATCACTGGAACTAAAAATCCTTCACCTAAACCAGAATTCTGTTTTAGGTGAAGGATTTTTGGGCTTTTCAGGCACAAAAACGCGCCAAAATGGTTAAAAATAGTACTTAGGTGCAGATGAAGGGACACAGAGTTTGCACCGGTTCTAAAGTAAAGGACTTCTTTAAAACAATTTTCAAGTAGACCTATTACGGAGCCTTTAACAATTGTTAGAAATGATAGTCTTATATAGTGCTTCAGCTAATGCCTCATGCCCCTCCGGAGCCAAATGTAAAGAATCTTTCCTTGAGGGTTCTGCGTAGTCTGAAGCTTTCAGGAAAATACAATCCTTATCTTCGGCTATTTTTTTGTAATACTCAGGGAAACTGCGGGAACTTTCTATTGCATCTTCATCGTACTTTTCGCTGAATGGAGATGATTTTATTCCTTCACCTATTTCCGGTGGAGATACCAAAATGATCTTCGGGATAAAACCCTGTTTATCAGCGGTAAATTCCTTGATGACATCAACAAGCTTTCCGGCACCCTCTGCTATCTCTTTAGCTGAAACATTGAAACAATTTTTAAGATCATTAGTCCCAAGCATAAGTATCACTATGTCTATCGGCTTATGTGTATTAAGGCAGGGCCTCAGATATGGGAGTCCATTTTTCCAAGGCTCTGTTGGATCATCGAAAGCAGTTGTTCTTCCGTTACAGCCCTCTTCTATCACCTTGTAATCTTGTCCCAGTAATTGCTGTAATCGCCCTGTCCATCGGATATCGGAAGGATATCTTAGCCCACTGCGAGAGTCAAATCCATAGGTATTTGAATCTCCGTAGCATAATACTGTCTTCATTCTAAAGCCTCCATTAGTCTGTAATAATTAGCCACCGCCCACGACCTTTGACAATCTAATTAATTGTAGAATTCTACATATTTTGGGATTTTGATTATTCTCCGGCGCTGAGCACATAGCTTGGGTTTTTCGTTGAATACTTGATTCGAATTTTATTTCCCTGCTGAAGTGTATGCGGCTGGGGACCAAGCTTTGCTTCAATCGTTTCACCCTTTTGATTCTGATACTTGACGTAATAGGTATAGGTGTATTCTTTTTCTTTGTAGTTATCACTCTCCTTATCTTCGTTGATACTGGAGTGTTCTTCTACACGCGATACAACCGCGTCGGTTTCAATTCCATTCTTGCTTATATCCTCATCGCGTTTCATGGATACAATTGCCCATATAATAAATCCAAAAACTATAATTCCTACAAGAAAAGCCATTTCTAATCCTCCTATAAGCTGGTTTTTATACTTTCAAATGCAACTCGCATATATATATATATATATTATCCTTAGGCAAACTGCCATGTCTTCTCAACAGTATCGACGAAAACAAACCTTTGGTCACCGTACGGATTCCCGTCTCTATATGTCGAAAAGTTATCGAGACTAAGGAGACTGCCTTCCTGGACAGCCGTCATCATAGGAGTATGTCCGACCACCTGAAGATAATCAGGAGCATATAGTCTCATTGCACCTTCCTGTGGTCTTGCCCATAATGGACTATTATCTTTCCATAGATCGTCTTTTCCCATGGAGTTTACCTTGGTTAAAATAGAATCCATGTCAACTTCCACATATCCGAAATGCTGGATCACGAAACTCTCCGTGAGTCCTCCGTGACAAAATAGTGTTTTGTCAAACCTATGGATATATTCTACATGACCAGGTTTCATCACTTTTCTTAGGTTCTCAATCCCGTCTACCACAGTGTCTCTTGCCAGAAATGAGAATCCTGTTTCCATGGCATACCAAAGATAGCTGACATCATGATTACCGTAGCACCAATATGTTTCCGTGTGCTCTTTTACAAAGTTTATAGCCGCATCAAAGGTTTCCTTA
The DNA here is from genome assembly GCA_017940955.1 of Oribacterium sp. The sequence goes on from JAGAXP010000319.1 coordinate 5,222, forward strand.
TAAAGGGCAATGTTCTGTCCCTTTCCCCAATCATCTACAAGGTCTCCCAAAAGAACAATGGCATCATATTGATTTTTAGATAAGATTTCCGATGCTTTTTCAAACATCCAGGGTTTTAGGTGTACATCGGGTATTACAAATATTTTACTCATATATTTTTATTTATTATTAGCAGAAGATTATAGACGTCTTTAATATTATACGTTTAAATGCGATAATCCGCTAATAAATGACGTGGAAAGAACATATATCAGCCAATAAAAAGCGGAATTGACGAGAATGCATAGCAATTTTACGAATATTATGTGTATCATAATATCCGCTTTTTACATAAGGCCTCCGCATTGTGATCTATAATCAAAATATGGTCGAAGATTACCAAGATAAGATGACGTGATAATGCATTGCTTTTGATGTTTATTGTAGAATAAAACAGCTTTTGAAATACACAGTCAAATAAAGACATTTTTCGCATATTTCTTCCCACTAAAACTCCAAAACAGACAAGGCTATCCACCACAGGAGAATAAAAAAAATATTGTTGTGAGCGATAACTCCACACCTACATTAACATATATAGTTGAGTCATTAATGGCATCGTAACTATGCATACCAAAGTAGTCATAGCATTTATCGCACCGGAGTATTCTGCATCTTTGTTGTATAATTGC
>JAGAXP010000320.1 GCA_017940955.1 Oribacterium sp.
AACTAAAAGCTTGGCTTTATTTGTTCTGTCCGTTTTCTTTACTGCGATTGTATTATTCGCTTTAGACCTTTTTTGGTCGTGCTTCAGATCTACATTAGATCCTCCGCTTCTGAATCTTCTTTATAGAATCTTCAGGGTCTGTGTATTAATCGATCTTTGATTTTCAAGGTTCAGTTGCGATTGCAACTCGCTCATAATATCAAAATTATGATTGTTTGTCAAACGCTTTTTTAACTTTTTTAAAAGTTAAAACGGAGCAGGAGGGATTTGAACCCTCGCGCCGGTTTTATCCGACCTACACCCTTAGCAGGGGCGCCTCTTCGGCCTCTTGAGTACTACTCCACTTTGAATTATAGATTTAAATCTATTATTCTTCAAACGTCCCTACCAAGGTTTTGTTTAAGGATCGTTTATATCACCCTTCTTTAAGGTGCCTTAGTATCTTAACAATAAAACAATTGTCTGTCAACTAGTCTTTATACTATTTTATTTACTTAATTCCTGCAAATCTAAATTATGAATAAATTAATGACATGGATCTTTATAGATCCATGTCATTTAAGATACACATTTCAGTTTACTTATTATTTTTTAATGCTTTATAAAGTATAGATCACTTTACTCCTGATTATCATCAGATTCTTCATTTATCTCCTCTTCTTCTCTTCTTAAATCAGCCTCGGTTGTTGATTCTCTAACCTTGGCAATTGAAGCTATAACAACATTTGAAGCAGGATCTATGTTCATGAATTTAACACCTGAAGTATTTCTTCCGATATCTTTAGCATCCTTTAAAGACATTCTTATGATAACACCTTCATTTGTTATCAACATTATCTCTCTTGATTTATCAGTCAGCTTAAATCCTACAAGATTTCCGGTTTTTTCCGTTATTTTGTAGCATCTTAATCCTTTACCGCCTCTCTTCTGAAGCTTAAATTCATCAGTACTGGTAAGTTTTCCCATACCCTTTTCGGATACGACAAGAACAAAGTCTCCCTGACTGATTTTCTGCATACCTACAACTACATCATCATCTGTTAATGTAATTCCACGTACACCATAAGAACTGCGTCCTGTTATACGAACATCTCTTTCGTTAAATCGTATAGCCATTCCGTACTTTGTTCCGATCATGATATCTTCATCTTTATCGATGAGTTTCGCTTCTATAAGCTGATCATCATCTCTTAGTGAAATTGCTATCAAACCTGATTTTCTTATGTTCGTATACTCTGAGATTGGAGTTTTCTTTACAGTTCCGTTCTTTGTTGCCAAGAGAAGGTACTGATCTGATTCTGCATAATCATCATCAATTGCAAATGATGCAGTCACATATTCATCAGGAGCCAGCTGTAAAAGATTTACCATGGCTGTTCCTCTTGATGTTCTTGATGCCTCGGGGATCTTGTATGCCTTTATTCTGAAGCAGCGACCGGTATTTGTGAAGAACATAATATAATGCTTATTTGTCGTCATAAATAAATCTTCTATTATGTCGTCATTTATGGTCTGCATGCCCTTAATGCCTTTTCCGCCACGATTTTGCTGCTTAAAGTTTTCAGGAGACATACGTTTAATGTATCCTAATCTAGTGGCAGCGATGACTGTATCATCATCCGGAATCAGATCTTCATCATCCAATGAATCATCAAAACCGAATTTAGTCATTCTTTCATTTCCGTACTTGTCGGCAATGACATTAATTTCTTCTCTTATAACTCCGAGCATTTTTTTAGGATCATTCAATAATTCATTAAAATATGCGATCTTTTTCTGAAGATCATCATATTCTTCCTTAAGCTTTCCTCTTTCGAGTCCTGTTAATGCTCTTAATCGCATATCAACGATTGCCTGGGCCTGCACATCATCAAAACCAAACTTTGCAGAAATATTAAGTTTTGCTTCTTCTGTATTGGCAGCCGCTCTGATGGTATGCACAATTTCATCGATATGATCAACAGCCTTTAAAAGTGCTTCTAAAATATGTGCTCTTTCCTGAGCTTTATTCAGATCATATCTGGTTCTTCTGGTGAAAACATTTACCTGATGCTTGAGATATTCCTCTAATATCTCCATTAGATTAAGAGTTTTTGGCTCACCATTAACGATGCACAGCATAATTACACCAAATGTTGTCTGAAGCTGTGTATGCTTATACAGTTGATTCAGAACTACATTCGGATTTGCATCTTTTCGTAATTCTATATTTATCTTTGCAGTAGAACCTTTACCTGATGCATCATTTATATATGTGATACCGTCAATCTTTTTATCTTTTACAAGCTCGGCGATATTCTCGATTACTCTTGAACGATAAACAACATAAGGCAATTCTTTAACAACTATGCGATGTTTTCCGTTCTGCATAGCTTCAATTTCACATACGGCACGGATCTTTATCTTACCTCTTCCGGTTCTGTATGCTTCTTCTATACCTTTTCTTCCGAGTATCAGTCCTCCTGTGGGAAAATCCGGACCTGGAATTACTTTCATGATATCTTCAATGGTTGTTTCTTTATCATTTATTCTGTTATCGATGATAAGGTCAACAGCATTTATAACTTCCTTAAGGTTATGAGGAGGTATATTTGTAGCCATTCCAACTGCAATACCTGTTGCACCGTTAACTATAAGATTTGGGAATTTTGCAGGAAGAACAGTCGGTTCATCATACTCATTTGAGAAGTTAGGCATAAAATCAACAGTATCCTTGTTTATTCCTGCCAGCATTTCTCCCGCAAGTTTTGACATTTTTGCCTCAGTATATCTCATTGCGGCAGGTGAATCACCGTCATCTGAGCCAAAGTTACCCTGCTTATCCACCAAAACATGACGCATTGACCATGCCTGACCCATATATACCAGGGCACCGTAAATAGATGAATCTCCATGGGGATGATATTTACCCATACATTCACCTACTATGGTCGCACATTTTTTTGTTTTTTTATCCGGTGTTACTCCCAATGTCTGCAAAGAATACAATACTCTTCTTTGAACAGGCTTAAGTCCGTCTCTTACGTCAGGGATAGCTCTTGATACAATTACACTCATGGCATAATCAATATAAGAGTTTTCCATGGTTTTTTTGAGATCTACATCCTGGACCTTATCAAAAACATTTGGCTCCAAAATCTTTTCCTCCAATTATGTTAAACATCAAGATTTGTTACATATTTTGCATTTTCTTCGATGAATTCACGTCTGGGTTCTACCTGGTCACCCATCAAAGTTGTAAATGTAACATCCAGATCTGCCTTGTCATCATCAACCATATTTACTCTGAGTAAAGTTCTGGTTTCCGGATCCATGGTTGTTTCTGCCAGCTCTTCCGTATCCATTTCTCCAAGACCCTTGAATCTGGATACATCCGCTCCTTCAGCTCCGATCTGCTTTAATACTTCCTGATATTCTTCATCAGAATAACAATAATAGTGTTTCTTATTTTTAGTTATGTTAAATAATGGCGGCTGTGCCAGGTAAACATGACCCTGCTTTATTAGCTCAGGCATAAAGTTGTATATGAATGTTAACATCAGTGTTGCTATATGAGCACCATCAACATCGGCATCAGTCATTATTATGATCTTGTTATATCTAAGCTTAGAAATATCAAAATCTTCTTTAATGCCTGTACCAAAGGCTGTTATCATTCCCTTTATTTCTTCATTAGCGTAAATTCTGTCCAGTCTTGCCTTCTGAACATTCAATACTTTTCCTCTGAGTGGAAGAACTGCCTGTGTATTAACATTTCTTCCGTCCTTAGCAGGTCCTAATGCTGAATCTCCCTCAACAATGAATATTTCACATTCATTGGGATCCTTTGAATTACAATCCACAAGTTTTCCCGGAAGTCCCACTCCATCCAGGGCAGATTTTCTTCTTGTAAGATCTCTTGCTCTTCTTGCTGCAGCACGGGCTCTCTGGGCTAAAACTGATTTTTCGCAAATAGCCTTTGCTACACCGGGATTCTGCTCAAGAAAATATGTCAATTGTTCGCTGACAATACCTTGAACCGCTGTCTGGGCTTCTGAGTTTCCCAGCTTCTGTTTTGTCTGACCTTCAAACTGTGGATCACCTATTTTTACGGAAATAACAGTTGTTAATCCTTCTCTTATATCATCACCGCTTAAGTTTGGTTCAGAATCCTTAAGAAGCTTATTTTCTCTGGCATAGTCATTTAATGTCTTTGTCAGCGCATTTTTAAAACCTGTCAGGTGTGAACCACCTTCAGGAGTATTTATGTTATTTACAAATGTGTAGGTATTTTCGGAGTAAGAATCATTGTGCTGCATCGCAACCTCAACAAACACACCCTCTCTTTCACCTTCACAATAAATAACATCGGAATATAACGGCTCTTTACCTTTGTTAAGATATCCCACAAATTCTTTTATTCCACCTTCATAGTGGAAAGACTTTTCATGAATTTCTTCGTCTCTTACATCACGAAGAGTAATTCTGAGAGCCTTTGTCAAAAATGCTGTTTCACGTAATCTTACTTTTAATGTTTCGTAATCATATATTGTTTCTTCAAAAATTTCAGGATCCGGAAGGAAATGTACTTCTGTGCCATGCTTTTCAGGATCGCATTCACCTATTACGGTCATATCCTGAATAACCTTTCCTCTTTCAAATTTCATGTTATAAATCTTACCGTTTTTAAAAACCGAAACTTCCAGATTCTTTGAAAGAGCATTAACTACAGAGGCACCTACTCCATGAAGACCTCCTGATACTTTATATCCGGATCCTCCGAATTTTCCTCCTGCATGAAGAACTGTAAATACAACTTCAAGTGCCGGTTTTCCTGCTTTTTTCTGGATATCAACAGGTATACCTCTTCCGTCATCGGTAACTGTAATGGAATTATCCTTGTTTATGGTTACCAGGATGCTGCTGCAAAATCCGGCAAGCGCTTCATCAACAGAGTTATCAACAATTTCATACACCAAATGATGAAGACCTCTTATGGAAGTAGATCCTATATACATTCCGGGTCTTTTTCTTACGGCTTCCAGACCTTCCAGAATTTGAATCTGATTCGCATTATAATCAGCAGAACCCTTCATAAGCTCTTCTTCTTTTAACAGATCATCATTTTTTTCAATTGCCATTTATTTTTCCCCATATTCAATGTGTATCATTTTAGATTACTTTGTAATCTAAGATAATATTTTTGACTTATCATTTATTTTTGTAACTGTTCCTTTAACCACATGAAACAGCTCATCAATATGAAAACGATTATTGATAAAATCATCAAGTCCGGTGCAGGTAATGATATTTTGTGTCTCACTTAACAGATCCAGAAGATAATTTTGTCTTTTTGAATCAAGCTCTGAAAGTACATCATCCAGTAAAAGAATTGGATCATCATCAATTCTTTTTCTCACCAGCTCAATTTCACTAAGCTTTAAGGCTAATGCTGCCGTACGTTGCTGTCCCTGAGAACCGAATTTTCTTATGTCCTTGCCATCTATCAAAAAAAGAAGATCATCTCTGTGTGGTCCGACTAAGGTTATATGCTGTCTGATCTCAGATTCTCTCATACGGGATAATGTATTCTGAAAATCCTGAGAACCTACATTCGCATCATAAACTATTTCCAGTTTTTCAATACCACCTGTTAAATGATGATGTATGTCAATTATTATTTCTTTAAGCTCTTCAATAAAAATATTTCTTATCTCGATTATTTTAGTCCCATACTTTATCAGCTCCAAATCCCAGACAGATAAAGTATCAAGTAGTGAAGGCTTTATAACAATATCTTTTAACAGTTTGTTTCTCTGATCCAAAACTCTGTTGTATCTTGTTAAATTGTATAGATATATTTTATCCAACTGACATAATTCAAGATCCATGAATCTGCGTCTTACAGCGGGGCCATCCTTTATCAACCCTAAATCTTCGGGACTGAAGCTGACAATATTGGCTATACCAAAAAGTTCTGACGCTTTTCTTATGGGTGTCTCATCTATCGCAATACCCTTTGATTTATTTTTTTTAAGGTGCATATCTATCCTGTAAGGAACATCATGTTTTCTTACTTCCATTTTGATATGCGCTTCATCATTACCAAACTGTATGAGATCCTTATCCTTTGAAATCCTGTAGGATTTGGAAGTTGAAGCTAAAAAAATCGATTCAAGAACATTGGTTTTTCCCTGAGCATTATCCCCATAAAAAATATTGGTTCCCGGGCTCAAACTCACCTTTAAGGATTCATAATTCCTGAAATTTTTTAATTCTAATGAATCTATTATCATTTAAAAATTACACTGCATCTGAATTAAAGTTTACAGGTAAGATCATATAATTATAGGATTTACTGTCATCTCTGATAAAACACGGTGAACGTGGAATGGACATATATATTGAAATTTCCTCGTCCTCAATATTCTTGAGTGCATCTACCAGGAATTTAGGATTGAATCCTATCATCAGGTCATTACCAATCTTTTTTATAGCAACTTCAGCATCCATTGTTCCGAGATCTGTTGTAATCTTTAATCCCATAACATTTTCTTCGATCTTAAGAACAAGTGGCTGCTTATCATTATCTCTGACAAATATCGTAGATCTCTCAAGACAATCCAGGAGATTTTTACGATTTACCATGATTTTTGTTTCGTAATCTTCTGAAAGCATCTGTGCTACGTGGAAATATTCTCCATCTATCAGTCTTGTTACAACCAGTGTGTTATTAAACTCGAACATGATATGATTTTTTGAAAAATACATGATCACTTCGTCATAAATTCCACCGTTCAGAACCTTCACAAGTTCATTTAATGCTTTTCCCGGAACGATTGCTTTTGCGGAATCATAAGAATTGTTCAGTTTAACCTGTCTTATGGAAATTCTGTGACCGTCAAGTGAAGTTACAGTCAGGTTATCATCCTGGATTTCAAATAATTCACCTGTCATTTTCTTATTGCTGTCATTCATGGCAATAGAAAAGATAGTCTGTGAGATAATCTGCTTAAGTGTAAATTGTGAAAGTGATAAAGACTGGGTTTTATCAATCTTAGGTAATGCAGTAAACTCGTTTCCATCACGTCCCGCAATTTTGAATACAGAATTTTCACAGGTAATTACTGTATTATTTCTTGAATCTGTTTCTATAGTTACCTCTACGTCCTGGGCTTCCGGTAATCTTCTGATGATTTCTGAAAAGATCTTTGATTCCAATGCAACTTTACCGGGCTCTACGATACTTCCTTCACAAACAGTTTCAATACCAAATTCAGTATCATTTCCAACAAGCTGTATCTTTCCGTTGGATGCATCAAGAAGGATACATTCCAATATAGACATTGTGGTTTTTGATGGAACAGCTTTTGATACTATATTTATAGCATTCGTAAGATCATTTTTCTTAAACTGTAATTTCATAAAGCAGCCTTTCCTTTAATTAATTATTTATTTTAATTCTTAGTAGTACTAATAGGTGATGTGGAAATGTGAAAAAGTCAGTTAAATGGCTCTGTCACTTGAAAAATCCACTTTAATAACTATGTTGATATCAATTTTATAAAGTGTTTATAAAATATATGTTATGGAGATATCTTCTTTTTCAAAGTTTCAATTGTGGATTTCAATTGTTCATTTGTGCGTAATTCTGTGGATATCTTATCTATTCCGTGCATTATAGTAGTATGATCCCTGCCTCCCAGATACTCACCTATATTCTTTAAAGGTGCATCTGTCATCGTCCTGCAGAGGTACATGGCAATCTGTCTCGGAAATACAATTTCTTTATTCTTCTTTTGTGAAGCAATTTCAATACTTGTTATTCCAAAATGTTCAGCAACAGTAGTAATGATAAACTCAGGTGTGATTTCCTTTGGTCCGTCAGGAGTTATATGATCCTTTAACAAATCCTCCGCAAGGGATAAATCTATAGACTGTCCTTTGAGTCTTGACATAGCTACTATTTTTGTAAGTGCACCTTCGAGTTCTCTGATATTGGACTTAATATTGGTAGCTATGTACTTTATTATTTCATTATCTATATTTACATGCATCAATTCTTCTTTTTTACGAAGAATGGCCATACGTGTCTCAAAGTCAGGCATCTGTATATCTACTATGAGTCCAACCTCAAATCTGGATCTCAATCTGTCTTCAAGATTATCAATATCCTTTGGAGGTTTATCAGATGCTATTACTATCTGCTTTTTATTTTCATATAAAGTATTGAATGTATGGAAAAACTCCTCCTGAGTTCCCTCTTTTCCGATGATAAACTGAATATCATCTATCAAAAGTACATCCAACTCTCTGTATTTATTTCTGAAATCAGCCGGAGACATATTATTTTTATTTCTTATTGAATCTACAAATTCATTAATAAATGTCTCAGATGTAACATATCGTATCTTTGCAGCAGGATTATTCTTCAATATAAAGTGGGCAATGGAATGCATCAGGTGAGTTTTACCGAGACCGGCTCCTCCATATATGTACAGAGGGTTATATATTTCTCCCGGTGACTCTGCTACGGCCAGTGATGCAGCGTGAGCCAGATTATTACTTGATCCAACAACAAAAGTATCGAATGTATATTCTGTATTAAGATTTGCCTCTTTCAGAGTTTCTTCTAATATAATAGAAGGATCTTTTTTATCATTGATAGCTATCTGTAATTTCTTTACATACTCTCTGGCTTCACTCTCTATTAAGAAGAGAACATTAACAGGAATATTTGTTTTTTCCTCAATTGCTACCTTTAAAAAGAGAGAATACTTTTTATCAAGGATCTTTTTATATCCTTCTTCAGGTACGATTATCAGAAGTTCTCTGTTAATAAAATCAAATAATCTCAAAGGTTTTAACCATGTGTCAAATGATACCTGCAAAATATCATGTTCTTCCTTCATGTATTTCAGAATATCATCCCAATTCTTTCGAATTAATTCAAAATCACTCATATGAGGATCTCCTTAATAGATAAAATCACAAAAAAATTATATCAAAGTGTGGATAATATTTCAATCTAAGATGTGGATAAGTAATTATGTGGAGATATTTTTCCACACTCTATTCTTTTAAATCACAAGTGATATTTAGGTTTTTTATTAACAATATATACACTTATCCACATAGATATACACATTTTGTTGATAACTTTTTGTACTGTGGAAATGTGGGTAAATTTGTTGATAAAGCTGGGTAAAAAAATATTGACGAAAAATAGGTATTTCCTTATAATATACAAACGATGTTTACCCTAGATCTGAAGGTACTTCAGGACTAAGGGCTATTAAGGGGTCCTACATTGAAAATTTAATTATCAATGGAGTCCTGAAAGTTTATCAGAAAAGGAGGTGTCAGTATGCATAAGGGAAAGATGACATTACAGCCTAAGACAAGACAGAGAGCCAAGGTTCATGGATTTAGAGCTAGAATGGCTACAGCAGGCGGAAGAAAGGTACTGGCTGCCAGAAGAGCAAAAGGTAGAGCAGCATTAACAGTATAATAATTTATTTGAATTATGATTGAGACCGCTATTTATTGACGGTCTTTTTTCATGTGATATTTGTGTACGTGGGGGTTTGAAAAATGAAACGTTTTCCTTCTATTAAAAAGAATAAGGATTTTCAGATTGCCTACAAAAACGGTACTTCTCATGCAACCGGTGCTCTTGTTATGTATATTATTGAAAATGGTCTTGATCATAACAGAATAGGTATTTCCTGTTCAAAAAAGATTGGTAATTCAGTAGTAAGACATACATTTGCCAGAAAGATGAGAGAAATCTTCAGATTAAATGACAATAAAGTAAAAAAGGGTTTAGACATCGTTATAGTAATTCGTTTTAAAGCAAACTTTTGCGATTACAATCAGCTTGAATCGCAATATTTAAATTTGTTGAATAGGCATCATATCTTGGTATAAACGATATTAATCGTATTTTAGGGTTTTGAAGTGAGCTGACTTATATTACTTGGATTGAAGTTTTTTATTATTTTGGAGTTATATATGTTATCAAAAGTAATGATTTTTTTAATCAGGTGTTATCAAAAAGGTATTTCACCATATATAGGTGCTCACTGTAAGTATACTCCTACTTGTTCTCAATACGCCGTTGAGGCAATTCAAAAGTATGGTTGTATTTATGGTAGTTGTTTGGCCATTTGGCGTATTTTGCGCTGTAATCCATGGTCAAAAGGCGGTTATGATCCTGTTCCTTAACCGGAGGTAAATCCTTGGATAGTTTTTACTTAGTATTATTAACTAAAAATACATCAAGTCTTCCGATAATTGGTAGTATTTGGAATTTTATAGTTGAGATTCTCGGAATGATCATGAATGTGATCTATAATACTCTCGAGAGCTTAGGTATCGGAAATATCGGACTTTCAATCATTATATTTACAATTGTAATGAGAATAATACTTTTCCCCACCAGCTTCCGTCAGCAGAAGTCTTCACGTATGATGCAGCTGATGCAGCCGGAAATGAAGGCAATCCAGGAAAAGTATAAAAATAAAACCGATAATGCATCTATGATGGCACAGCAGGCTGAAATGAAGGCACTTTATGAAAAGTACGGTACATCTATGACCGGTGGATGTCTTCCTCTTTTACTTCAGATGCCGGTAATATTTGCACTTTATCGTATCATTATGAACATACCTGCCTATGTTCCTTCTGTTTACAAAATTTATGCCAATGTATTGAACGCAATAGGCGGTGATTCTGCAGCTCAGAAGCTTGTAGAATTTGGTAATAATAATAATCTTACTGCCATTCTTAAACAGTTACATAATCTTGGTGTTGATGAGGGTGTTGCTTATACTTCTGACCAGATATCAAATTTAATTGTTGATTTCCTCTATAAACTGAACCCTGCTCAATGGGATAGTCTTGCAAAAGTATTTCCTGATGCATCTAAGGTTATTGAGGCTGCCTCGATTGATGCTGAAAGGATTAATAACTTTTTGGGAATTAATCTTTCCACAGCTCCGAGTTCAATGGGGTTCGTACCTAATGTTTACTGGATTATTCCTATTTTAGCCGGTGTATTCCAGTATTTAAGTACAAAGCTTATGTCAAGTTCAAATCAGGCTTTGGCTGATGGAAATGATCAGTCTGCACAGATGATGAAGAGTATGAATTTAACCATGCCTCTTATGTCAGTATGGTTCTGTTTCTCCTTTGCTTCCGGTATCGGTCTTTACTGGTGTGCATCTTCGGGTGTTATGATCATTCAGCAGTTATTTTTAAATAATTATTTCAGTAAGATTTCTGATAAAGAAATGATTGAGAAGCAGGTAGCAGCTGCAAATGCTAAACGTGCAAAAAAAGGTCTCACACCAATTGATCAAAAATCTGTTGAAAACCGTATTTTAGCTGCAAAAGATAAAGCTGAAGCTACAGAAAATAATCGTTTGGAAGTTATAGCAAAGCAGAATTTTAAAACTAAAGAATCTACTGATTATTATAACAAGAATGCAAAGCCTGGATCATTGGCATCTAAAGCTAATATGGTTCAGTTATATAATGAAAAGAACGATAAGAACGATAAGAATGACAAGAAGAACAATTAATAATGAGGGATAGTTTGAAAAATACTTTTCATAACTATTTGTGCCGCCAGATTAAAGCGACGGAATGGAGATTATTATGAGTAACAGTATAAGAGTTTCAGCTAAAACTAAAGATGAAGCTATAACAAAAGCCCTGATACAGCTTGGAATTACATCAGACAGATTAAACTACAATGTAGTTGTTGAAGGTAAAGCCGGTCTGTTTGGAATAGGAGCAAAGCCCTGGATCATAGAGGCTTCCGTAAAAGAAATTAAAGATGAAGATGATTTAGTTAATATTGAGAAGGATATCGATAAAATTATTTCCACTTCTTCAGTATCCGAATCAAAATCTGAAAAGAAAGATTCAGCCAATAAAGAAGAATCAGTTGTTTCCAATAAAGCTGTGGATGCAAAAACTGAAAGTTCTGAATCCGGTAAGAAGGAGAAGTCTTTCAGATCTGACAGGGATAGAAAGCAACGCAGACATGATAAAAGAGATAATGCAAATGTGTCTGTGGATTCAGATTCCGCTGTTGAAACAAAAAAGCAGCATGAGATAAAGCCAATTTCAGAGGATGAAGCTAATGCAGCCATAAAAGATGCAGAGTCATTTATCGTTAGTGTATTAAGTGGAATGAATATGGATGTTAATCCAAAATCACACTTTAATCATGAGATTAATGAATTGCTTATCAACCTTGAAGGCTCAGATATGGGAGTACTGATTGGTAAGAGAGGACAAACTCTTGATTCTCTTCAGTATTTAACTTCTCTTGTTGTTAATAAAAATCATAAGGAAGACTATATTCGTATCAAGCTTGATACTGAGGATTACAGATCGAGAAGAGAAGCTACTTTACGTAATCTTGCAAAAAATATTGCTTATAAGGTAAGAAGAAATCACAAAGCTGTTTCTCTTGAGCCTATGAATCCTTATGAAAGACGTATTATTCATAGTGCATTACAGACTGATCGATTTGTTACAACAAAGTCAGAAGGTGAGGAACCGTTCAGACATGTAATCATTTATATGAAAAAGAGAGACAGAAAGAACTATTCAAGAGATAATTCTTATTATAAGAAAGAATCAAAAACAGAGATCAATAATGAAAGTGTTGGAAATGATAATGTTGAGAATGTATAATTCCACATTTACATATTGAATCTTTAGCATTTTGTGGATAACCCTTAGCGATTAATTCGTTAGGGGTTATTTTTTTATTATAGATATAGATTAAAACTTGAAAATAACATATTCTACCATTAGAATTATTGAAGTTTTGAATGTGGATAGATTATCTTTTTTTAATCCGGTAATTTTGTCTACATCATAAAGTCAGAAATTTAGGTGATAAGCTTTATTTTACAGAGGAGATATAGATGTTTAATGATACAATTTGTGCACTTGCAACTGCCGCGGTTGAATCAGGAATAGGTATCATACGTATAAGTGGTCCTGAAGCGGTACAAATTGCGTCTAAGTTTATTAGATCAAAAAGTGGAAAGCAGGTCGATATTTCAAAATCACATCAGGTCAAATATGGATTTGTTTTTTTAGATAATGATCCACTTGATGAAGTTCTTGTGATTACGATGCTTGGACCTAAATCATATACAGGAGAAGATACTGTTGAAATAGATTGCCATGGTGGTGTATTAATGATGAAAAAAATTATTGATGTAGCACTAAAAAATGGCTGTCGTTTGGCTGAACCCGGTGAGTTTACAAAAAGAGCATTTTTAAACGGACGTATCGATCTTTCGGAAGCCGAAGCTGTAGGTGACCTTATTACTTCCGAAAATGAATTTGCCTTAAAAGCTTCGATCAATCAGTTAAGAGGTTCGGTTTCCGATAATATCAAAAGATACAGGGCGCAGATAATTGAAGATGTGGCTTACATTGAAGCAGGACTTGATGATCCTGAACATATTGATATCAGTGGGTTTACCGTTACTTTATCAGAACATATTACCTCTATAAAAAATGATCTTTCTTATATGATCAGTTCTGCTGATGATGGAAAGATGCTGAAAGAAGGCATTAAGACTGTTATCCTTGGAAAACCCAATGCCGGTAAATCTTCATTACTAAATTCATTGGTGGGTACTGATAGAGCTATTGTTACTGATGTGGCAGGAACCACCCGTGATACTCTTGAAGAACATATCAATCTAAAGGGTATCAGTTTAACCATTATTGATACAGCGGGAATCAGAGATACACAGGATACTGTTGAAAAAATCGGTGTTGAAAGAGCACTTGAAGCTGCCAATAATGCAGATTTAATTATCTATGTAGTTGATTCTTCAATAAGATTGGATGAATCTGATTATAAGATTATTGAAAAAATAAGAGATCGTAAATGTATTGTACTTTTAAATAAAACAGATTTAAAACAAATACTTGATCAAAAAGAATTAGAGGACCTTACAGGAAAAAAAGTTATTCCTTTTAGTGCCAAAAATTCTATAGGTATTGATAAACTGGAGTCTGAAATCCACGAACTTTTTTTCAGTAGTTCTATAAGTTTTAATGACCAGATAATAATAACAAATCTTAGACATAAGAATTGTCTGATTAATGCAGAAGATTCTTTAAATGAAGTTTTAAATTCAATTAACCTTGGATTGCCTGAAGATTTTTTCACTATTGACCTGATGCATGCTTATGAAGAACTGGGATATATTTTAGGTGAGGAAGTTTCAGAAGATCTTATAAATGAAATCTTTTCTAAATTCTGTATGGGTAAGTAAGAGGAGTTTTTTATGGCTTTTGTTGAAGAATCATATGATGTAGTAGTTGTTGGAGCAGGACATGCCGGATGTGAAGCTGCTCTTGCCTGTGCAAGGTTGGGTCTGGAAACTATTGTTTTTACAGTAAGTGTAGACAGTATAGCTTTGATGCCTTGTAATCCGAATATAGGGGGAAGTTCTAAGGGTCATTTAGTCCGAGAACTTGATGCTTTGGGCGGAGAAATGGGTAAAAATATCGATAAAACCTTTATTCAGTCTAAAATGCTTAACAAATCAAAGGGTCCTGCAGTACATAGTCTGAGAGCCCAGGCGGATAAACAGGCATATACCAGGGAGATGAGAAGAACTCTGGAGAATCAGGAGCATCTTACTATCAGGCAGGCAGAGGTATCTGAGGTTCTTACTATTGATTTAAAGGATGAATCAAAAAAAGTAACGGGGGTAAAAACAACTTCCGGTGCTGTTTATAAGGGTAAATCTGTAATTCTTTGTACCGGTGTATATCTTAATTCAAGATGTTTAACAGGAGATTTAATAGAATATACCGGTCCTAATGGGTTAAGATCTGCCACACATCTTACTGATTCCCTGATAAATAACAACGTACGTATGTTCCGTTTTAAAACCGGAACACCAGCCAGAGTTGATAAAAGATCTTTAGATTTTTCAAAATTTGAAGTTCAGAAAGGTGATGTGCCGATTATACCTTTTTCATTTTCTTCTGATTTTGATTCAATTCAGAAAGAGCAGGTTGATTGCTGGCTTGTTTATACAAATGAGAATACACATAATATTATCAGGAATAATATTGATCGTTCACCTATGTACAATGGGTCCATTGAAGGTGTAGGTCCAAGATATTGTCCTTCTATTGAAGATAAGGTTATGAAATTTCCTGATAAAGACAGACATCAGATATTCATAGAACCTGAGGGATTGTATACTAATGAAATGTATTTAAGCGGAATGTCAAGTTCTATGCCTGAAGATGTTCAATATGCTATGTATCATTCTATGGAAGGGTTTGAAAATGTACATATTGTAAGAAATGCATATGCCATAGAGTATGATTGTATCGATTCCACTCAGCTTAAGTCTTCTCTTGAGTTTAAAAACATAGATGGACTTTTTGCTGCAGGTCAGTTTAATGGTTCTTCCGGTTATGAGGAAGCTGCTGTTCAGGGTCTGATGGCAGGTATTAATGCAGCCATGAAGCTGTTAAATAAGCCAGCCGTTATACTTGACAGATCACAGGCTTATATTGGTGTTCTCATTGATGATTTGGTAACAAAGGAAAACTTTGAACCCTATCGTATGATGACCAGTAGATCTGAATACAGATTATTATTAAGACAGGATAATGCGGATTTAAGATTAAGAAAAATAGGACATGATATTGGTCTTATCACTAATGAAGAGTATCAGAAGACTTTAAATAAAATTGATCTTATTAATGCAGAGATAGAAAGGCTTAAAAATACCTTTGTCAGTAACAGTGATTCTGTCAATGAATTTCTTATAAGAAATCATTCTAATGCTCTAAATTCCGGAGCTTCTCTTGCGGATCTTATAAAAAGGCCTGAACTTGATTATGAATTAATTAAAGAGATTGATATTAACAGACCATCATTACCTTATTTAGTTAGGGAAGAAGTTGGCATCAAAATTAAATATGAAGGTTATATAAAAAGACAGTTATCTCAGGTTGAGGGATTTAAACGTTTGGAGAGTAAGCGTATTCCGGAAGGCATAGATTATAATGAGATTAAAAATCTACGATTAGAAGCTCGTCAAAAACTTTCAAAGATTAAACCTGAAAATATTGGAATGGCAAGCAGAATTAGTGGAGTCAGTCCAGCAGATATCAGTGTTCTTCTTATTTATATTGAATCATATAAGATTATGAAGTCTTAGATTATTTTATTATTATATCCTCCGGAATGTTTCACGTGAAACACTTTGGAGGATATCCTATTTGTGTAATTTGTAATACAATAGGTTATAAGCATTATGGTAATAGATTAAGAACAAATAATTTTTTTTATTCTATATTTATTAACTTTGATTTAATAGTATGGTTACAATTAGATACAATTTTAGGAGTATAAATTATAGGAGGAAATATGACAGAATCTTTTGTTACAGATATTAAATCCAATACTAAGAAGCTTAATATAGAGCTTAGTAATCTTCAAATCGAGCAGTTATATAAGTTCTATGAGATGTTGGTTGAGAAAAATAAGGTTATGAACCTTACTGCTATCACAGAAGAACATGATGTGGTGGTTAAACATTTTATAGACTCTATGAGTATCTTCAATTTAAAGATGGGAGATGAAATAGTAGACTATAAATACTTTGATGGTAAATCAATGATTGATGTAGGTACAGGAGCTGGTTTTCCCGGACTTGTCTTAAAAATAGTATTCCCTAATTTAAAAATAGTATTATCTGACTCGTTAAATAAAAGATTAAAATTTTTGGATGAAGTAATTAATCAGCTTGAATTAAATGATATAAATCTGGTACATGGTAGAGCAGAAGATCTTGCACATAATGATATATTTAGAGAAAAGTTTGATTATTCTACTTCCAGAGCTGTTGCCAATTTATCAACCTTATCTGAATATGATTTACCATTTGTGAAGAAGAACGGTTATTTTATTGCTTACAAATCCGGTAAAATTGATAAGGAGCTTAACTCAGCAGGGAAAGCTATAAAACTCCTGGGAGGTGAAGTCTCAGTTATAAATAATTTTAAATTGACTGATGATATAACTGACAGGTCAATTATAGTAATAAAGAAGGTTTCTAAAACTCCAAAGAACTATCCAAGAAAAGCCGGAGTACCTTCTAAAAATCCATTATAAAAAAGAACTCTGTAGTCTATGCTACAGAGTTCTTTTTTAAACTAAATTATACACTATGAATATTGAATTTTATATTTTGGCGATTAAACATCATACAATGTGCCAGATACATATTATTGTATGTTCTGGAAAATAATACAAATTGACACTAGAATGATGTTGAAGTAAAATATCGTTACTATAAGTATTCATCTTAATATACTTTTCTGATGTTTCACGTGAAACATTCTAAATAAAAAATCGATTAAAAGATTATTAATCAAATATAAAATTTCTAATTTTTGGCTCATATTATAGAATCACATGAAGTATCATTAAAGAAATTAATAAATAGGTAGGGAGAGTTATGGGTAGAATAATAGCAATTACAAATCAGAAGGGCGGAGTAGGTAAGACTACAACCGCAATAAACTTGGCAGCATCACTTGCTGAGGCTAATCAAAAGATATTATTACTTGACTTTGATCCTCAGGGAAATGCCACCAGCGGATTCGGAATAGAAATAGATGATGCAGAAAATACAATATATAATGTATTAACAGAAGAATGCTCAATGGATGAAGCAATACTTGTTGATGTAATAGATAATTTAGATCTGATACCATCAGACATGAACCTGGCTGCAGCAGATATAGAGTTTGTATCACAGGAAGATAAAAACCTGATTCTTAAAAATCTGCTTACACCATATATAAATAAGTATGATTACATCATTATAGACTGTCCGCCAAGCTTAGGCACTATAACAGTAAATGCATTAACAGCGGCAAATTCTGTAATTATACCAATTCAATGTGAGTACTATGCATTGGAAGGATTAAATCAGGTGTTAAATACAATAGGCATTGTTCAGCAGGGTCTAAATACAGATCTCGTTGTTGAAGGAATTGTATTCACAATGTATGACGGAAGAAATAAGCTTTCACAGCAGGTGGTTGAGACTGTACGTGAAAACTATAATGGAAATATATATGAAACATTAATTCCCAGAAATGTACGATTAGCAGAAGCACCAAGTCATGGATTACCGATTACACTGTATGAATCATCTTCTACAGGAGCCGATAGTTACAGAAAACTCGCAGCAGAAGTAATGAGTAAGGGAGACGAGATATATGGCTAAACAGGAAAGAGGTCTTGGTAAAGGCCTGAATGCAATATTTGGAAATACACAGTATAATACCGAAAAAAAACATAAGACCTATAAGACAGTTGCGGAAACAGTTGCAGAATCAGCAGCTGAAAAAAATGAAAATGATAAAACAGATACTGTAAGCCCGGAATTAAATGATAAAACGAATATCTTGACACCAGAATTTAATGATAAAACGAATATCGTAACACCGGAATTAAATGATGAAACGGATTATGCAACATCGGAATTTAATAATAAAACGGATACTGTAATACCGGAATCAAGTGATAAAACGGATATCGTTATAGAGGAAATAGATTTTTCTCAGGATAGCGAAAGTGACTATCGAGATGAGAATCCGGTAACCGGGAACAATGAAAATATCGGAGCATTTTCAATAAAACTTAGTAGAATTCAGCCTGATAAGAATCAGCCGAGAAAGTATTTTGACGAAGAAAAGCTTCAGGAACTGGCAGATAACATAAAAGAATATGGTGTCATTGAGCCTATTGTAGTAAAGGAAAATGGCGCATTCTATGAGATAATCACAGGTGAAAGAAGATGGAGAGCGGCAAGAATGGCTGGTCTTAAGGAAATCCCTGTAGTAATTAAGAATGTTGATGACAGAACAAGCAGAGAAATGTCTATCATCGAAAATATTCAGAGAGAAGATCTGAATCCGGTTGAAGAAGCATTAGCATACCAGTCACTGATAGAAGATTTTAATCTTACGCAGGAAGAAGTTGCTAAAAAGGTATCTAAGAACAGATCTACCATAACTAACAGTTTGAGATTACTGAAGCTTGATGAAGACATTCTTGAAATGCTCAGAGATGGAAGGATAACTCAGGGACATGCACGTGCATTACTTGTAATAGAAGAGCGTGATCTCAGAAAGAAGATTGCAGATAAATGTGCACTTGAAAATCTTTCTGTAAGAGAGATAGAAAAACTTGTTAAACTAGATAAACTGGCTAAAGAAAATAAGAGTAAGAATGAATCTCCGGAAGCAGAGGAACTAAAGAGATTAAAGATATTATATAAAGACCTTGAAAAGAAGATGAAGGCAAAACTTGGAACAAAGGTTAATATCATTCCAAAGAATAAGGATAAGGGAAAACTGGAAATCGAGTATTATTCCCAGGATCAACTGGACAGACTTTATATGATTTTAAATTCTTCAAGTGATGACTGATTGATGGGAGAAAAAAATGTTTGATATAAATATAGTTCTCATTGCAATAGCAGCGGGAGGACTCCTGGTAGGAGTTTTAGCTTTGATTATTGCGGTAAGAGCCAATGTTAAGTACACAAGGCTGTATAAACAATATGATTACTTCATGAGAGGAAAGGATGCAGAAACATTAGAAGATTATTTTGTAGAATTACAGCGACATGTTGAAAGCCTGGAAATTGAAGACCAGAAGAATAAAGAAGTGATGCGTATTCTCAATAAAAACATAAGAGCGTCATTTCAGAAATTCGGCCTGATAAAATACAACGCATTTGGCGGTCTTGGCGGGAATATGTCATTTGCGGTTGCACTGCTGGATTATACAAATACAGGATTTGTGATTAACTCGGTACATTCAAGAGAAGGTTGTTTTCTATATATAAAGGATGTAGACGCAGGTACAACTGAAGTGGAGTTAGGATCCGAGGAAAAGCTGGCGCTTGAACAGGCATTAGGATATAGAGAGAAACAACAGTGAAGAAACATTCTATCAATTTAATAAAAAGAACATTATTTATGAGCGGCATATTCATTGCTGCTCTTCTTGTTTATTTCTTTATTTCATTTAGATCTATGGAACATGCGACAGAAGTCTATAGTACTCTTGATGAATCAAAGCTACCGGTTTTGTATGTAGAAACTAATGGATATATTATCAATCCGATGCATGCATATATTCAGGAAATGGGAAATAAGGCTGTAAGAGATATGATAACGATACTTCCTGAAGACAGGCAGCTTAAGCTTAATATTTGGGAATATGATCATACAGCAATTTCGGCAAAATACGAAATAAGGACACTAAATCTGGAGCAGTTAATAGAAAAAGGTGACATTAAAAGTATTGATAAAGATGGTAATAATACCAGTATCATCGTTCCTATACAGAATCTTATTAAAAAAGAACAGCAATATTTATTGAAGGTAATTCTGGATACCGGTGAGAAAACATTAAATTACTATACAAGAATTCTTTGGACGGATAAAGATCATACCAAAGAGATTGAAGATATAGCCATAGGATTTACACTTTGCACTTTTGATAAGAATGAAGCAAAGCATCTTTCAACATACCTGGAATCAAATAACATAGCTGACAATAATACACTGGCCCATATTAATTTGCATAATAGTTTTAACCAGATAACCTGGGGAGACACAGAAATGAAATTGGCGGGTCAGTATTATGTAACCATTAAAGAATATGATGGGTTAATGTCGGAAATCCAGATAAAATATGAATCCGAAATGGAAAATGAAGGGGAAAAATCAGTATTTGATAATGAAGATAATTATGTTCTGAGATATGACCCCGGCAGAATTTATATAATGAATTTTGACAGAAAAAC
Organism: Oribacterium sp.; assembly: GCA_017940955.1. Next base: position 20,889 of record JAGAXP010000320.1, read on the forward strand.
GCATGAAGTATTTAACAGGAAAACTGATTCTGTCAAAAATAAGAGGCTTGTACTTGGTATAGGAAACCAGGAAGATATTTCGGTAGTAACTTCAGAGAATAAGGATTTTATAGCATTTAAATCCAATAAGGATTTATGGATTTATGAACAGGGAAAGAATCCTAAAGCTACTGAAATATTCAGCTTCAGGACAAATGACAGTCTGAGACAAAACTTAGACCTTCATGATATTAAAATATTATCTGTGGAAGAGAATGGAAATGTAAATTTTCTTTTATACGGTTATATAAACAGAGGACAACATGAGGGCAAAACAGGAATAGTCTACTACACTTATGACTATGCAAAGGAAAAGGTTATTGAAAACTTCATTATACCCTTGTCCGAGTCCTATGAGGTCATTGCAGAAAATGTCAACCGTTTAGCATATCTCACAAAAGATAACAGACTGTATATGTATTACAAAGGCAATATCTTTGGTATAGATACAAACAGCTTTGAGGTATTAATGGTTGAGTCGGGATTGAATGAAATAGAATTTGCAAGTTCAGGAAGTAAGCGTTATGTAGCATATCAGGATCCTAAAGCAGAGGATCCTTACCATTCCAGGAAAATAACACATATTGATTTAGAGAAAAATACAAAGATCGATATATTAAAAAACACTTCATACATAAGAGTTTTAGGATTTAATCAGGATGATCTGATATACGGAGAGATTGATGAGGATAATGCTGACAGTTTAACCTATGACAGTGATATCCCGGTAAGTGCTATCCATATTACGGACGCAGAAACAAATGAGAAAACAGAGTATAAAAAAGAGGGACTCTACTTCACAAATATATCAGTAGACGAAAACAGAATAAAATTTGATGAAATCAGTAATACAGTAAACGGCAGCTATAAATACGTAAAAAGTGAAACTATCATCTCAAATAAGAATACCAATGAAGAATCAGAAGTATTGACAACCGTAAACTCAGGAAAGTATGGTAAAGTACAATACATAGAAATTAATGATATCGGAACCAAACAGGTAAAATATCAGACAGCCAAAAATTACTCAATAGAAAGAGCATCAAATATAGAACTGAATATATCAGAGGCTACAGAAAAAGCTCCGGTATTTTATGCATATTCCCTGGGACATTACAGAAGTAAGGAAAGAACTCTGAAAGATGCTTACAGTAAGGTGCGTGATGATTATGGATATGTAATAGATAAGGACGGAGAAATCATCTGGAATAGGGCAGATAAGAGCGCTATAGTAAAGATTAATAAGGCTATTGATAAAATATCAGGCATTTCCCAGCTGTTAGTTAACGCTAACGAAAAAGAGACGATACAGAAAGTGGATGAGTATACAATTCTGAATGCATCAGGTATGGATATGAATTCAGCTCTGTATTATCTGAATAAGGGTTACCCGCTTATTGTTTATGTCAATGATGAGAAAAATTATATTACAGCATATGATCAGCGAAATATAACCTTAACAGATAAAAACGGAAATTCTCAGACAGTGCTAGGAAGGGAAGATGCTGAAAAGCTTTTTGAATCAAACAGAAATCGTTTTATAGCAATATTACCCTGATAATGAAAACAACTATGGAATTGCAAAGAATTCCATAGTTGTTTTTTTACCTGTATGAAATTAAAAGATTTGATAGTACCGCAAATTGCTCAAGTGTTAATGCTTCACCTCTTAGAGTTTCACTTAAGCCCATTTCATTTAACGCTTTTACAGTAAGATCTTTCGGTATATTTGATCCTGAAAGAAGGGAATTCTGTAAGGTTTTACGACGCTGTCCGAAAGCGGATTTGATAAGTGAAAACATAAAGGCCTCGTCCCTGGTTTCAACCGGTGGAATCGAATGTCTGGTAAGAAGGATTACAGCGGACCCAACATTAGGTCTTGGGATAAAACAGTTTGGTGGTACAAGCTGTACAATGGATGGAACTGAATAGTACTGAACGGCCAAAGATAAAGCACCGTAATCTTTAGTACCGGGACCTGACTGCATTCGATCTGCAACCTCCTTCTGTACCATTACTGTAATGGACCGTAGAGGGACCTTACTTTCAAAAAGGCCCATAATGATGGGGGTTGTAATGTAATATGGCAGGTTTGCAACTACCTTTATGGGATTTCCGCTGTTATAGGTAAAGATGAGATCATTAAGATCAAGCTTTAACACATCAGAATGGATTATGGTGACATTGCTATAGTCTTTTAATGTCTCATTTAGTATTGGTATGAGATTTGAATCGATTTCAACAGCTATAACATGACCTGCAGCTTCAGCAAGAGCCTGGGTCATGGTTCCGATACCGGGACCGATTTCCAGAACGCAATCGTCTTTAGTGATGTCGGAACTGGTAATAATTTTAGAAAGAACGCTCTCATCAATAAGAAAGTTCTGACCGAATTTTTTTTGAAATTTAAAATCATTGCTTTGAATGATCTTAATTGTCTCCTGTGGATTAATTAATTTACTCATATTATCCCTTTACGTCTGTTAAATCTAATATTTCTGATACTTTCAGCGGCACTTACAAGGGATTCCTGTGTAGCGACTATTTTATCACTTAAGGTCAAAACATATCCTAGTCTGGATGTTGGTATAGAAGTAGCCAGAGGAAACATATGGCTCCAAATGGCTTTCTTTTCCACATGAGAAAGGATAAAGCCTTCATTTTCAGAATTGATAACAGCATCCTCCGGATGATAAAAACAATACCATCGACCATTATGGACATGTTTATCATCTTTATGATAGTCCACGAGACAGAAATCATGAAGAAGGCCAACTTTTGCAGCACTGTCAGGATCAACACCTACAAGTTTTGCAAGTCGACTTGAAAGAAAAGCAACTCTTACAGAATGATCAAAGGTATTGGTACACCCATGACGAGGAACCTGTCTAAGCTTGTCATATTTTTCATTATGGGTTATATAATCATGTTTCTCGGCAAAAGTATATTCTTTAAATGATAAGTTCATAATGTTTTCCTGTTTCATAAGAACCATACATGCAAAACATAAATCAAAAAGAACATACATTCTGCATTTGAGCGGTACTATATTTCCAAGTCAAAATATAGAGTAAGAAAAATATTAAATCAACAGTATTAATAAAAAATTTACACAAACAAGGATTATAGCACATACATTTAAGAAAAAAGAACAGGATGGTGGTGCGTTAATTAAAAAAAACGACTTTTAAACGAGATTATTTAGAAAAAATGTACATTGATGTAACTAATAAATAAATTTAAACTTAAACTATATATAAGTGAAAGGATTTTTAATAAACAGGGGAGGCAAATAAGATAGCACTTGAGAAAATAGTGTTGTCTGTATTTGGTTATGAAAAAATTTTATAAAAACCACAAAAGTCTGATAACAGATGTGGAAACTATTCTGGCGGTAATCCTGGTATTCCTGTCAATGCTTTTGATGTTCAGTGTGAAGTGGCTGATGGCTACGTGGTCGGAGCTTACGGTAGATGAGATCATATACCATATGGTAGCGCCTCTTCAGGGAACAAGTACTGCGATGCTTAATGAGTACATATTGCATTGCACAGTACCGGCTGCATTGGTTTCTCTTATTCTTATCGGAATATTCTTTGTTTTCAGAAAAAACAGAAAATACGGATACGCGTTAATTTTCGCATTTACGGGAGCCGCATTTACAACAGGATTTACAGTATTGAATGCCTGGGATGATCTTAACCTCGGCAATTATTTGGCATCTCAATTTAAGAAGTCAGAGTTTATAGATGATAATTATGTTGATCCGAATACTGTTAAAATAGAATTTCCCGAGAAGAAAAGAAACCTCATATACATTTATCTCGAATCTACGGAAATAACCTTTTCCGACATTAAATCAGGAGGGGCATTCAGAGAAAACACAATTCCCGAACTGACTAAGATAGCCGTGGATAATGAGGATTTCTCGGGAGATGAAGCTCTCAACGGAGGCTATTCAATGCCGGGATCAACCTGGACTATGGGAGCCATGTTTGCCCAGACTTCAGGACTGCCTTTAAAGATATCCATAGATAAAAATGCCATGGATACCCAGAAAACATTTTTCCCGGGCATCATAACCCTTGGGGATATTCTTGATAAAGAAGGCTACATACAGGAGCTGCTTTTGGGATCTGTTGGTTACTTTGGAGGCAGAAAGCTTTATTTTCAAAGTCATGGAAACTATAAGATAAAGGATTTCAGTTACTGGAAGAAGCAGCATAAATTCCCTGCTGACTACTGGGTTAACTGGGGATTTGAAGATAAGAAGCTGTATGAGTATGCAAAGGAAGAGCTGACGAAGCTCTCTGAAACCGGAGATCCTTTCAATGTGACTTTACTTACAGTTGATACTCATTTCCCGGATGGATATGTCTGTGAAATATGCCCGGACGATTTTGATGACCAGTATTCAAATGTTTATAACTGTGCATCAAAGCAGGTGGAAAGTTTTCTCAACTGGTGTAAAACACAGGACTGGTATAAAGATACAACCATAGTTATAACCGGTGACCATCCCACCATGGATCACGATTTCTGTAATGAGGTAAACAAGGAATACGTAAGGAAGGTATACACTGCATTTATAAACGCTCCAAAGGAACCGGAAATAAAAGTAAAGAGAGACTATACAACCTTTGATGATTTTCCAACTACTCTGGCTGCACTGGGTGTGGAAATAGAAGGGGACAGACTGGGGCTTGGAACGAATCTCTTCTCCGATAAGGAAACCTTGTCAGAAAAATATGGCAGGGAATATGAGAAGAAAGAGCTTGAAAAGAAGTCGGATCTGATGATAAAGCTTGGACAGATAGATAAAGGCGCGGCTATAGAATCAAAGGAAGCGAAAGAGCTCAAAGAGAAAGAAAAGGCTGCAAAGGAAGCCGAGCCGGAGGCATGATATTAATCCGTTCAAGGAGTTTTTTCTTCCATATCTACTAAAAAGAGTCCTTTTGAATAGTTTTCAAGCACCAGAACTATTCAAAAGGGCTCTTTCAGCTAAATCAGGCAGTGTGATTACTTTAAAGTTTGATCTATGGAAGACGGTTCTCGCCGGAGAGAACCGTCCCCGATGGGTTTTCAGATAAATCAAGCCGGATGATTACGGTTATAGTTTATGATGTAGTCAACCGCATCAGATAAGCCATCATCAAAAATAGAAGGACAGATGTAGTCGGCAACAGCTTTGCATTCTTCCTTGGCATTACCCATGGCAATTCCTATGTGACAATGCTCCAGCATTCCGATATCATTCAATCCGTCACCTACAGCGGCGGCTTCATTTAAAGAAAAATTATAGTGACGAAGGATCGAATCGATACCCGAAACCTTGGTGATTCCCTTTCTGGTCAGATCGAAGCTAAGTCCGTCGGACCATCTTACTATTTCGCATCCCGTAAGATGATCCTTCATTTTTATAGAATTATCATAATCCATTACAGGAATCAGCATAAAAACAGGCTTATCACCGGTACGTGAAAAATCCACAACCGGCGGAGTACCGCTTTTAATCTCATATAAGGTCTTCATAAGCTCATCAGAGATGAAATTGGCATAGATGGAACGCTCCTCCTCAACAAGGCAGGAAAAATGGTTTTTGCTGCAAAAATCAAGGACAATCTGAACCTGATCCTTTGGAATTTCTATCTTCTGAACACAGGTTCCGTTCAGTGGATCAAAATAGCAAAAGGGCTCACTTTGATCGGAAAGATCAAATACATATTCCTCTGTGTGATGTGAATGTTCATCCAGTGATATAGCCTTGTCAACGATAGCCTTATCAAGAACATAGCAATATTCCCCATCCAGAGTGACAAATGCATCAAAGCGCATTCCTTTAATGAGATTTTCATTCTTTAATTCCATCCAGTGACGTCCGGTGGCAATGGCAGTAATGATTCCTGCCGCATTGGCTCTTTCAATGGCAGCCAGGGTTGTTTCCGGTATGATGCCTGTTTCAAAAGGTCTCAGCGTGCCGTCGATATCAAAAAAAATAATCTTAATCATAGTAAGTATATTCCTGCATGTGCATTAGTACGTAATACGTAACTTATAACCAAAATATAATACTCCAGGTTTAAGCAGATTTAATATTAGCACGAAAACAGCTTATGTGGTGAGCCATTTTACAAAAGAAACATGTTTCACAGCTGATTTGCCTGCAGCAGGGTCTGACCTGGCAAAATATCTGTTGGAATGATAATGTGCTTTTCAGGTACCGGTTCACCCTTTATAAGGTGCAGAAGCTGCTCACAGGAGCATTGTGCAAGACGTCTGGTGTTTTGTTGGACACTGGTGATATTTACGCTCTTGCAGGCCAGTGAAACACCGTCAAAACCGATGATGCGGATGTCCTCAGGAACCCTTTTTCCCATGCTGATGGCTCCGGTGTAGGCTCCCAGGGCACGCCAGTCACTGATGGCGAAAACACTGTCAAACTCCATTCCTTTTGCGATCAGGTACCTCATGGTCTCCCGGGTGTCTGTAAAACCGTCTTTGGAAGTCTCAATTTCCACAATGTTTTTCTCTGTAAGGATGATGCCATCCTTCTTGAATTCATCAAAAAAGCCTCTTTTTCGATCTTCTCTTCGTATGCTCTTCCTTGAACTCATGATAATAATAGGATTTTTACAATTCTGATTTAGAAGTGCTCTTGCTGCAAGACAGCCGGAAACATACTGATCACTGGAAACGGTGCAGATGTCATCTGTATATTCCGGTGCATCATTGCAATCGATCCAGACGTGAGGGATTGAGGGCAGCAGATAATCTTTAATTGAAACGTAATCTCCGCTGATAATGATAATGCCGGAAACATTGGAGTCATACAGCGTGTCCAGGGCATCCTTCAGGCTTAATTTGCCCTGGCCCTGGCTGCAGGTAATGACACTGTAGCCTGATTCTGCAAGAAAAGTGATGGTTTCATGCAGGAGGCTTGCGAAATAATCCTGATTAATGACGTTGGTAACAACCCCGATTTTTTTACGGGATAATACTGACTTCCTCTCCGGGAGTTTGTAATTATATTCTTTAAATGCAGAAATCACCTTTTCACGGGCACTTTCAGAAACCTTTGTATCACCGTTAATTACCCTGGAAACGGTAGCGGTGGATAAATTGCACTTTTCTGCTATGAATTTTACGGATACGTTTTTCTTTTTAGCCATGATTTTCCCTATTTAAATATTATTTTTGTTATTACATCATACCACAAAATATGTAACGTTACATAGCAAAAATGTATAAATTACAAAACAATAATTGTTATTAATGACGAAATGTTCTATTTTTCGTCAAAAGTAATTGAAAAATCAAACAAAGACATTTACTATTCGAATGTAACAAAATGCAGAACAAATGTAACGTTACATAATCGTGATTATTGGTAATACAGTTTCCGTATTTAACTGGATATTTATGGCCGAAGCTTAGCCATGAGTCTGTTTTATACGGTTGATGCATTAAGAAAGGAGCCTAGATGACAGCAAAAGGATTCCCGGAAGGGTTTCTCTGGGGTGGTGCAACAGCTGCCAATCAGTGCGAAGGTGGTTATAACCTGGGTGGAAGAGGTTTATCCAGTGTTGATGTGATCCCCTTCGGACCTGATCGAATGAAAGTGGCAAGAGGAGAGCTTGAGATGCTTTCCTGTAAAGAAGGGTACAGCTATCCGGCACATGAAGCCATCGACATGTATCATTATTATAAGGATGATATAAAGCTTTTTGCGGAGATGGGATTCAAGTGCTACCGAATGTCCATATCCTGGACAAGAATTCTTCCAAACGGAGATGATGACACTCCCAATGAAGAAGGCTTACGGTTTTATGAAGAAATTTTTGAAGAGTGCAAAAAATACGAAATAGAACCTCTGGTGACCATAGATCATTTCGATACACCCATTGAATTAATCAAAAAATATGGTGGCTGGAAAGATCGCAGAATGATCGATGCTTAT
>JAGAXP010000321.1 GCA_017940955.1 Oribacterium sp.
CAGAGTCAGCTGATTCATCAGCTTCACTTACAGACGGTACATATACCGCCACTGCAAAGGGAATGGACGGAGACATTACCGCTGAAGTTGTCATAAAGGATGGGAAGATCACAGCGATCAATTATACAGAGCAGGATGAAACTGCAGGTGTAGGTGATAAGGGAATAAAGCTTATGGCTGAGTCTATAATCGAACATCAGTCACTTGCTGTTGATGCTATATCCGGAGCAACAGTTTCAAGCTCTGCTGTTCGTATGCTTGTAAGCGATGCTATAGAGCAGGCCGGTGGAGATATTTCTGAGTGGAAGAACCGTGAAGTGAGTGTAGAGGCTAAGGATGAGACTCTTGACTGTGACGTAGTAGTTGTAGGTGCCGGAATTGCCGGACTCGCAGCTGCCCAGAAAGCCAGCCGTGAGGGTGCCAATGTCATAGTAGTTGAGAAGCTTGCCTTCGGCGGCGGAACATCTATCTTTTCATCAGGATCATTTATCGCAGCCGATACTGCTGAAGCTGTTCCTGAGCTTGTTGAGAAATGGGTAAAGCGTAACAAGATCACAGAAAGAAATCCTCTTGATATGGACAAGATCAACACAGCTTGTGCCGTATCTCCTGATGTTCTTGAGCTTCTTACTGCTGCTAATGTTGACTACAAGCTTAATGAAGAAGGAACCATGGTTCCAACAGCTTCTGAGCAGGCAAAGAAAAACGCCGAAAACATTCAGCTTGCAACAGCCAAGGTAAAGGTAAAGGGTGGTCAGGCCCTCGTAAATCAGCTTGAAGATAATCTTGTTGAAAACGGTGTTCCCATTTACTTCAACACAAAGGCAACCAAGCTTATTACAGATGCCGAAAATCATGTGACCGGTGTTATTTGTGAGTCAAAGACAGGCACAAAGACAATCAACGCAAAGGCCGTTGTACTTGCCTGCGGTGATTATGCATGGAACGACGAACTTACAGCAGAGCTCGCTCCGGATGCCCTTCACAATTTCACATCAACCGCTGTTTCCAACACAGGTGACGGTATCAATATGGCTGTTGAGGTTGGAGCTGTTAAGTCTGCTTTCGGCGAGTCAATGAGTGGATGCTTCGCACCGGATCCTTATGACATGCCGGTTGTTGGTCAGCCGAATAACAGTTATCCGTTTGAATGTCTGCTGCTAGATAATAAGGGCAATCGTCCTGTATCCGAGGCTCTTGGAGTACACGATCAGATGATCTATTTCATTAACGAAGGTGAAGCCGATTACGGCTGGGTCGTTATGGATCAGGAGATCGCTGATAAGTTCCTTAAGCTTGACGAATATCTGGAGAGAACTTCAGAGGGTTCAGTGATCCAGGCATACAAGGAGGATTCCATCGAGGCTCTTGCAAAGGATATGAACCTTGATCCTGAAACTGTTCAGGCAACGGTTGATCAGTATAACAAGCTTTGCGAGGCCGGTGAGGACACGGATCACGGCAAGGATGCCCAGTATCTTTCAGCTATCGATGAAGGTCCTTTCTACGCTGTAAAGGAATATGATCTTACAAGAGGAAACTACGGCGGAATCGAAACAAACCTTGCAGGTGAAGTAACTGATAAGGATGGTAATGCCATTCCCGGTCTCTATGCTGCAGGTATCATCAGTTCCGCAGGATTCTTTGGTGATTACTACCCGGGTCGTGAGGCTCTCGGAGTAGGTGCTTACATGGGCTTCATTTCAGGTGAAAACGCTGCAAAGTACGCTGCAAAGTAACAGACACATAAAATCATAAAAGGCCGTAATACCCGGTGCATTCGGGTATTACGGCCTAAGTTTTTCTCAATCCAATCTGAATACCGGTTCCAGTTTTGGCTGGGCGCCGGTCTCCGGGTCCATGACAAGTTCCAGAATATCCTTCATGTATTCATTCCACTTGTCTACCACTGGGCTTTCCGCCTGGGTCTTTTCTGCAAATGCTACTCCTTTTGAGCATTCATAGTACCCGAACAGCTCATCACCATCGGAAAATATGGTGTAGTTTTCTATACCTGCTGATTTTAAAACCTCGACCATCTCCGGCCAGATCTCATTATGACGTTTTATATACTCTGCCTTACAGCCGGGTTTTATCCTGCCTCTCCATGCCATTCGTTCCATTTTTTTCTTTCCTCCTCGAGTGTAAATTTTCAATTGCAATATCTTAAATACATTTGCTTCGCAGTCTGTTCAGTTCTTCCGACGGGGCCATGTAGATCATAAACGGAGGGCACCCATCTTAAACCGGATCGCTCAGACGGAAGCAGCCGGTCTTGCCTGCCTGATTATCTGATTTACAGATGTCATCAATCATTACTGCCACGATATTCTTTTATATCAAAAGAGTCTTTCACGCTTCTTCTGAATTCCTTCAGATCTCTGAACACCCCTTCATATATCATCTGAGCTCCCAGATTTCCTATGGCAGTTGCCTCGGAAGGTCCCGCAAGAACTTTTAGTCCTGTCTCAGCCGCAGTAAGCTGATTCAGCCATTCTGCATTGGAGCCTCCGCCTACTATATGTATGGCAGTGTATTTCTTTCCTCTTATCTTCTCAAGACCGGCTACCGCATCTTTATAGCATCTCGCAAGTGAACGATATATCACTCTTGCGATTTCCCACGGTGTTTCCGGTACCTTTTGTCCTGTCTCCCTGCAGGCATTTTTCACTTCGGCTACCATGGATTCAGGTGCAAGAAATCTCTGATCATTTGCATCCACCAGAGAATCAATATCTGCTTCTGCCGCATGCTGACAGATAGATGAGAAGCTGAAATCCTGAGCCGTATAATACTTCCGATCTTCTAATTCATTTTCCTTCATTAAAGCGTTTTCCCTGTCTTCTTTCCTGCAGGAGTCTGAGTCAATACTTTCAGTACCAGGTTTAAATTCAGTTTTCTCTTCTGATCCCGATTCAGCTTCCCCATATGCAGTGCCATAGGTCTTTTGTATCGAGGAAGATTCAGGCTCTTCATTGATATATTCACTTAAAAATTCTTTCCTTGCTGACTGAATCATCCAGAGTCCCATGATGTTCTTAAGGAATCTGTATCTGTGTTCGTAGCCGCCTTCATTGGTGAAGTTCTGTGCGGCTGCGCCCTCAGTCACATCGGGCTTCTTCAGTTCAGTTCCGAGAAGTGACCAGGTGCCGGATGATATATAAAGTGCATCCTCCTCTTCAGTCGGCACGCTCATGACTGCGGAGCCGGTATCGTGTGTAGCAGGGAGTATCACTTCACAGTCAAATCCAATCTCCGACGCTATTTCAGATCTCAGCCTGCCTACCTTTTCTCCCGGATCTGACAGTTCTCCGAAAAGCTTCATCGGGAGCCCGAGTTTACCGATAAGCTCCCTGTCCCAGGTTCCTGTTTCCGCCGACACAAGCTGGGTGGTTGTAGCATTGGTATACTCCTGTTTCCTGACTCCGGTAAGCAGAAAATTGAGATAATCAGGTACCATCAAAAGAGTCTCGGCTTCAGAAAGCCATTTGGGATGATCTTTTTTCAATGACTCAAGCTGGTAAATGGTATTGAAAATCGCTTTCTGTATCCCCGTCCTTTTATAGAGTTCTTTTTCGGAAATTATTTTATATACTTCCCTGTCCACATCCTCCGTACGGGAATCCCTGTAGGCAAAGCATGGTCCCAGCATATTGTCATCCTTATCAAGAAGTACATAGTCCACTGCCCAGGTATCGATCGCCATGGAAACAGGAACCTTCCC
>JAGAXP010000322.1 GCA_017940955.1 Oribacterium sp.
ATCGAAAGTAACCTTGTCGCCTTCCTTTACATCAAGTTTCTCAACTCTAATGATATCGCCTTCGCTTACCTTGTACTGCTTTCCACCTGTAAGGATTACTGCATACATTACGAGGGTCCTCCTTTTTATCATTACTCGCTGACTTCGGTGGTACATAAACGCACACTTTAACCTCGTCACGCGGCATACTCAAGTACTTTAAATGTAAGTGCCGAAATTGTCAATGGGTTTTGAAGAATTAATTTATTAACTTTCTATAATATGGATAGCTTGCGGTAACTTCATTGACGGAAACATTGTTTGCTCCCGAGTTTTCATGTATAGCAATCATTTTTCCGTTGCCGGCCCATCCCAGGAACATCACCACATGGGAATCGGCTCCGGTTCGTATAACAACATCACCGGGCTGAAGATCCGCTCTGTTTATCTTCTCGCCTTCTCCTATAAGGCTCGAGGTACTGTAAGCTCCGTTCAGGTTTTCTCCTATGGAGGACCAGTATACCCATTGTATCCAGCCGGAACAGTCAAGTCCTCTCAAAACTCTGCCTCTGTAATCAGCCTGAACTATGCTTCCGAAAGCATTGCCCTCGTAGTCCCTGCTGTTTGCCTTACCTCCCCAGTAGTACGGAATCTTACCTACTGACTCAAGGGCAAATTTTATAACCCTTTTCCTGTCATTGGAAATATCCTTCGGAAGTCCGTCAAGATACCTGGAGATTTCCTCATCTGTCAACGGATTCTTGGGATCGATGGTGGAGATAGAAAGGCCATAAGTTTTAAACCAGTCCTGAGCAATAAGTCTTTTGGCATATGCCTTCTGTTCATCGGTCCAGCCCTCCCAGACACTTCCTGCAGCCTTTGCTTCAGGTGTCTCCGCAGTCACGGCTGTTTCTTTTACTCCGGTTTCTTCCGAATCAGACTCTTTCCCGGATGTTTCTTCAGACTTTTCCTCAGTTGTATCTTTAGTTTTTTTCCTGGAAGCAGCTTCGGACTCTTTCTTATCGGATCCATCAGTTTCCTCTGCTTCAGCTGTTTCATCCTGAAGCTTTTCCTCAGCTTCAAGCTCAACACTTCTGAGTCCGGCGTCCTCTTCGAAACCGTAAATCGTAACGCTCACGTAAAGATCCACATGTCCCGGACAGTATTTCTTACTCTTTACATCAGTTTCTCCGTTACCTTCCTCCGAGGTTTCCTTAGCCTCAAGAGACTCTTCTATAAGACTGTAGAGGGTGGCATCATCCATGTTTCTGAGTTCTTCTCTGGTAAAGGTCCCGAGAATTATCCTCTCCTCTTCACTTTCGCCGGTGCTGCCTTCTTCTGTTTCCGAGGATTCATCCTCTTCTTTATCTTTACCTTCACCTTCTGATGAAGCCTCTGCAGTTTCCACCGCCTCTTCACCTTCTGCTTCCGCAGATTCGTCTTCCTCAGTTGTACCGTCATTGATAATGTCTATACCCTGACCTGCTTTATACTGGGAATATCTGCCGGTTGTAGATTCAGGTTCCTTTGTTTCCAATGTTTCCTTCGCAGAGTTATCATACAATGCCGGTACCAGGCTTACCGATTCATACGCTGTAGAACTCTCTTCGGTTGACTCTTCCGAAGTCTCCTGCTCCGTTTCAGCCGCTGCCGTTTCAATCGCCTGAAATTCGGCATTCTCCTCTGATGACGCGTCCTCTGAGAGCTCAGCTCCATATGCCGTCAGCAAAGGATTGATGCTTCTTAACACGGAAGCCCTCTTAAACATCTTTGCCGCAGCCAGTACCATACCGCCATCTACATTTCCGGTATCTGAAAGTGAGCTTTCCTGCTGAGAAGTCTCCTGCTGAATTACTTCCTGTTCCGAACCTCCGTCATTACCGGTCTGTGCCCCGGAATCTGATTCACTGCTCTGAACCGGTATTTCGGACAGCTCAGAGGACGTCTCACCGGATGCGGCAGAAGTCTCCTGCCGGGTTTCCCCCTGAGAAGCTCCGGCATCATCACCGTAAGCCCCCGTTTCAGTTCCGGAAGACTCCGGAGAATTGCCACTCTGACCGCTTTCATGAGAGGAATCCGAAGATTCGGTTTCGGAATCCTCTTCTGCTTCCTCTGTAAGCTGCTTTTTCAGTTTTTCAAGCTCCTCTTCAATCTTCCTGGCTTCTTCCGCTTCCTCCTTAGCCGAGCGATTGATACAACCGCTGTCGTAATAAACCTTACCAATGCTTATGGTATACCTTCTGGACTTATCATACAGCTCTTCGCAGTACTTTTTGAATGTCTCGACATCAAGATAATCATGGGAATAGGTATAAACCGATGCCATTGACATGATCTCTTTAACATTGGAATACTCATTTACCCTTTTACCTTCAGCATCGTAAAATGAAACATTAACATTTTTGAAAGTCGGAATGTACCAGGTTGCCGGGTTATCCGGATCCTGCCCGCCGGCAGAAGGGTTATACTTACCCATTACTCTTCCGGCGTTTACTCCCAGTCTTTTCGCAAGAGATAAAGGAGTCACTCCCGAGGTGTCATAAATATTGGCAATGTAATCATTGTCCTCTTTCATGAGCTCTTTGTATATCTCTCCGGCATAGCTGTTAAGAGGATCGCTCTCATCCACTCCCTCCGGAAAAACATAAGCAAGATTTAACTTGTACGGAGATGGCACGAATACCTCTTCGGTTTCGGGTTCTGTTTCCTCGACAGTAGTCTCAGGTATTTCCGAAGGAGTTGCCGTTGTTTCAACAACTGCCTCTGATTCCACCGTTGTACCGGATCTTTGAGAAACAGCAGCCACTAAAAGTCCCAACCCTACACATAAGGTCAGGACTCCAAGCTTGATCTTTTTCAATTGTTCTTTAGTCAATTGTATTTTTGGTTTACTCATATATCATTTATTTCCGCAGTCTGTCCATAAGCCGCTTTAAATATTCCGGATACTCAGAATCAAACTCCACATATTCTCCCGTTGAAGGATGTATGAATCCAAGAACCTTCGCATGGAGGCATTGCCCTTCCAGGGTAAAAGGACATTTCTTCGGACCGTATACGTCATCCCCGAGAACCGGATGTCCTATGGACGCCATATGAACACGTATCTGATGTGTGCGGCCGGTTTCCAGAATACATTCCACAAGAGTATAGTCAGAAAAGCGCTCCAAAACCCTGAAATGCGTAACCGCATCCCTTCCGTCCACCATATCGATGGCCTGTTTCTTTCTGTCCTTTTTGGAACGTCCCAATGGCGCATCCACTGTACCGGAGTCTTCTTTTATATTTCCGCATACGATCGCCACATATTTTCTTGTTATGGAATGCTCCTTCAGCTGCTCTGCCAGGGATTTGTGAGCCTTATCATTCTTACATACCACAAGAAGACCGGTAGTATTCTTGTCTATTCGATGCACTATCCCGGGACGCATAACTCCATTAATCGTGCTGAGTTCTTCTCCGCAATGGTTCATCACAGCATTAACAAGGGTTCCCTGATAATGTCCCGCTGCAGGATGTACCACCATCCCTTTCGGCTTATTTACAATGAGAAAATCTTCATCCTCATATACTATATCAAGGGGAATGTCCTCAGCCACCACATCAAGGGATACGGGTTCCGGCATATCTATCAGAAGCTCATCTCCCTCCTTAACCCTGGAACTTGCCTTACAGCTTTTTCCGTTTAATTGTATGCGGTCATCCTTAATTAGTTTCGAAGCATAGCTTCTGGATATTTCAGGTTCCTCCAGCGTAGAAAGAAACTGATCCAGACGAACCTGATCAACCCCCGCAGGAACATTGACCTTAATCATTTTTCCTCCATAAGTGAATCATCTTTGTCTGATTCTGCTCCGGCTCTTTTTTTACTGCCTCTCAGATAATCAAAGTCTTCATCTTTATAATAAAACAGAAGCAACAGTACCATGATGATGCATCCGCAGGTAACATATATATCGGCTACATTAAAAACCGGGAAATCTATGGGGCTGAAATATATAAAGTCAACCACATATTTTTGGCTTACACGATCTATGAAATTTCCTATGGCTCCGGCAAAAACAAGCTCCGCAATCACCAGAACCGGATAATAACGCTTGTTTTTCAAAGGTGTTTTGTATACCACATAAAGGATGCCGATAAGCACCACTATGGTTATGATATAAAAAGCGTACTGAGCTCCCTGAAACACTCCGAAAGCGGCACCCTGATTTTCAACATAAAGCAGATACAAAACATTCCTGATAATCGGGATTCTCTCATTCCCCTTAAGGGTTTCCACTGCCAGCTGCTTTGTAAGCTGGTCGGGAATGATCAAAACCACCGCCATGAGCAAAAACAGAAGTATTCTCTTAATTCTTGAATTCATATTATTCTTTAGTGATATCTCCTAAGTTAATAATGTTTATTGAGCTCCGATATCCGACATACGGCTGTCGATATATCAGACCACTTATTTTGATATATATCCTAATGCATCAAGCATGCTCTCATCGGATACATTGTTATCTATATAGGCATTTCCCAGGCTATGTATCAGAATGAATCTGACACGTCCCTTATCCATTTTCTTATCTTTTCTGGTAGCCGCAAGGATTGCCTGATGATCCATGGGTTTTAAAACGGTTTGAAGCCCGACTGCTTTCATTAGTTCACAAACAGCTTTGTTTTCTTCCACGGTTGTCACATCGGAGATATGCATGGCAGCAAGGCATCCTAAAGCAACGCATTGGCCATGACTATAGGAGAAATCAGAACATTTCTCAATTGCATGTCCCAATGTATGACCAAAATTAAGAAGCTGTCTCTCTCCTTTTTCTTTAGGATCCTTCTCAACTACTTCCTTTTTTATGACATTACTCTGATATACCGTCTCCATGAGAACATCCGTATCACGATTCCTGAGACCCTCAAGATTATCTGTAAGGAATCTAAAATAGTCCTTGTCCTTAATGAGAGAATGCTTTATCACCTCTCCCATGCCGGAGGCATATTGAATTGCATCCAGGGATTCAAGCGTGCTGACAGCACTGTAAACAAGGGAAGGCATGTGAAAAGCACCTACCATATTCTTGTAGGCACGAAAATCCACTCCTGTCTTTCCGCCTATGGAGCTATCCACCTGCGAAAGCAACGTGGTCGGAATCTGAATAAATCTGATACCTCTCATATATGTTGCGGCGGCAAATCCTGTCATATCTCCCACAACTCCGCCTCCGAGAGCCACCATGAAATCATTTCTGTCAAAATCATCCTGTATAGCCTTTTCATAGATATGGGCTATGGAATCTGTATTTTTATTTTCTTCCCCCGGTGTCAGGATGATCTCATCCACAAAGCAAAAACACTCCGAAAGGATATCCTTAATCTTATCAAGATATAAAGGTGCCACATTCTTATCTGTAACTATCAGCGCCCTTCTGTCAGAAACCTGCAGCCCGGAAACAGCATCCCTTAACTCCTCAAAGGTCTTTTCTATGTATATATGATAAGAAAACTCATCCTCATAATTGACATCCAGTTTTTTAGACATAGCTTCCTCCTACTATAAACGAATGTTTTTCGCCGTTTATCTTTGACATACAGTTGAAGATCTGATCGGCTCCCAAAAAGAAAGACATACCCTTTTTCGGATATGTCTCTCGGCTTCTCATTATCAAACTCTTAAATTAAGTCCGTTAAAACCTGCATCTGAAGTGCCGGCGAGAATATTCTGAAAATCTCCCGACAACTCTACGCTCTGCGGTGTCGCGATAAAGATATAATTGGAAATCTTCTGAAGATTACCATTCATAGAATACGCTGCTCCGGAAGTAAAATCTATGATCCTCTGGGCTATCTCCATATGAAGCCCTTCCATATTGAGAACGACTGCCTTTCCATCAAGAAGATAATCACAGATATCTCTGGAATCATCCATAGAGGTTGGCTTGATCATGGTCACTTCCATACTTCTGTGTGTCTGGGGCTGAGCCGGTTTCTTCATGAAAAGAGTAGGCCTCGCAGGTCTCTCATCCTCTACGTCATCATCCTCATCCTGAGATCTTCTTGAAAACAATCCGTTTCTCTGAGGTTCATCATCATAACCGTCCTCAAAATCATAGTCATCCTGAAGATCATACTCATCATCCTGATTGACCCTCATGTTTTTCATTATATTACCGATAAAACTCATTCCTGTCCCCCTATAACCATCGATGAGCAGACCTCATCTAATACGTATTATTTTAAACTAATTTCTATCCTTGTCAACAAATCATCCTGCGATGTAATGGCTTAAAAACTATCAAAACGTCAATCGTCAGAAAATTGTAAGCTGTTGTTTTTATCAAGCCATCATTGATATATCAGCTGACCCTCATAAACCAGGGATGCATCCATCACTATATGATCATAAACAGAGATGCCATAATCTGTATTTTTTTCAACAATGGCATATTCGTTATTCTGTTCAATAGGAATTATCTGCCTGAAAACGCAAAAACCTCTGTTAATGTTGTAAACCCCCTGGAGAGTCTTAACAGGGCCCACATGATAGGTATTTGAAACCTCGGCATTCTGGGAACCTTCAGCCCCGGGTCTTACTATGAAATCATTTAGTTTAAGAGCATTTGTATCTGTTTTTTCAGGGATGGTTATATAGCAATACTGCTGATCAAGACGATAAATATCACTTTCAACAAATTGGATCTCTGTGCCGGTTCCGTCCGCAGAAAACACCTGCCTGTTAAATCCGGTAGTCCCGTCATCATTTGTCACCATGAAATCTCTGGGAATGACAAAAAAGTCTTTACCGGTTATAGAGCTGAGCGGAATCTTCAACCCTCTTCTGTCACTTGTGACTATCTCAAATCTTATGAATCGTTCATCGCAGAACTCTTCCATAAGCTCATTAAGCGAAAGCTGACCGTATTCTTGTCCGTCTGCGGCTGTATATATATCCAATACAGCATTGGTGTAAAGATCCTTATCTGTAAAATGTACTTTTACTTTGCGCATATCCCGGTACTTTTCTTTAATCTCCTCATCCACCGGAAAGACGATGGACCAGTTGGAGCTTGTGATCAGTTTATAAACAGGTACACCACCTTCAACCAGGTCTCCGGGCTTTGTGATATTCATCTTGTACCCATTCATAAAAAACATGTCTTCCTTAACCGCATCCGGTGTCAGATTCTCATACCCGTCAATGGAATAAGATACAACGCCTGCCTTTTCAGCAGTAATACGCGAGTAATTTATTCCAAGCTGTGACAATACCGAATCCAGATCCTGAGTGTTCGAGATACTTGAATACTCCAATGTTGCGGCATCCAGGGAAATCTTTGCATTATACAGATCGGAATAATTGATATTTTTAAATGATTGCGAAAAATCCGAAAGCTTATATCTGATATCTGCTACCTGTTCGTTTGACAGCTCCTCGGTAAGTTCAGGATGCTCCTTCAGATATGATTCCAGAGAACCGGTTTCATCCACAGTATATACGGCTGAACCCACAGCCACACGTTTGCCATCCTGGATATAGTAGTGTATATATCCCGAAGAAACCGCATCCACAGCTTCCTCTTCCCTTATGGCAACTCCCGAATA
The DNA here is from genome assembly GCA_017940955.1 of Oribacterium sp. The sequence continues at coordinate 7,573 of JAGAXP010000322.1, forward strand.
CTGTTCCTGCCTTACGATACTGCCTTCCAGCACCTCATAATATCTTATTTGATCTCTCTTGATATATGAATATACACTAAAAACAATGTAGAGACTGATAATCACGAAGATTACCATCCCTACATTGATCTTAGGCAAATTATTATGTTTTATAACGTTAGATGTATCTTTAACTGCCATTGTCTGTAATCTTGATTAAAGTGAAATAGCTACATCCTTCTTAACACTGTCCGGAAGCTCATCAGCATCCATAGAAACACTTATAACAAATGTTATCTTATACTTCTCGCCAAGGTCTTCAAGACGCTTGATGCAATTTGAAATGTCTGCACCCTCTAAAGATGAAAGCTTAAGGAAACTGTCGAGGAACATATACTCGAGATCATGATCCTGAGAAATGATACCACTTACGAAACCCACAAATGCATCCTCAGAGTCAACAGGATATTCATTAACATTAATAAGACGGATCTTATTGTTGAGTTCATACATATGCTGCGCAGATTTATCGAGAAAATCTACATTTCCGTTTGCTTCCTTAACAACTGCATTTGCCTTATCAAGAAGCTGTTTTGTCTTTCCTTTGCCCCTCTTGCCTACAATCAACTGTACCATAGTCAAGTACCTCCTAAACTTTGTAGTTTCAGTATAGTACATTAAACGGTCTAATTCAAGCAACAATTACCAATTAAAGCCTTATGTACCACACCCTTTTTTGTATAAAAATCACCTAAACAGATTTCTGTTTCCTCATCTGTTTAATGTATTTTTTGAAGAAGTGCCGTCATATTATTATAAAGCTCATCCTTTGAAGCTGCCTTCATGACAGTGCCTATATACTCCTCTCCGGTAGACACTTTTTCCGCAGCAGTTGTGAGACAATAACCTGCTGCATTGGTAGTACCCGTCTTTCCCCCGAGAACCTTTATGCCGTCCGGGGAAGCCGCTTCTCCCAGCAGATACCTGTTGGTGCCGGCCCATTCCTGGGTTTTCGCAACACCGTTTGAATCCTTATACTTCGGACTGTAGCTTATGGTTCCCACAATCTTTCTGAAGACATCATACTTCAGAGCCTCATTCATGGTGAGATAAATATCAAAGGGAGTTGTGAAGTGGTTATCATCCGGGAGTCCATGGGGGTTCACAAAGTGAGTTCCTGTGGCACCTATCTGAAGAGCTGTCCGGTTCATCTCCTCAATAAAGGCATCCAGAGATCCGCAGGTAGCTTCGGCAACAGCCACCGCTGCATCATTTCCTGATGGTACCAGCATACCATATAAAAGATCTTCTATCGTCATGGTCTCGCCGGTTCTGAGCCACGCCCTTGATGAACCTGAAACATTGATGGTTGAATTTTGGGTTATGGTAAACTCCTGACTGAGATCATCAATATGTCTTAAACACACAAGAGCTGACATAACCTTGGTGATACTTGCCTGATATGTCCTGGCATAAGGATTCTTATAGGCAATGGCCTTCGGATCATCTTTGCCATACTCCACGAGAAGCGCTGCCTCTGCGGTGATATCCTCGGAGTTATAATTTGTGTTGTCGGGAAGGGCCAATCCCACCGAAAAACCCTGTGCATGAACACCTTCAGTCAGACTCGTATTGACGGAATTCATACGTAAAAGTCCCTCATCCGCATTGTATCTGTTTTCAAGCTTCTGTCCGCAGCCCGTCAGAAACATAAGACATAAAAGAACCGGAAGTGCTGTACGGATACAGCTTCCTCCGGATCTTCTTTTTATTTCACGAGTAATAATGCTATAAGTCATATATTTTCCTTAAATATTTCTCCACTCAAGATCGCCTCTCTCCAAAGCCTTGATAAGCAGCTCTGCAGTGGCAAGATTGGTAGCAATAGGGATATTATAGGTATCGCAAAGCCGTACCACTGAGTTGACCTCCGGCTCCTGAGCCTTAACATGAAGAGGATCCCTTAAAAAAATCACCATATCAAGATTGCCCTGTTCTATCTGTGAAGCAAGCTGTCTGGCTCCTCCGGTTTCTCCCGGAAGAAATTTATGTATACGGAGGTTTGTCACCTCCTCAACAAGCAAACCGGTGGTTCCGGTTGCATAGAGGTCATGCTTACTGAGTATACCACGATATGCTATGCAGAAATTCTGCATCAGTTTTTTCTTTGTATCATGTGCTATCAATCCAACATTCATTTCAAAACCTTTCCGGATCGGATCAGATCAAACCTCCGCTCTCTTTTCGCTGCAGTGCAACATTAAGCACTAAACCCAGTCCTATATAGACCGAAATCAGGGAGCTCGCACCTCTGGAAAAGAAAGGAAGCGTTATTCCTGTATTAGGGAAAATACCCGTGGCTACTGCGATGTTGGTATAGGTCTGAAACCCTATCCACGCCATCATGCCCACACAAATAAGACGTCCGCCCAATTTTTTTGCCTTTGATGCTATTATAAGGCATTCAAGAATAATCAACAAGAACATAATAACAATAAATACAGAGCCCCGGAATCCAAACTCTTCACCGATAACCGCAAAAATAAAGTCATTATCCTCCTCGGCAAGGAAATTACCGTTCTTTACAGAAAAGATGGAATCATTATTAAGTCCTTTTCCCGTAAGCTGTCCTGAGCCTATGGCCATAATGGAATACATCTGCTGATAGAAGGTCTGAGTATTTTCCGACGGGTTAAGGAAGGTACGTATCCTCTCCGCCTGATAACCCTGGAGAAGCGGAATTCTGTCATACAGACCGGATTTAAACAGATATATAAATATCAACGCAAAGGGGACAATGATAAGCACCACTCCCATGATCCACTTAAAGCTGATGTCCGAAGCATAAACCATGGCGGCAATAATGACCGTCATAATGATCGCAGTACTGAGATTAGGCTGCAAAAGCACCAGAAGTATCGGAATCGCGTAAAGCACAAATGCCATGATAATGACATGCAGAGAATTGATCCGCTCCCTGTTTTTATAAAAATATCTGGCAAAAAATATGATAAGTCCTATTTTAACAAACTCTGCAGGCTGAACCTGTCCCAAAACAGGCACCTGTATCCATCTCACCGCTCCATGTCCCGAAGCTGTACCATAGATTTTTACACCAAGGAGCATAAGAACAGAAAAAAGATATATCAGATTTGCCTGTTTCAATATAAATCTGTAGTCGATCAGGGAGATCAGGATACAGACAGTGAACCCCGCAAAAGAACCCATAATCTGTCTAACAACCTGAGGGTCCTTAATATCCGAAGCATTTATTGCCGAAGCCATGATCAGAACTCCCAGTACATTGAGAATCACCATATAAATAACTAATCTAAAATCATAATTTTTGAAGTTGTAATCAAATTTCATAATCTCCTCGCATGGAAGACCGGTCCCTTACGATATAAACAAAAAGGAACCGGCAAGGCTCTCCCATCAGTCTACGACATTCAATGCAGAAACGCCTGATGCATCTCTTGAAAGGATTGCGTCCAGACTATCCTTGCCATAGCAATAGTTATAAACCGTATTAGCCAGGTTTGCGGCATTTCCGGAAGAATATCCGTAAGGAATGTTTACGGTAACGGTTATCTCGGGATTTCCATAGGGTGCAAAAGAAACGAATACGGCATGATTTCCTCTGTCCTCACGTTCCTGAGCCGTTCCTGTCTTACCCGCTATAGGAATGTCCTGACCAAGGAAAACTCTCTTGGCAACACCCTCTGTGATCATTTCACGGAGTCCCTTATGAACCGCATTCCAGGTAATATCACTGAAATCCAGGTTCCTCACCACAACAGGCTCGATGTTTTTCACTATAGAACCATCCGAGTTTGTGACCTTATCAATAACCGAAAGATCAAAAACAGTCCCCTTATTTGCAACAGCAGTTATGTACCTTGAAAGCTGAACAACATTGTACGCATGATTTCCCTGACCCATAGCGGAACGCTCGGGGTCATAATCGGAGATACGGGGCATAGCTTCATCTATCTCTACTCCGGAAAGAGAATCAAGACCAAACAGTGAAGCATACTTATGTATTCTTTCAAGACCGATGGTCTGATTATAATTTCCCGCATCATCCGTAGAAAGCAGGTGACCTACCGCCGCAAAGAAAAAGTTACAGGAATTCTTGATTCCGTCTACAACATTCTCTCTTCCATGGGACTGCGGATATATCCAGCATCGGATATTGGGAGTAACCTCCTCGTAAACACCGGTACAGTCAATGACGGTATTCAGTGTCATTACCCCTTCCTCAAGAGCCGCAACCGATGTTAACGGCTTAAAGGTAGATCCCGGCGCAAGCTGTGTCTGGGTTGCACCGTTAAGAAGCGGCAATGACAAGTCATTATTGCATCTTTTCAGATAAGCGGGATCAGTTATCCTGTTGTTGTCAAAGCTCGGATATGTCACAAGCGCGCGCACCTTTCCCGTATCAACATCCGTAACCACCACAGATCCGTTACACGGATCAAGCGCAAGCTGAGCCGGAGTAATCTCGATTTTTCTTATCTTTGATATCAGGAAAGTATATGCGTAATGTTCATCTCCCGCGGAAAGCTGAGCATAGGCTTCCGGATCCTCCTCCAGTACTCCCTGCTCAAAAAGTGCCATAAGCAGTACGTATCCCGGAATGATCCGGTTTGCTATTGCATATCTATAGAGTACTTTATCAAAATCAGGATTGCTGTTCAGCTGATCTATCAGCATCTGAACAAACAAGGTATAGACATTATCCGAATCATAGTACTCATCGGACAAATCAAGCTTCGAAGTGTCCAGCCATGCTTCATCTATTCCACTTAAGATAAAATCTTTAAGAGTAATTGTATCATCCTTCCATGCCGCATAGGCTTCCGACTCACGATACTTTTGATCGGTGATGTCTATGATCCCATTCTCCTTTTTCCCAAGGTAGTCATAAATATATACGATATAAGCCTGCATATCCTGCGGCAGCTCTTTCAGTCCGCTGGTTGTAGGATGAAGCAGTTCCTCCTGGATAGCCGCAAGCTTAGTCTTCTTGTTCGCCTCAAACGCCTCGGCTATACGACGCTCAGCTGTTCCCTCTTCCGCACTGCTGAAATGTGCCGAATCCAGAATATTGTTATTGATAAGCTGATAATAGGCATCTTTAACCGGAATTGTGATCTCTGACTGCTCGATCACAGCATTATCATCGTTGAGATCCTGTTCTGTGATCTTCGAAGCCAGAAGACCGGCAAGCTCCTGTTCAAGCAGATGATATATGGCGATCTGATCATTTGCGGAAATGGTTGTATAGACATCATTTCCTGCGGCAGCATCAGTCTCGGAAACAACCTCGAGAATGGAGCCAACGGAGTTAAGGTACATCTGCCGATGTCCTTTTTTACCCTTAAGCTCTGACTCCATACTCTTTTCTATGCCCCAGACTCCCACAACATCATTAAGTTCATAGGAATCATCCGTTTTCTTCAGCTCCTCGAGCTGTTCTGCATGAACCTGACCTGTATAACCTACGATATGGCTCATATAAGGCGCGAAATTATACTTTCTCACAGAAACATTATCAATGTCTACGCCCTTAAGCTCGCCCTTTGCTTCAAGTATCTCTGCCGTACACTCTTCCGAAACATTTTTTACTATGGTTGTGGTCTGGTACCTCTGGTAGGCAGTAAGACGCATGGTATAAAAGATATTGATCATATCCAGGGCCAGCTTATCCGACAAAACGATGGGATTTTTCTTCTCATCCCACATATTGTCAAATCTGTATCTGCTTTTTGATGTCTCAAAGGCCTGTCTTGCAGTCACATTGAAATCCTTTTCGGAAAGATCCTCAATGTTTCTGCCTCTTATATTTGAAATAAGTCTCTTCCGGTCATCCTCCGAGCTTGTGGTGAAATAAAATTCTCCGGAATCATCCAACTTTATCTTGTACTGCCCGTCAATGTCATACCCGTGTTTTTCAATGATCCGGGCAAGGCGCATCAGCATACGGTTTCTGCTGTTGATTCCCTCTGTGGAGGTGTCATAAGCACCGTTATCCGTAATAGTGATGTTGTACTGAAGCTCATTGTAGGCCAGCAGTTTACCATCCCTGTCGTAGATATTGCCTCTTGTTCCGTTGCTTGTTATCTCTGCAAGAGTACGATTCTGATAATCCGACAGGTATTTTTCACCATTTACTATCTGAAGATCAAATAAACGAAACCCCAGAACCATAAACAAAATCGAAAAAATAAGTCCAAGCGCAAAAAGTCTTGAACTTACGAATCGAACAGTAAATTCTTTGATTACTTCAAAAATTTCTTTGAACAATGTATATGCTCCTCATCTGTAAACGCACTTTTTTCGCCGTTTATTTCCGACATACAGATGCACATCCAATTGGCTATCTATCTATCTTTTCCGTTGCTGTAAATACAAATCTGTAAAGGATCAATGTAGCAAGCAATGAAAAAACAACTGCCGGAAGCACTACATGTATCAGATAGTACGGAAGATCCAGTTTAAGGCGGATCAGGAAACGGAAAATATATATATACGCATGGTATATAAACTCATTGATGACACACATGATCATAGGAAGAGTTATGTATTCTTCATAATAAACATTGTTGAACAACCCGTTTATATATCCGATGAAAATAAATATCAGGCTGTAAAAGCCAAAGGCACCGGAATAAAACATATCCATGAGGAGTCCTGCTCCGAGACCATAGATCATGCCCGGCAGACTGCCATGGATGAAACCTATTGAAAATGTAAGGATCAAAAGTAAATTCGGAGACGCAGAAAGAAAAGGAATCAGCGGCATGACACTGGTCTGAATGAGAAATGCCAGTACCAGTGATATCACATACGAAAGGATCCTTAATCTGTTCTTTGTGCTCTTTTTTAACGAAGTCTTTTTGAATATTTTTTTCATTATATTTGGTTAACCCGGATTTTCTTCGATTAATTCTTCTGACGAATCCTCTTCAGCCGCTGTTTCCCTGACAGTTTCCTCTTCGTTGTTTCTTTCCTGAGAAACCTGTTCAGTCCTTCTGTCTGTTTCAGGCGAAGAGGTAGTTTCGGTTTCCCGGTTTTCTTCCTCACTCTCTTCCTGCCTGCCCGGGTTTCTGCTCTGTGAAGCACCTTCGTCCCCTTCATTATCTTCATGCGCCGAAGTACGGGAAGCTCTGTTTTCCCGGTTTCCCTCACCATCGTCATCTTCAGATTCAGCGGAACCTATGGTAACACTAGGTACATCGCTTATATCCTTTGCGGTAATGATATAGTCATCCGCTGTGTCGGCAGAATGATTTTCCACCACCTCACTAAGTGGTGTAAGACCTTCCATGCCCGCCCAGGAGGACTTGACATTGGCACCCGGGGCAACATTGGCTGTCTCCGGCAAAGTATCTCCGGATTCTGTTTTGTCTTTGGTTCTGTTCAGGGCTGCTTCTCCATTGTTCTCATCCAGGAAGCTGTCACTCTTAACTTCTTTTATAACCAAAACTTCCGAAAGATCGTTAAAATCCGCAGCCGGGATCAGATAACCGTCTTTCATAAGCCTCTTTTCATCTTCTTTTACATCAACCGCATATCCGATAAGGATCCCCGGCATGAACTTTGCGGAGATTGAAGAGGTGACTATACGGTCACCATCCTGTATGGAGGCATCCTTCTTCATATCCGTAATTTTGAGGCGTCCCTTTTCATACAAGGTCAGGTCTCCGGCTACTATACAGGTATCACTGGCCTGTATACCCATGGCAGAAACTCTTGACTCATCATCGATTATGGAACGAACCGTAGCATAATTAAGCCCAACGTCAGTCACTATACCTATGAGACCTCCGTTAGCCATAACATTCTGGTCAACCCTTATGCCATCCTGAGACCCTTTGTTTATACGGAAAACCTGAAACCAGTTTTCCGAGTCCTTTGCTATGACTCTTGCAGCAATCTTTTCATACTGCATATAGTCACGGTCAAGATCATACAGCTCTCTTAATCTCTGAAGCTCTCCGCTGTCCTGAGTAAGACGATTGTTCTGCTCAACAAGAACACCTATCTTCTCATTCAGCTTTTTGTTTTCTTCAAGCACCTCTTCCAGCGTGCGATGTTCCTTCAGATTCTCATATATTCCGAATCCAAGGGTATTGACTCCGTTCTGAAAAGGAACCAGCACATATCCTATAGTGTTACGTATAGGATTCATGATGCCGTCCTTTACGGAAGAAATCACTATCATCATTATGCACGCCACAGAAAGAACTATGAATATATACTTGCTTTTCTTATTTTCCACTGATTAATCCCTGTTCGCTGAAACTGAAATAGACATTGTCCCCTATCACAACATGATCAATGAGTCCAATGCCGATAACTTTCCCGGCTTCACACAGCTCCTTTGTAAATCGAATGTCATCCCCGGAAGGTTCCGGATTGCCGCTCGGGTGATTGTGTACCACAATAAGACATGACGCGCTAAGCTTAAGGGCCGAAATAAATATCTCTCTTCCCGATATTGCGGAATTGCAGCTTGTACCTGCGGAAAGCAATTCATCCTTGATCAATTGCATCTGATGATCAAGATACAGCACACGAACAACTTCGTGGTCCAGGTATCTGAGATCCTCCATGTAATAATCCGCCACCTGTTTCGAATCCGTAAAACGCATATGTCTTATACGCTTCTTACGATTCCAGATTCTGCGGGCTATTTCGCCGATAACACTCAACTGGATAGCCTTCACCTTCCCGATGCCATTGATCTTCATGTACTCTTCGGCACCAAAATGCATCATTCCAACGAGACCGTCATATAGAGGGTTCATATCCAGAACCTTTTGGGAAACCTCCAGCACTGAAGATCCCTGTGTTCCGGTACGAAGAAGCACAGCCAGAAGTTCAGCGTCGCTCAAAGCCTCCGGTCCGTTTTTGATGCACTTTTCGTAAGGCATCTCATCCTGTGTAAGCTTTTTTGTTTTTAAATTCATTTTTTCTCCTGTCCCAAAGAGAAGCAGGAGCCCACGGTTGATTATTGTAACATAAAGCGTTTAAAGCGTAAACAGCACAAGGAGAAAATGCCATTAGATGGCGCTACGTTGGGAACCCCGGCCCATTGAAACTCGCTTCGCGAGGGCCGGGGCTATATGACAAGTTCCCTGCGGAAACTTGCCACGAATCGCGCCGGGCATTTTCGTTTGATTTCGGCTTTCGCCGAAACCAGCCTCGCCGGCTGGGCGGCATCATCATTTCTTCGAAATGATGATAAGTCCTTTCTCGTACATCTTCTGTACTGCCATCATGATGCCGAGCTTTGCATGGTACCAGGTGAGACCGCCCTGGAAATAAACATTAAACGGCGGCTTAATGGGGCCATCTGCAGAAAGCTCGATAGAACTGCCCTGAACGAAAGCACCTGCTGCCATGATGACCTTACTGTCATAACCCGGCATATCGTCGGGATACGGTGTTACGAAGCTGTTTACAGGGGCTGCTGCCTGTATTCCCTGACAAAAGGCAACAACAGCCTCCTCGGAACCAAGTGTAATAGCCTGTATGATGTCATATCTCGCGCTGTCAGCAGTGGGTTGACAGACAAAGCCAAGCTTCTCAAATACCTTAGCCGCAAAGATCGCTCCCTTTTCAGCTGCTGCCGTTATGGTAGGCGCCAGGAAAAGTCCCTGATAGAAGCTCTTGTTAACGTCAAGAGACGGTCCTACTTCCTTTCCAAGTCCCGGAGTTGTGAGACGAACCGCGCATCTTTCGATACACTCCTTTGTTCCGGCTATATAGCCTCCGATAGGAGCAAGTCCGCCGCCCGGATTCTTGATAAGTGAACCCACAACCATATCTGCTCCAAAGGTCGAAGGCTCCTCCTTTGTCACAAACTCACCGTAACAATTATCCACCATACAGATGACGTCCGGCTTGATTCCCTTTATAAACCTTATAAGCTCACCGATCTTCTCCGGTGAGAATGTATCTCTTGTGGCATATCCTTTTGATCTCTGTATCTCCACTAGCTTTGTCTTTTCATTTATTGCAGCCTTAATGCCTTCATAATCAAATTCCGAACCCGGAAGAAGATCCACCTGGCGATAGCTTACTCCATACTCCTGAAGACTTCCCACTGAAGGTCTGATGCCGATGATCTCCTCCAAAGTGTCATAGGGTTTTCCTGCAGGGCAAAGAATTTCATCTCCCGGTCTTGTATTAGCATAAAGCGCTGTGGAAAGTGCATGTGTACCGCAAACGATCTGTGAGCGGACAAGCGCATCCTCCGTGTCGAAAAGATTGGCATAAACCTTTTCCAGGGTATCACGGCCGATGTCATCATAGCCGTAGCCTGTGGTTCCGTAGAGGTGAGCCTCAGAAACCTGGGCATCCTGCATTGCCTTGATAACCTTAAGCTGATTGTACTCGGCAATGTCATCTATCTCCTGAAATCTGTCCTTAAGTGTACGGAGCTCTGTCTCGCAGAAATCATAAATCTCCGCTGCTATCCCAAGAGACTCAAACATTTCTCTGTTATCCATTCTGTAATCCTGTCCTTCTTGTAATCAAAATCCTTTATATTTACAAAATTCACATTGCGTTCTCTTTTGAACCATGTGATCTGTCTTTTAGCATAATTCCTTGAATCCTGCTTTATCTTCTCGACAGCCTGAACGATTATAGCACTTTTTTCCGATGCCGCAAGATTTCCTTTATCAATGGCCTCAAAGGCAGCAATAAGCTCACGGTAGCCGATGCCCTTCATGGAGGTCCTTTCCTCAGGAAGATGAAGCTCGTAAAGCCACCTGGCTTCTTCTATAAGTCCCTGCTCCACCATCAGGTCCACACGTTTGTTAATGCGTTCATACAGGGTCTCTCTGTCATCCGTAAGCACAAAAAATGCGGGGGAATATACAGCCTGCTTTTCCCTCTCCTCCTCATTGTGGGCTGAAATGGGGGAGCCATGAAGCTCATAAAACTCAAGTGCCCTTATAACGCGGCGAATATTGTGCTCATGGATTTTTTCCAAAGATTTGGGATCCACCTCCGAAAGCTTTTTATACATTGCCTCGGGACCTCCCGGTTCCTTTGCCATAGCCTCCAGCCTGTCTCTTATCTCCTTATGAGCTCCTTCGTCCTCTTCCGTGAAATCTATACCATAAAGAAGCCCCTGAATGTAAAACCCGGTGCCTCCCGCAAGGATGGGCACATGACCCCTCTCATATATCCCTTCGATAGCATCGGAGGCCATCTTCTGAAAAAGGCTCACATCATAATCCTCAGTCACGTCGATAATGTCTATGAGATGATGAGGCACACCTTCCATCTCGTCTTTTGTGACCTTTGCACTGCCTATATCAAGCTTTCTGTATACCTGAACAGAATCCGCCGAGACTATCTCACCGTCAAGGGCTTTGGCCAGAGCAACTGATGTTGACGTTTTCCCCACAGCTGTAGGCCCCGCAATAATGATAAGAGGCTTCTTTGTTAAATCAATTTTTTTCAAACTTAATACCTTCCAATGTCACGACCCCCCTCCGTCTACGGATTAATGTTCCGAAGTCAGATAGTCTTATGACATATATAAAACTGTTAAACGATACGTTTAAATTTCTTTTCCAGCTCATATTTTGACATGGAAATGATGGTAGGGCGTCCGTGGGGACAGGCATAAGGATTTTCAAGCTCCAGAAGCTCTGAAATAAGGGTATCCGCCTCCATCAGACTAAGTTTATTATTGCCCTTCACTGCCGCCTTGCAGGACATGGAGGCAATCTTATAATATATGGAATCAGGTGTTGTCATGCCGGTTTCGTCACTTAAACCATCAAGCATCTCAAGAAGAAGCTCCTTCTTTCCTATTTCCGGAAGGTCCGTCGGAACTGCGGAAATGCTGAAATCCCTGCCTCCGAGGTCACTGATCTCGAATCCCAGATTCCGGAAGTACTCTTCATACTCATTGAGAAGCACTGCCTCTTCGGGGGTAAGTGTCACTAGAATCGGCGGATTTAGATACTGGCTTGCCGGTTTACGCTCCTTCAGGCGCTTCATCATTCTCTCAAAATTCACCTTTTCGTGAGCTGCGTGCTGATCAATGATATAAAGCTTGTCGCCATATTCTATCAGCCAGTAGGTCTCAAACACCTGTCCTATGATCCTGTGCTGAAGCTTTGCTTTTTCACTCAGGAACTTTTCCGAAAATAATGTTTCCTGCTGAGGTTTCGTCATCAGCACCTTTTCGGATCCATTACCGGTTTCTGATGCTTCACCTGCCGGTTCGGAGTTATCCGGTGCATCGGAAAGAGTTTTACTTTCTGATTTCTCAATGCTGTAAGCATCAGGCTCTTCAGAACTTCCGTTTAGAATGTTCTCCCGGATATAGTTCTTCTCTGCCTCATCTGCCGCCTTCTTAAAATCCGAAAGTCCGAATCCGGATTTAGGTTCTGCCACTTTCGCATCTACTGATGAGCTCCCGATACCTTCGCTGCTGTGCTTTGCTGCATAGTCCCTGCGATACTGACTGTATCCAACCGCATTACCGGACCAGCTGTTTTTTTCACTCACACCTGTGCCGGCAGCATTTTGCCCGTTCAGATATATATCCGACTTCGGTACCGCCTCCGGATGTATCTCCGGTCTCAGGGCTTCCTCATACTGCCGGTTTGTTTCTTCCTTACGGTTTTTCTCGAAGGGTTCCACATGAGGCAGGGTCTTTTCCTTTTCTTCTATCTCCACATGAGGGTCAAGGTCCGCTTTCTTTGAGGTATTCTCATCTCTTCCGAAGTTCTCCAGATCCGTATTAAGTATAAGCTCTGTTTCCCTGAGGGCATTCTGTACAGAATCCACGATGGAATTGTATATGAGCATGCCATCCGAAAATCTCACCTCCAGCTTCTGGGGATGAACATTAACATCCACTATTTCCGGATTCACATCTACCATGAGAACGGTAAACGGAAACTTATGCTGCATAAGGAAAGCATGATATCCATCCTCGATGGCCTTCGTAACCATAGGATTCTTCACGAATCTCGAGTTTACAAAATATATTTCAAAATTGCGGTTTGCTCTTGTGATCACAGGCTTTCCTATGAAACCCCGGACCGTTACCGCAGGAAGTCCCGTAAGCTGTGATCTTTGATATTGGCGATTTACAGTGATAAGCTGATTCGTCACATCACGGCCGTAAATGGAGTAAATCACATCCAGAAGCGAACCGTTGCCAAGAGTCGCCAGTCTCTGACGGCCATCCTGAATGTATCGGAACGCCACTTCGGGGTGTGCCAATGCTTCCTTCTCCAGAATATCCTGAATGCGGGCAGCTTCCGTCTGCGGACTCTTCAGAAACTTTCTTCTGGCGGGAACATTTTTAAAAATGTCTCTGACGATAAAAGTTGTGCCGTTGGGAGCACCGATCTCGGAAAAGTCCTTCTCCACTCCGCCTTCTATCTCATAGTGTGAGGCCATGAGTGCCCCGGGAGTCTTGCTTATGAGTTCAACTCTGGAAACACTTGCTATGGACGCCAGGGCCTCGCCTCTGAAACCAAGGGTCTGAATATTCTCAAGATCCCTGGCCTCCCTTATCTTGGAGGTTGCATGTCTGAGAAACGCATTCCTTACATCATCCTTGTCGATACCGCCGCCATTATCGGTTATACGTATCATGGCGATGCCTCCGTCCCGCACTTCCACGGTGACCGAAGTGGAACCCGCATCGATGGCATTTTCCAAAAGCTCCTTAACAACGCTTAAAGGCCGCTCTATAACTTCACCTGCTGCAATCTGGTTGATAGTTTCGTCACTTAAAACCTTAATCTTCATATCTATAGTCCTGCCTGTATCTTCAGTCTAAACGAAATAATATCTCAACTGATATATGAGGAAACCCGTTCAGATTCCTCACCTCTGACCAATTAATAATTCAATCATATACTCTGTATCAAATGCAAGTTTTATTTTTACATAATAGAGTAGGGAAAATACGCCCCACTCGATTCCACTTTGACCGTCACATGTGACAGCCTTATCGTGAAAAAATGCAGTACCCCTTTCATAGGTACTGCATTGCATCAGAATCATACACCAAATTTTGATTTCAATTCATACAGAGTGTTCATGGCATCAAGAGGTGTCATGTGATTCACATCCAGAGCCTTGAGGTACTCAAGAGCTTCTCGGATATCGGCGCCGTATCCGGCTTCATTTTCGATGTCCTTCACCGCCTTTTCCTCATTCCGGTCTGCAAGGAAGCCTTCTTCGTCAAATGCTTCCTGAGTGAAGCTCTCACTTGTCTCGATATTCTTCGCCTTCGCTGTGATATCCGCATCACTCAGCTCCGCTGCGATAACCTTGGCTCTGTCGATAACCGGCTTCGGAACTCCCGCAAGACTCGCCACATCGATACCATAGGACCTGTCAGCGCCTCCCGGGATTATCTTACGGAGGAACACGATGTCCTGATCGTGGTTTGTAACAGCGATACAGTAATTGTTCACGCCCTCAAGCTTACCCTCAAGCTCCGTGAGCTCATGATAGTGGGTGGCAAAAAGAGTTTTCGCCTTAACAACCTTTGCGATATATTCAACCACCGCCCAGGCAATGCTGAGACCGTCAAAGGTACTGGTTCCTCTTCCAATCTCATCCAGAATAAGAAGTGACCTGGTTGTGGCATTTCTCAGGATATTGGCAACCTCGTTCATTTCCACCATAAAGGTAGACTGCCCGGAAGCAAGATCGTCACTGGCTCCGACACGGGTAAATATCCTGTCACAGATAGATATCTCAGCGCTCTTAGCCGGTACAAAGGAACCGATGGAGGCCATAAGGACGATAAGTGCCACCTGTCTCATATAGGTGGATTTACCTGCCATATTAGGTCCCGTGATAACAGCGATACGATTGGTGCTGTCATCAAGGACCGTGTCATTGGACACAAACATACCATCCCTTATGAGCTTCTCGATAACCGGGTGTCTTCCATCCTTAATGTTGATTATTCCATTTTCGTTAATCTCCGGACGGCAGTAATTGTTATCCGTAGCCACCTTGGAAAGAGATATTATACAGTCGATAAGCGCCACATAGTGGGAGGTTCTCTGTATACGCTGAATGTTTCCGGCAATGGTATCTCTCACGTCGCAGAACAGCTCATATTCCAGCTGGTTAAGCTTCTCCTCAGCGCCGAGAATTGTGTTCTGAAGCTCCTCAAGCTTATCGGTAGTATAACGTTCACTGCCTGTAAGTGTCTGTTTTCTGATGAAATAATCCGGCACCATATCCCGGAAGGTATTGGTAACCTCAAAGCAGTACCCGAATATACGGTTGTACTTTATTTTCAGAGACTTGATCCCGGTCTTTTCACGTTCCGAGGCCTCAAGATCCGCGAGCCACTGTTTACCGCTGACACGGGAATCCTTATAACGGTCCACTTCCTCATGAAAGCCTTCCTTTATGACACCGCCGTCTCTTGAGGATAAAGGCGGATTCTCCTCTATAGCCTTATCTATAAGCTCATAAAGATCTTCCATGGGGTCAATGCCGTCATGTATTTCCTTTACAAGTGCGGAGTCAAAGCTTGAAAGCTCCTGAATGATATCCGGAAGCATCTTAAGTGACTGCTTAAAAGCTATAAGATCTCTTGGATTTGCAGACTTATAGCATATCCGTCCGAGAAGTCTCTCATAATCATAAATGGTATTCAGATACTCGGAAATCTCCTCACGATCGATGTAGTGAGAGCAGAAATCCTCCACCGCATCCTGACGGGCAAGAATAGCCTCCCTGTCTATAAGCGGCTGCTCCAGGAAGCGCCTCAGCATCCTGGCACCCATGGCAGTCTTTGTCTTATCCAGAACCCAGAGAAGGGAGCCTCTCTTTTTCTTTTCTCTCATGGTCTCGCAAAGCTCCAGATTACGCTGGGTAGCTGTGTCAATGATCATATACTGGTCACTGGAGTAATACTTTATATTTGCGATATGCTCCACAGCATTCATCTGTGTATCATAAACATATCTTAATGCCGCTGCGGCACTGAGTCTTGCAAGGTCTCTGTCGGAAAGACCTATACCGCTGATGCTTGCATGGAAGTGCTCCTCCAGAAGCGTTGTTGCCTTTACGTCATCATAAACCTCATCCGGAAGCTCTGTGATGATAAGACCGAAACGGTTCTTGATATCATCGGTATCGATGCCGGAGATCATAAATGCCTGGTTGCAGACTATCTCCGCGGGAGAAAATCTGCTGAGCTCATCCATAACATCCTTTTCATTGCCGCAGGTAGTGGTCATAAACTCACCTGTGGTAATGTCTACACTGGAAACTCCAAATCCTGTAGCATCATAAAATATACTCATGAGGAAGTTGTTCTTTGTTTCATCCAGTGCCTGCTCAGAGGTCAGGGTTCCCGGTGTTATGACACGGATAACTCCCCTTTTCACAAGCCCTTTTGTAAGCTTTGGATCCTCAAGCTGCTCCGCAATGGCTACCTTATAGCCGCTTGCGGCAAGACGTGCCACATATCCGTCCGCTGCATGGAAAGGTATACCGCACATAGGTGCACGTTCTTCCATTCCGCAGTCCTTGCCGGTGAGTACCAGATCAAGCACTGAGGATGCGGTTTTTGCATCTTCAAAGAACATCTCATAAAAATCACCTATACGGTAAAACAGAATACAGTCAGGATACTGCTTTTTCGTTTCCAGATATTCAACCATCATGGGTGACATCTTCTTTTCAGCCATCTGTCTCTCCTTAAATAAATACAAAGAGAAAATGCCATTAGATGGCGCTTACGCGCCGGGCATTTTCGTTTGATTTCGGCTCACGCCGAAACCAGCCTCGCCATTTGTGACAGGTTTTCGTAGAAAACCTGTCATGTAGCGTCAGCCCTCGCGAAGCGAGTTTAAATGGGCTGACGTTCCCACCGGCTGGGCGGCATCCTAATTGCTGACGCAACTAGGATAACTCACCAAAATAATAGAAACCTTTACTCTCCGTCAGCCTTACCATCTGCATGGTTCCGATGAGGCTCTTATCGCCGGGGAAGTGTACAAGCACGCTGTTTGAAAGTCTGCCTGTTACATAACCCTCCTGGTTCTTGTTCTCATCCTCAACCAGAACCTCCATTACCTTGCCCAGGTCTCTTGTCTCATTCTCCGCCGAGCTGTCCTGAACCACCTTGAGAAGTCTGTCAAAGCGGTCCTTAACGATATCCTCCGGGACCTGATCTTCAAATTTTGCAGCAGGTGTGCCGGTACGCTTGCTGTATATAAATGTATACGCAGCGTCATACTTACACTCCTTAACAACATCAATGGTATCCAGGAAATCTTCCTCTGTCTCTCCGGGGAATCCGACGATTATATCTGTTGTAAGAGTTGCCTCGGGAATCGCAGTTCTTATCTTTCTCACAAGCTCAAGATAGCTCTCCTTGGTATAATGTCTGTTCATTTTCTTAAGAATAGCGCTTGAACCTGACTGAAGAGGCAGATGGATATGTCTCTCTATAATTGGATGAGTTCTCATTACCTCGATAAGCTCATCTGAAAAATCCTTTGGATTTGAAGTCATGTAGCGAAGTCTCTTAAGACCCGGAAGCTCCGCAACAGCCTTTAAAAGCTCGGGGAAGGTTGTTGAACCGGGAATGTCATTACCATAGGAATTGACATTCTGACCGAGAAGCATGATCTCAAGACATCCATCTGCGATGAGCTTTTCACACTCTCTCAGGATATCCGTTGCATTACGTGACTTCTCACGGCCCCTTACATAAGGCACGATGCAATATGTGCAGAAATTGTTACATCCGTAGCTGATATTTACAGATCCCTTGAATCTGAACTTTCTGTCAGAAGGAAGGTCCTCAACGATCATCTTTGTATCATCGATAACCTCTACTGTACGCTTTCCGGTAACCAGTGACTTGTATAAAAGCTCTGCCAGCTTGTAGACATTATGTGTTCCGAACACAAGCTTTACATAAGGATAATGCTTACATATGCCTTCAACCTCATCCTTCTCCTGCATCATACAGCCGGTGATACCGATGATCATTCCGTCACGCTTCTCATACTGATGCTTAAGTCTCCCCACACGGCCGTACAGCTTCTGGTTTGCATTCTCTCTTACCGTACAGGTTGTGAAAAGCACGATGTCCGCATCCCAGTCATCTTCAGTGGTTGTGTAGCCGCACTTCTCAAGGATTCCGAGAAGCTTCTCGCCGTCCTTGGCAGACATCTGGCATCCCATAACTTCAACCATACAATGAGCCTTGTAGCCTTCCTGCTTCTTGATCTCAACAAGCTCACGTACCCTGTCCATAAAGTAGTACTGTCTTGCGGGCTCCTCAGCCGGTGCCTGTTCAATTATTTCCTTGTAATCGATAATGTATTCCATAAAACCTCATTGTTAATCCCAGGGGACGAAAATCCCCTGGGATTCTGTAAAAAAATTAATTATTTAAAGCACTGAACCTCAATATGTTCGTGCAATATTTCCGGCAATAAATAATGGAAAGCCAACCAGATCTGTATCTGTATGCCAGATATTAAGGCTCCCAAAAGCAGCGTTAACAGAGGAGGAGTATCCGGATCCGCTTATCTCGTCTGTCCGTTTCCGTATACCTTATATTTATAGGTTGTAAGCTCCCTGAGCCCCATGGGGCCTCTTGCATGAAGCTTTGCCGTGGATATACCTATCTCCGCTCCGAAACCGAAGCAGCCTCCGTCTGTAAAACGGGTAGAAGCATTCCAGTAAACACAGGCACTGTCGATGCCGTTCAGGAACTTCTCAGCCTTTTCCGCATCCTCTGTAAGGATGGCCTCACTGTGATGTGTACTGTTCAGATTAATATGCTCTATAGCTTCCTCTGCACTGTCAACTGTCCTGACGGAAATCTTGTAATCAAGATACTCTGTGGCAAAGTCCTCGGGAGAAGCCTCCTTTACAAGCTCCATACGTATTCCGGAGCCATCTTCTGAAGCCTTGTTCAAAACCTCAAATGACGCTTCATCCGCATAGGTAATAACACCCTTTTCCTGAAGCTTCTTAACCACAGGAACAAGCTTTTCCAGGGCTTCTCTGTCAACCACCAGGGACTCACAGGCATTGCAGACACCTATCCTCTGGGTTTTAGCATTATAAACGATAGGAACCGCCTTGTCGATATCTGCGGTCTTTTCAATATAAATATGACAATTGCCCGCGCCGGTTTCTATAACGGGAACCGAAGCATTCTTAACCACTGCCTGAATGAGGCGCTTTGATCCCCGGGGGATCAGCACATCAACGTAATCATTCATCTGCATGAAGCGGTTTGTGGTCTCATGATCCGTAGCTTCGATAAGCATAAGTCCGTCGGGATCTGCTCCGCTTTCCTCCATGGCTTTCCGTATAACCTCTGTTATGGCAATGTTTGAGTTGATGGCATCGGACCCACCCTTCAGAATAACGGCATTTGATGACTTAAAGCAAAGTGACCAGGCATCGCTGGTTACATTCGGACGTGCCTCATAGATGATGCCGATAACCCCGATCGGAGCCGAGGTCTTTAAGAGCTTAAGTCCGTTGGGACGTTCTATGGTCTCCAGCACCTCTCCCACAGGATCCGGAAGCTTTGTAATGTCTCTCAATGCATCAGCCATGTCCCGGAGCCGCTCTTCTGTAAGGCGAAGACGATCCTTAAGCCCGTCACTCATGCCGGATTTTTCGGCATTATCAAGGTCCTTTGCATTGGCTTCAAGGATCTTCTGCATGTTTTCCTCTGCCTCAAGTGCATCAGCCGCCCTTAAAAGCACCGCATTTTTCTCATCCGAAGAAAGCCCTGCAAGCTTACGGGATGCCGCTTTTGCTCTTTGTCCGATCATCAAAAGATCCGTCATGGGAACCTCTCTTTCAAACTGTACGTCCGGAAATCATCCCGTACGTATGCCAATGAATCAATATGAACTATATAGACGACGCAGGATAACCTGCCTACATAAACTTCACTTTATCAGATATGCAGGTGGCTGGAAATCTCAGGATTTCCGGCCTTAGCCTCAGCTACGCTTTTCTCTTCACCTGCAAGCTCTGCATCAGTCTTTTCCATAGCCTTCTGAACCTTTTCCTTTACATCTCCCGATGTAGAGGTATCCTCGCTTGCATTCTTTATATCCTTAAGGTATACACCAAGGTTTGCCTTAACGGAATCTATATAGGCTCTTCTGAGCTTTGCCTGTTCTTCCTTTTCCTCGGCAGTAAGTCCGCCGCCTTCCCTTGATTTATGATAAAGCTCGTTAATTCTTGCTATTTCTTTCTCTGTAATCATTTATTTCCTCATTCTGCTTTTATATTTTTATGATAAACGGGCGAAAGGCTGAAGCCTGAATGCTGACATCACTGCACTTTCCCGTGCCTCGTTTTATTCATTCTGTCCAACGTATTCCATCAGGTCAAAATCCTTATTCTTGTGAGCCGCGAAAAGAGTGCCGATGTTTTTGCCCTCCAGAATATCGCTTATAACCTCAGCTCCCGTAAACCTGGCAATGACCATATCGGCACCTGAATCCGTTGCGATGCGGGCTGCCGCAAGCTTTGCGGACATGCCGCCGGTACCGACATTGGAACCGCTCTTGGACTTACCCATATCCAGGATCCTTTCATTTATCTCAGGAATAAACGGTATGAACTCTGCCTCCGGGTTCTCGTGAGGGTCGTCGGTGAAAAGTCCGTCTATATCCGACAGAAGAATCACGAGGTCAGCATTAACAACGGATCCCACTATGGCTGCAAGCTGGTCGTTGTCACCGAAGGTCTCCACCTGATTGATCTCAGAGGTCGAGATGGTATCATTTTCATTGACAACAGGAACCGTTCCCAGATTAAGGAGTTCCTCAAAGGTATTCCTTGTGTTACTGCAGGATTCCGGAATCAACATGACATTTCTGGTGAGCAGTACCTGGGCTGCAATGACACCGTACTCCGCAAAAAGCTTCTGGTAGGTCATCATAAGTCTGGCCTGTCCCACTGCCGCAAATGCCTGCTTTTCCTCCATAGTCCTGGGGCGTCTGTGTATGCCGAGGGTCTGTCTGCCGGTTGCGATGGCACCGGAAGAAACCAGGATGACATCTTTACCTTCACCATTCAGATCGGAAATAACTCTTACAAGCTTTTCGATCTTTGAAAGGTAAAGCCCGCCGGTTTTTGCATGGGTAATGCTTGCAGAACCGACTTTGATAACGATACGTTTCTTATCTTTAAGTAAAGCGCGCATTTCTTCGTTTGTCATATAGACCTCCATCTGATCAGCATGGCACAGACTTATAAATCACCCATTGCTCCGCTATGCTTCCGCAATGCCGCAAAAATCTCGAATCTGCGCCTATACGCTGCTTCTCGATTTTCGTTGTCGTGTCATATACATATGGGTTTTTGCATGCAGGCACGCCAAACCCATATGTGCATGACACAGACTTATGCGAAATTTTACAATGAATTATAATGTTTTACAAGCGCCTCCGCGGTTTTCATTCCGTCCATAGCGGCGCTCATGATTCCACCGGCATAGCCTGCACCCTCACCACAGGGGTAGATTCCCGGGATATTGGACTCAAAATCCTCATTTCTCGGTATCCTTACAGGGCTTGAGGTTCTGGCTTCGATTCCTGCCAGAACTGTATCCTCTCTCGAAAAACCCTTC
>JAGAXP010000323.1 GCA_017940955.1 Oribacterium sp.
ATGTAGGCAGAATCCTTAATGATTATGACATTGAAGATAATGACATCAAAAAGGCTCGAAAGATGATTGATAAAGGCGAACTGAAACTCATTTCAGCAAGGACCATGTATCTCAAGTCAGCATCAGGAGAAACCAATTTGGCTCTGAATGTCTTAGGTGAATGTACTTCCGGACGATATGACTCTTTTAGCGTGAGAGTCATGTTCACAAAGGAAGAGCTGCTGATAAGCGACTGTCCTATTGATGGCAATACTTATTACAGATATTTTTCTTATCAGACTATGTGTACCCATTCTTTGGCACTCTTGCTTTTAGCGGACGATTATATCGCCAAGTACAATCCCGGCGACGATACCGATCTACAGGGTGATAATGTCTTAAAGGCTTATCGTAAGATGATGAGTAATCAGATCATCGAAGAAACAGTTCAGAAAAAAAATGTTGTAAGGATTGAGCCGAAGCTCTCTTTCGGAAGAAATGCAGACAGTGACCTGGCACTATCTTTCAAGATAGGCATCGATAAGTTATATAAATTAAAGAGCATAACCAATCTTGTTGATACAAGAGATCAAAATGGGGCACTAAAACTTGGAACCAAAAACATGATATCCTTCATGGACTGTGATTTCGATGAAGAATCAAAAAAGTACTATGAAATCATAGAAAAGGCCAAAAGAGAAGTGGAATATATCTCACAGAAGATCAATAACCTTAGATACTACTATGGAGATGATATCACCATAAAGGATAAAGTAGATTTAACTCCTGAGATTCTTGATATGTTTTATGAAGCTACAAAAGGTAAAACCATAGACATTGACGGAAGTGCTTTTACAAAAAGTATAAAGGTAACGGATGGTAAGTTAAAGGGAACAGTTGAGATAAACCAATTAGAAGATCCAGATAAAAAATTTGCCGGACTTTCAGTATCGGTGGACATACCATACATCATGAAAGGCAAAAACAACAGCTACATCCTGGATGAGGAAAAGGGGATATTCTATAAAATAGATGAATTATCACCTATGGCAAAGATGCTTATAGAAAGTGTCAAGGATACACCTGATATGTCATTTACCATAGGAAAGAAAAAACTTTCAGAGTTCTATTACAGATTTCTGCCGAAGCTTCTCGAATGTCCGGAGATGGAGGTGGTGGAAAATGGCAGGACTCAGCTCCAAAAGCTTCTTCCACCTGAGTGCGAGATAAATTTCTATATGGATGCCAATGAGGATTTCATCACAGGAAAAGTGCAGGCAAAATATGGCGATGAAGAATTTTATCTTCACAAGTTGACGGATGCAGATTTTCCTTTTCCGGAATCCAGAGATATGGAGTATGAGCAGAATGCCGTAAACACTTTGATGAAGTATCTTCCTGACGCGGGTGCTGACGACGAGACATTTACCTGCGAAAAAACAGGGGAAAATACCTTTGATATATTAAACGAAGGTATGAAGGACTTGATGGCCATAGGAGAAATACATGCCAGCAAAGATTTTGAGAAACTCAAAATACGTAAAGCGCCGGTGACGAGAGTTGGAGTATCTGTAGAAAGCGGTATTCTGAATCTGGAGATATCCACTGATGATATGTCGGAACAGGAGCTTCTGGAACTGCTTGAGAGTTACAGAAAAAAGAAAAAGTTTTTCAAGCTTAAAAATGGCGATTTCATAAGACTCGAGCAGAATGACACCATAGAAGAGTTGATGACTACCATGCAGGCCATGGGTGTAGATGCGAGAGATTTCACTAAAGGTAAACTGCATTTGCCTCTGTATCGTGCCATATTTGTCAACAATCTGCTTGAAGAACATGATGAAATTGCGGCTGACAGAGACAGGAATTTCAAGTCACTTATCAGGAATTTCAACACCATTAAAGAAAGTGACATTGAGGTTCCGGAAAATCTCAGCAAGGTTCTCAGGGGTTATCAGATATATGGATTTAAGTGGTTAAGTATGCTGTCGGAGCTTGGGTTTGGTGGTATCCTTGCCGACGATATGGGTCTTGGTAAAACGAT
Source organism: Oribacterium sp. (assembly GCA_017940955.1). Next base: position 2,024 of record JAGAXP010000323.1, read on the forward strand.
TCAGGTCATAGCTCTTTTGCAAAGCAGAAAAAATCTGTTGGAGAAGGAAGGAAAAAAGTCAACTACCCTTATAGTATGTCCTGCATCACTGGTTTACAACTGGGAGGAAGAGTTCAAAAGATTTGCACCGTCTCTGGATGTCAGAGCCGTTGCGGGTACCTTGGCTGAAAGAAAGTCTATACTGTCTCAGGACAGTATGCCTGAGGTGCTGGTCACATCTTATGACCTTTTGAAACGTGATATCGGTTTATATGAGGGAAAGAAGTTTGATTATGAGATCATTGATGAGGCACAGTTTATAAAAAATCCTAAAGCTGCTGTGTCAAAGTCGGTGAAGGTAATAAATGCAGAGCATAGATTTGCACTGACAGGTACACCTATTGAAAACAGATTAAGTGAGCTTTGGAGTATCTTTGACTATCTCATGCCGGGCTTCCTCTATACTTATGACCGGTTCAGAAGTGATTTTGAAAATGCTATAACAAAACACAAGGATGAGGAAATCACAAAACAGCTTAAGAACATGGTAGGTCCTTTCATCTTGAGGAGACTGAAGGAAAATGTCCTGAAAGATCTTCCTGATAAGATGGAAGAAATCCGTTTCTCAAAGTTTGATGCTGCCCAGAGAAAGCTCTATGATGCTCAGGTCACTCATATGAAGAAGCTTCTTGAAAGCGAAGACTATAAATCCGGTAAAGACAAACTCAAAGTGCTGTCGGAACTCACAAAGATCAGACAGATATGTTGCGACCCGGAGCTTATCACAGCAGGTTACACCGGCGAGTCTGCCAAGAGAGCATCCTGTCTTGAACTGATTGAAAGTGCTATAGACGGAGGGCACAAGATACTGCTTTTTTCTCAGTTCACTTCCATGTTTGAACTTTTGGAGCGTGATCTCAAGGAACGCGGCATAGAATTTTATAAGATCACAGGTGAAACAAAGAAAGAAGAGCGGATCAAGCTGGTTCATGCATTTAATGAAAATGAAGTTCCGCTGTTTCTCATTTCTCTAAAGGCAGGTGGCACAGGCCTCAATCTGACAGGTGCTGATGTTGTCATCCACTATGATCCATGGTGGAATCTTGCAGCTCAGAATCAGGCAACGGATCGCGCTCACAGAATAGGTCAGACCAGAAAAGTTTCTGTGTTTAAGCTGATTGTCAAAGGCACCATAGAAGAGAAGATAGTTGAGATGCAGAATCTAAAAAAGGATCTGGCTGATGCTATATTGAGTGGTGAAAATGAGTCACTGATGAATATGAGCAAGGAGCAACTGATGGAACTTCTTGGATAAAACTGCTGAGATGTCTCAAATCCCTCACCACCGACTCTAAAAACAGCAGAAAATCAAGGATTTCCGAGTTTTTCGGAAATCCTTTTTTAATATATCCAGAAGATGATAACTATACAAAAAAAAGAACCTCGAATCCATGAAGCACTCGCCATGTCATCTACCGTTCCTTTTCAATCACGAATCGTTTTGGATCTGTGAAGCACTCGCCACATCTCTTTAACTTGTTTATATTGTATCGATTTTTATACAATCAGTCAACATGAAAATTATTTTTATTTTGCATTAAATTCAACGCTGCAACCTTATCTTTATAAAGATTTACAAGAAAATCTTTTCGCATTGGACTTAATGAACTGCTTTTATCCAACTCAGCTCTGATTTTCATAACCGTAGAGATTTACTTCTTCCCATGTCATGTGCTCATCTCTGCTTCGAATCCAATAGCAATCATCAAGAGAGCAGGCGTGATTCTCCAACATCCATGCCAATGTATTCCTTGGAAAATCGTCATTCCTTTGTCTGTTTTTCCTGTTTGCAGGAATAGTTCTATTATTCAGCCATATATCAACAAGCAAACACCCTTCCTCATTGAGAATCAGCTGAGAGTCTTGCACATCCCGTACAAACTCAGTTTGATAATGAACAATCCTTTTCAAGGGGAGCGGAAGATGGTCAGCTGTTTTAAGATTGATAACTCCGGAAACCACCTCTGTTTCCAATTCAAAAACGCAAACCGGAATATCTTTATGCAGAAGAATATATATCATATCTACCCCCAAATATCCTGTGCTGTATTAATCAAATCATCCTGTCTATACTTCACATTTTTATTCTGTTCATCAAGAATAAGAGAGACCAATGCTCAGCATATAATCGCCCCTATTTAGTATACAATGTATACTTTGATACTAATATTTCTTGCAACGATAATCAAGCAATTTATTATGATATAACCGCTTATCAATGTTTCTGCGTCAATCTTCTCAGAATTCCAAAATAAGGACAGTGAAAAGATCCTTAGAGAATATATAATGTTATTAATTATCCAATTTTGCCGATTATTATTTCATGTGCAAAAGACTAAAGACTAAAGCTAAAAGGCCACACGGAAGAAAGCAGGTGTTGAAACGTGAAATTACTGCAGACAACATTTGATATAGAATTTGAAAATACTGTAAAATCATGGGCAGAGACTGTCAGTAAAAATGATTATTCCGCTTTGATTCATGTATATATTCCGTATGCCTCCGAAAATAGAATTGACGATCTTGGAAAGATAAGACATATATTAAAAAAACATCTTCCATCAGTTCCTGTTGTTGGCTGCAGTTCCATCGGTAATATCATTGAAGGTCAGCTAACTGATGATGAATCCATCATATCCATTATGCTGTTTGAATATGCATCTACCGAAGTCACAGTAGTACCCCTATATGCAGACAACAATCAAGGTCCCTACAGCATTTTGGAATATATTCAAAGTCTCTCAGATCTTAAGGGAATAGAGGTAATAACTGCAGCGTCTTACCAGAAGCTTGAAGCTTCCGGCAGTGTAGTAGATACCCTTCCTGAAGAAATTGATATTTTCGGAGGTGTCGCTGTAGGTGATGATAAGCATCCTTCTTTTGTCTTTGCCGGTGACTATCCCGAGTCTTTTGAAAGTACAGTGCTTGTTTACTACTGCGGACCTGAACTTCACCTCCTTACAAATCGTATGTTTGGCTGGAAACCCATAGGTTATCCTTTAAAAGTCACCAAATCCGACGGCCCTCTGATTTATGAAATCGACAACAAACCGGCCTATTATGTTTACACCCATTATCTTAATATCGTTAATGATGACAATTTCTTCTATGAGGCTTTGGATTTCCCATGGCAGGTCCAGGTAGATGATGAA
>JAGAXP010000324.1 GCA_017940955.1 Oribacterium sp.
CAGAACACCATCATTGATGACTGGATGGCAACTCAGAAGGTAACTGAGAAAAAGGACGCCAAGAGAGTTTATTATCTTTCAATGGAATTCCTCATGGGAAGAGCTCTCGGCAACAACATTATAAATCTTTCCTGTCGTGATGAGATCAAGGAAGCCCTTGAGGAGCTGCATCTCGATCTTAATGCCATTGAGGATGAGGAACCTGACTGGGCTCTCGGAAACGGTGGTCTCGGAAGACTTGCAGCATGTTTCCTGGATTCCCTTGCAACTCTCGGATACTGGGCATGCGGATGCGGAATACGTTATAAATACGGTATGTTCAAGCAGCAGATTGTAAACGGCTATCAGAAGGAAGTACCTGATGACTGGCTCAAGGACGGTAATCCTTTTGAGCTTCGTCGTGCAGAGCTTTCAAAGGAAGTTAAGTTCGGCGGCTGGGTAGAAGCTGTAAACCACAACGGAAAGCTTAAATTCGAGCAAAAGGGATACCAGTCAGTTATTGCAATTCCTTACGATACACCTGTAGTTGGTTACAACAATCATGTTGTAGACACTCTCCGTGTATGGGATGCTCAGGCAAAGGAAACCTTCCGTCTTGACGAATTTGATAAGGGAAATTATGAGGCTGCTGTTGAAAATGAAAACATGGCCCGTAACATAGTTGAGGTCCTTTATCCAAATGATAATCATTATGCAGGTAAGGAGCTTCGTCTTCGCCAGCAGTATTTCTTTATTTCAGCTTCCGTACAGACAGCCGTAAAGGATTATGTTGACAGACACGACGGAGACATTAAGCACCTCTATGAGAAGGTTGCATTCCAGTTAAATGATACACACCCTACAGTTGCGGTAGCAGAGCTTATGAGAGTTCTTATGGATGATTATGAGCTTTCATGGGATGAGGCATGGGAAATAACCAAAAAGACCTGTGCATATACAAACCATACCATCATGGCTGAGGCCCTTGAGAAGTGGCCTATCGAGCTTTTCTCAAAGCTTCTTCCACGTATCTATCAGATCGTTGAGGAGATCAACCGCCGCTTCTGTGAGTATATCCATGGTAAGTATCCTGAGAATGCTGAGCATAAAATCGCCAAAATGGCTATCATTTATGACGGACAGGTTAAGATGGCTCACCTTGCCATCGTTGGCGGACATGCCGTAAACGGTGTTGCACAGCTTCATACAGAGATCCTCAAAAAGGAAACTCTCAAGGATTTCTATGAACTGTATCCTGAGAAGTTCTCAAGCAAGACAAACGGTATCACACAGCGCAGATGGCTTCTTCATGCGAATCCGGAGCTTGCCGCCTGGATAACAGATAAGATCGGTGATGGCTGGATCACAGATCTTTCCAAAATCCAGAAGCTTGCGGTTTATGCTGATGATGAAAAGTGTCAGGCTGAGTTCATGGCTATCAAGCGCCATAACAAAGAGCGTCTTGCAAAGTATATACTTGAGCACAATGGAGTTCAGGTTTCCACCGATGCCATCTTCGATGTCATGGTAAAGAGGCTTCACGAGTATAAGAGACAGCTCCTTAACATACTTCATGTAATGTATGTTTACAATAAGCTTAAGGATCATCCGGAGATGAAGTTCCATCCTCATGTTTATATCTTTGGTGCAAAGGCAGCTGCAGGCTACAAGACTGCAAAGCTTACCATCAAGCTTATCAACAATGTTGCCAATGTAATAAACAATGATGAGTCCATAAACGGAAAGATCAAGGTTGTTTTCATCGAGGATTACAGAGTATCCAATGCCGAGCTTATCATCCCGGCTGCAGATATTTCAGAGCAGATTTCAACAGCTTCAAAGGAGGCTTCCGGAACCTCAAACATGAAGCTTATGCTTAACGGTGCCCTTACACTCGGAACGATGGATGGTGCCAATGTTGAGATCGTTAAGGAAGTTGGTCATGAATATGCATTCACCTTTGGATTGTCATCTGATGAGGTTATCGCTCTTGAGCATAATCATCAGTACAACCCTATGGAGATCTTCAACCACAATCAGGAGATCAGAAGAGTCCTTATGCAGCTTGTAAACGGATATTATAGCCCTGAGAATCCTGAGCTGTTCCGCCCGCTTTATAACTCACTTCTCAACACCCATGAGACAGATGTGGCTGACCGTTACTTCATACTTAAGGATTTCGCTGCATATGACGAAGCTCAGAGAAGAGCCTGCGAGCAGTACGAGGATGAGTCCTGGTGGGCTAAGGCGGCAATTCTCAATACATCACATGCCGGTAAGTTCTCATCCGACAGAACTATAGAAGAGTATGTAGATGAGATTTGGAAGCTTGACAGAATAAAGGTTAAGGTTTAATGAACATTCAATGAGAAAAGCAACGGAGCAGGTAGCAAAACCACCTGCTCCGTTGCTGATATTTACACTATCATATATACAATTCTTTCGGTTTCAACATATCCGAGTTTTTCATATAGATTAAGTGCTATTACATTATTACTTGAGACCTGTAAAAGTATCTTTTTATACTTTCCGGGTTTTTCGTAGTTTTCCACAGCTTTCATAAGGGCTTTACCGTGACCTTTGCCCAAATACTTGTCATACACCAGGAGTCCGTACAGATAAAGGGTTTCTTTATCATAGCCTGTGAGATGGACCTCTCCGTATTTATCGCAAAGCTCATCCCCCGGATCAGCTATGGGACGCTTAAGAACCTTTTCCATAAGAAGTTCATCATAAAGATGTTCTGCCCCTATAGCCATCAGCGTTTCATAGGTATCCGGTGCAATGAACGGAACCGGTGCTTTGATCTTAAAATCATCTTCCTGATTCTGCCCAACTGATTCACCACAGGCTTCAATCTCAAAAGAATTACATTCCTTATCCGTATCATCTTCAGAACCAAAGCTTATATGTTCATACGAGGAATCATCAAAACCGAATAAAGGCTTCTTTATCATGAATTTTATCTTTACGTCCCGGAAATCATCCCTCAGGCTGTTATAGCACATGGAAAAGAAGCCTATTCCCCTCATGACGGGATGGGTAAAGGCTTCTACCTCTATCACCTTTTTCTCTTCCACAGTCTCACCGAGAAAGTAGCCTGACAGAACAGCAATAAGCTCAGAATCAATTCCGCTTTCTTCCTTGTCATCATTTCTGACAATATAATAAAAATCCCCGTCCAGATCGGTATCATAGTTCGTATGATCTGCGAGATTACAAACATTTACAAGCTCACATACAGCGGCTCTGTCCATATCTTCCAATTCTTTAAATAATTCAGCTTCCATGGTGAGAATTATAACAAAACAGATAATAAAAAACCAGTGAATTCCATCATTCCTGTAACCGTTCAGCTTACTCCGTCCCCAGAAACCACAGGCTGAACTGTCACACCTTCTTTAAGGTTCTGTTGCCTTCAAAATCATCATTTTTTGACACCTACAGCCCATTATGATAAAATACATAAGCCTTTATAGAAATCAGATAAAAGGAGATATCATGGAGAAGATATACAAAACTATGAGAGATACCGGAGCAGGCTCAATAGCTCTCGGAATAGTGATCCTTGTTGCGGGAATTACAGTAGGCATTATTTCAATCATCAACGGAACCATACTTTTAAAGCGTAAGAACGAACTCACTTTCTAAAAATGGCAAAGCATTCAACCAGAAACCAGAAGATTGGTTGGATCCTTTTCGTACTTTATCTGGCTGCTCTTCTTTATCTCATGTTTTTCTCTGAGATGGAACAGAGAGGAGTAGGCGCAAAAACAGAATACACCTATAATCTCACACCCTTTGTAGAGATCAGCAGATACCTTTTTTCCGGAAAGCAGATAGGGCTGAGAGGAGTTTTACTGAACCTATACGGAAACATTCTCGGCTTTATGCCCTTTGGTTTTATATTGGGTGTGATCAGCTCAAGATGCAGGGAGCATTGGTACAATGCCGTGATCTGTACTTATCTCCTGAGCTTCGGTATCGAGATGATCCAGCTTGTACTGCGTGCAGGAAGCTGTGATGTGGACGATATCATACTTAATACTCTGGGAGGCACTTTAGGTTATGCTGTTTTCTGTTTTGTGCAGCACATAAGAAAAGTAAATTATTTTAAACGTCATCCGGAAAGACGTCATGGATCCAGAGGCATTTAGTGGCTAATAAAAAAAGATATAATTATATACGTAAAAAGATTGTACCCGGTACGTGGTTCAGAGTGATGACCGCCATAATATCCTTTGTTTTACTTGTGTCCTGTATCGTGATCTCCACTTGTATGGAGGGACAGGGACCATTGTTTGTAGGCGCCCTGGGCATAAGTTCCATCATTATGGCTGTTTATACAGTTTTTAATTCCATGGTTTTTGAAAAGGATCCCGAGTGCAATTACATACCTTTACACGTTGCAGGTATCGCAGCAGGAATCATAGTGATCCTATGGGTCATCCTGCTTCTTTTAGGTTTGTTTTTTTGAGGTAATATGGAACGATATAACGATGCTATAGAGCGCATCAGAGAAATCCCGGAAGAAAAGGCTGTGCCGGAAACTTTCCGGGATTATTTCATAACATGCGCAAGATTCATCATAATGCTTGATGATTTTATAAAAGAAACTGAACATACAGATCTGTCCGGATATTCCTTTTCGGAAGACAGCCATGCCGATGGCGGCGGAAGCATTGACCTTCGTGAGTGGAATCGGCTGCTGTATGAGGATATGGTAAGGGATTATGAGAACTCCTACCTTAATCCGGCTTACGCTGAAAAGAAGCTTTCCCCCTATGGAAATATCCTTTCGGTGCTTCTCATGGAAATCGAGAACCTTATTCAGAGTGCCTATGAGAAGGATCTTATTGATATAACAAATGTCCTGGAAACCTTTATTCAGGTATATTGCCTTTTCACCTCTGATTATAGAGCTTCAGAGGTTAATGCTGACGCACAGACACTTCCCGAGGTTCAGACAGTAAAGGATGTTCTGTATTCCTATGCTTATGATTACTCCATGGACTTCCTGAAGAAGCAGATGGACGGACAGTTTACAGCTTCAGATACCTATACAAAAAAAGTCCTGTCATCTCATGATTTTAAAAACGTTGATGACATATATCTTTACGGAGCTTATATATCAGATACAGCATACAAAACAGCAGAGTTTACCGCTTCTCTTACAGATGAAGAGGTGGACCGTATGGCTTACACCTGGTACAAAGGCTTCAAAAACGGATTTTTGAGCCAGGGAAAGCCTTATGATAAAAAATCTCTTATTGAGTTTAGATTCCATATAGGTTTCGAAAGAGTGGTAAAACGTGCAGCGGAGTACTTTAAGGAAGATGGTTATGATTACACTGTTCCGGTGAGATCCTCTCACTTCCTTACCAGATCTCCCCAGGGAGCCGGCTTCCTTTATGAGAGCCCCAACCGGCAGATGGACTATGATCACAGCTATGATCTTTCTCTTGTAATGGGAGATCGCATATCATCCCGTATGCTTGAGGAAACGGATCAGATATTCCGTTCCTATGATTCGGAGATAAAACGTTATGCCGGGCCCGTTGTTATGGAAACCTTTGGAGAGCCCGGGTTCGAGCCCGTGGAGAAGTCCGAGAAGCTAAGCTTCAATGATCATCAGAAGGAGGTTTACGGAAAATACAGAAGTGACCTCCAGAATACCGTATATAAATATATAGATGCCGAGGAACGTTCCTTCACCATCATTGCATGGCCCCTGCCTACCATCGGTCCTGATTTTCAGGAAATCTTCCGTGAGACAATTGCCATCAACACTTTGTCTTCGGAAACCTATATGCCGGTACAGGCAAAGCTTATAGATGCTCTTGATAAAGCTGATTACGTGCTTGTAAAAGGCCGTGGTAATGATACTGACATGAAGGTGATGCTTCACCCTCTTAAAGATCCTGAGAAACAGTCAAACTTTGAAAACTGTCTGTCCGATGTAAACATTCCTCTCGGAGAGGTATTTACATCTCCTGTACTTACAGGTACAGAAGGTATACTGAATGTTAAATCGGTATTTATAGGCGGCATACAATTCCATGACCTAAGGATAGTTTTCGAAAACGGAAGAGTGACTGATTACAGCTGTAAAAACTTTGAGGATCAGGAAGCCTCAAGAGCACTTATCCGACGCGTGATCTTCGGAGAGAAGGAAAACCTTCCCATAGGAGAATTCGCCATCGGAACAAACACACTTGCTTACAAGATGGTCGATAAATACGGGATCGGTGCAAGGATGCCCATCCTCATTGCAGAAAAAACAGGGCCTCATTTTGCCGTTGGCGATACCTGTTACTCCTTTATTGAGGAAATGCATCTGTTTAACCCTGACGGAAAAGAGCTCATTGCCAAAGACAACGAGTGCTCCATCCTCAGAAAAACAAATCCCGATAAAGCATATTTTGCCGTTCATACGGATATAACAATCCCGTATCATGAACTTGAGTCCATAGAGGCTGTTACCGGTCAGGGCGAACACATCTCCATCATTTCCGGCGGACGATTCGTTCTTGACGGCACGGAGGTACTTAATGCTTCACTTGACGCTTAAAGATTTTGATCTGACTGCCATAGCAGAATCGGGCCAATGTTTCCGCATGACGCCCGTGGGAAACATTAACGAAAAATATCCCGTATATAAAATCGTAGCCTCAGGCAAATGTCTTCTTATCTCAAGAAACCCTGAAGGTGACCGGGATTCGTATCTGGCAGGCTGCACCGAATCTGAGTGGGAGGAATATTATAAACATTATTTCGATCTCACAACGGATTACGAAAGCTACAGAAGCTATGCAGATCCTTCGGACGAATTTCTGAAATCCTGCATGGTTTATGGAACAGGCATCCGTATACTTAATCAGGATCCCTGGGAAATGCTCATAAGCTTTATCATTTCTCAGAGAAAATCCGTTCCTGCCATACGTACAACAGTAGAAAAGCTTTGTGCTCTTTCGGGAGAGGAATGCTTTATCGACAGCTCCGAGTGGCATGTATTAGCCCCGGAAATACCGGAAAAAACAACCTTTTATCCATTCCCGGATGCAGAGACTCTGGCAGGACTTGATGATAGGGAGATAGGCTTCACCGGAACGGGCTACCGTACCGGTTACATAATGGAAGCCGCGAGGAAGGTGACCACAGGAGAGATTGACCTTAAAACACTTTCCGAAGCCTCTGATGAAATTCTCCTGGAAGAACTTTTGAAGATCCGCGGAGTCGGTATAAAGGTCGCCTCCTGTACAGCACTTTTCGGATTTCACAGATTATCCCTTTGTCCGGAGGATGTGTGGATGAAGAGAGTAAAAGAGCAGTTTTACAGAGGCACCTGGCCGGAAAGCTATAAACCGGTCCTCGGAGTGCTCCAGCAATACATGTTTTACTATGCAAGACTTGAACATGAAAAAGACAAAATAAAAAGAACCGGAAGAGAGAACCAATGACCAGAAAGAAGCATGGTGGAATACGGTTTTTAACCGTGCTCGCCACACTGACAATTTTAATATGTAACCTCATCACGCCTCTTAGTGCCATCAAAGCGTACGCAGCATGGAATTTTCCGTATGTGGAGATCAATGCTGAAGCCGGCATCGTTATGGACGCAGATACTGGAGCTGTGCTTTTTCAGAAGAATGCACATACAAAAGAGTACCCGGCTTCCATCACAAAGGTCCTGACTGCACTGGTAGTGCTGGATAATTGCAAACTTGATGATATGGTCACCTTTTCACATGACGATGTTTACAATGTTGACGCAGGATCCTCCAACGCCCAGATAGAAGAGGGCGATACTCTTTCGGTTGAAGACTGTCTCCACGCACTTCTTCTGAAATCTGCCAACGAGGCAGCCAATGCTCTGGCCTGTCATGTCGCAGGCTCCAGGGAAGCATTTGCGGAAATGATGAATCAAAAAGCTGCAAAGCTTGGATGCACAGACAGCCATTTCACAAATCCTTCAGGTCTTTTTAACGAGAATCACTATACCAGCGCCTATGACATGGGTCTTATAGGCATAGCTGCCATGAAAAATGAAGCCTTCATGGAGATCGATTCACACCTTTCCTATAAGCTGGCAAGCACCATCCGTAATCCGGATGGCCATACGGTTTACATGGAACACAAGATGCACCGTGATGATACAAAGTATTCCGACAACAGAGTCATTGCTGGAAAGACCGGCTATACCATGGATTCCGGCAATACTCTCATCACCATGGCCAGTGAAAACGACAGAAATCTTGTAGCCGTTGTTCTTAAAGATAAGAACCCTGCTCACTATACCGATACAAAAGCCATGCTGGACCTAGGTTTCTACAGTACGGAAAAACAGCCTCTGGATCCATCACTCTTCAACAAAGAGGATATAAAGAACCGTCTGATCGCAGATACTATTGTGGATTCCGGATGCACAGCTTCAGACCTTTCCGTAAAGGAACCCATGTATGTGTCATTACCTGTCGGCTCCTCTCAGGAAGGACTTACCTACAGACTGAACTATAACCTGCCGGATTATGTTTCCGCACACACCATAGCTGAAATTGAATATCTTGCAGACGGGCTCCCCGTGGGAAGATATTCTATCGAAAAAGAACCGACAGTCGCCATAGAAACCAGCTCTCAGGAATCCTCCGCTGCGGACGAACAGCCTAAGGAAGCCCTGACCTCCATAAGCGTGACCGCAATTGCCGGCGTTGTCGGTGTTGCCATTTTAGCCACATTCGCCGCTCTCGGCATCAAACGTGTAAGAGATTCCCGAAAGATGGCCAGATACATGCATGACCGCCGCACCGAACGCCTCAAAGACATTGACATGTCCGAAGAGGAATTCATGGAAGTCCTGCAAATCCGCCGATCACAAAAAAACCAAAACCACAACAACAATAATTTTAATTCTAATTACAACAACCGTTACGACCACTACGACCACAACAATTCAGCTAACCGCAAAAACATCAGCCGTGGCCGTAAAGACCACAGGATGTAATAATCATATCGTTTTAGCCGGGCCCAATGCGAAGCATCGCCCGGCTGAATTTTTTCTATTGTTCTCCCCTCTCTAAAAATCACGTTAAAGTTTCACACACTTTATGTCTTCATTGCTATGTAACAGTTCAATCTAAATGTAGAACAGCCAAGCTCAGAAAATGCAAGGGATGTGCGGCTAGGGCTGCGGACTGAAAGCACATTTGTCACAGATATGTACGAACAGGATGCACGTCAGTGCAGCCTGGGCGAACATATCTGTGACAAATGTACTTTCAACTCCGTGGCCCGTCGCGCATCCCTTGCATTTTCGTCCGGCTTGATATAACATATAGAGGACAGCAACGGAGCTGCCGCGCATGCGGTAGCTCCGTTTTTTTGCGTCAAGTCATAACCCGCAGTTGTCATAAATATTCTATCATTAACATTGAGTAATATTTTAGCCTTAAATATGTTGAAATAATCCTTAAAAGTGATAGAATAATCACAAATGTTTGTACAAGAAACACACTTGTTTTTTCTGGGCGGACAAAATAAGCAGATTGTACAAAAACAAATAACGGATATAAGTCAGCTTTAGCGTGAAAGCGAAGCCTGCATATATCGACTTTTGACTAACGAGTCAACACTTAGGAGGAAAAAATGAAACTGAAGAAAATCTTGTCATTAGGTCTTGCTGCAGCAATGACTGCATCACTTGCTGCCTGCGGAAGTTCAGTACCGGAATCAAATTCGGGAGGCGGTAACAGTGCAGGCGAAAACGTTATAAAGATAGGTGTATTTGAGCCCACAACCGGTGAGAACGGCGGCGGCGGATTCCAGGAGGTGCTTGGTATCCGTTATGCAAACGAAACTCACAAGACAGTCAAGATCGGTGACAAGGATTACACCATAGAGCTTGTTGAGGTAGATAACAAGTCCGATAAGACTGAGGCAGTAAATGCAGCTAACAAGCTTATGGGCGAGAAGGTTTCCGTAGTTTTGGGTTCTTACGGTTCAGGTGTTTCCATAGCAGCCGGACAGATCTTTGCGGATGCCAAGGTTCCTGCCATAGGATGCTCATGTACAAACCCTCAGGTTACTCAAGGAAATGAATATTACTTCAGAGTATGCTTCCTGGATCCGTTCCAGGGTACTGTAATGGCTAACTACGCTATGCAGAACGGCTATAAGAGCGCAGCCGTGCTTACACAGCTTGGCGATGACTATTCATCAGGTCTCGGTTCCTACTTTAAGACTGCTTTCACAGAGCTTGGAGGAACAGTAGTTGATGAGGAGCAGTTCCAGACAAACCAGACAGATTTCAAGGCAGTTCTTACAAACATCAAGGCTGCAAATCCTGACGTAATATTCGCTCCTTCATCCATTACTACAGCACCGCTCATCATCAAGCAGGCAAGAGAGCTTGGTATCACAGCTCTTATCGCCGCAGGTGATACATGGGAGAACTCAACCATAATCGAAAACGCCGGCAGTGATGCAGAGGGCGTGGTTCTTTCAACCTTCTTCGATGAGGCTGAACCTGCCAATGCAGAGGCCGAGTCATTTATCAAGGGCTTCAAGGAGTACTTAAAGTCAAATGATCAGTCAGACATCATCCCTGCGGTATCCGCTCTCGGATATGACGCTTACCTTGCAGCATACAATGCCATCGAGAAGGCACAGTCAACAGACGGCGAGGCTATAAAGGATGCTCTCAAGACTGTATCATTTGACGGTGTTACAGGTGCTGTTTCTTTTAACGAAGAGGGTGACGCAAACAAGGATATGGCATTTATCAAGACCATCCAGGATGGTGCATTTAAGTTCCTTACAACCACAACCATTAACAGCTGATCATAAAATAGTTTGTTGATGGAAACCGGTTTTCTCCGGAGATCCGGTTTCCCATATTCATTCAAACCCGGATCAGTCTCTGAAAGTCCAATGAAGGCTTTCTAAAAAAAGCCGCCAGAATCATTCAATCTAAAAGGCGTTATATGAGGGGACATCCTTAAAGATGTCCCTTCAATCTTTGTAAGACCCTATGGTCAAAACAAAATCTATTCTTTCAATAAGGGGAATTGTCTTATGTCTCTTACAACATTCCTGCAGCAGTGTCTGACAGGTATTTCACTGGGTGGTGCATATGCACTCATAGCCATCGGTTACACCATGGTTTACGGTATACTCAGACTTATCAACTTTGCACATGGTGATATCTTCATGATGGCAGGATACTTCATGGTATTCGCTATGGCATCTTTTCCATGGTTTATAGCCCTTCCGGTTGTTCTCATCGTGACAACCGTTCTCGGTGTGAGTATCGAGAGAGTAGCCTACAAGCCGCTCCGTTCAGCACCCAGAATGTCTGTTATGATCTCAGCCATCGGTGTGTCATACCTGCTCCAGAATCTTGCAACCTATCTTTTTACGGCACTGCCGATGGGATACCCTGAGATCCCGGTACTTAAGAAGGTTTATCAGCTTGGAGGCCTTTCAGCATCCTTCGTCACCTTCCTGACACCGGTTCTCACACTTATTCTTGTATATCTTCTTATGACACTTATCCAGCACACAAAGATGGGTATGGCCATGAGAGCGGTATCAAAGGACTATGAGACAGCTTCTCTTATGGGTATCGATATCAACCGTACTATTTCCATAACCTTTGCAATAGGTTCACTTCTTGCGGCTGTGGGTTCCATTCTTTATTTTACAGACCGTATGACCGTGTTCCCGTTCTCAGGTTCACTTCCCGGAATGAAATGCTTCGTAGCTGCGGTTTTCGGTGGCATCGGCTCCATCCCGGGAGCAGTAGTGGGCGGATTCCTCATTGGAATCGGTGAAACCGCACTGGTTGCTGCCGGGCAGTCCACCTTCTCGGATGCATTTACTTTTGTTATCCTGATAGTTATTCTTCTTGTCCGTCCTACCGGAATTTTTGGTGAGAAGACTACCAACAAGGTTTAAGGAGGAAAGGATGAGTCCAAACAGAATGATCAATAAAGAAAAACGAAGAAACTGCATATGCACACTTATCCTTATAGCCGCAGTGCTCGGAATATGTGGTTTTCTTGAGGCAAATAAATACAGCTACAGTTACGCAATTTCCATCATTGAAAGATCCATGGTTTACGCAGTGGTTGCAGTTTCCATGAATCTGGTTAATGGTTTCACCGGTCTGTTCTCACTTGGACAGGCAGGTTTCATGGCACTTGGGGCTTACGTGACAGCTATTTTTACTATCCCTGTGGATCAGCGGGCATCTGTTTACTATATTTCCGGAATAAATCCTGCCATTGCCGGAATTCAGCTTCCCATCATCGTGGCACTGATTCTTGGTGGTCTGGTTGCCGCAGGTGTTGCAGCTCTTATCGGTTTCCCGGTTCTCAGACTTAAGTCTGACTACCTTGCCATAGCAACCCTTGGATTTGCCGAGATCATCCGTGCATGTATCGCTGCACCTCAGTTTGATACCATTACAAACGGATCATACGGTCTTAAGTCCATTCCCGGATTTACTAATATTTTCCAGCCGTTGGCATTATCCGTTATATGCATCGGACTTATGGTGCTCCTCATCAACTCTTCCTACGGAAGAATGTTTAAGGCAGTACGTGAGGATGAGATAGCAGCCGAGGCAATGGGTATCAACCTTTTCAAAACAAAGGAGCTTTCCTTCGTTATCTCTTCATTCTTTGCCGGAATAAGCGGCGGAATGCTTGCCATGTTCATGAGATCAATTGACAGTAAGACCTTCCAGGTTGCCCTTACCTACGATATCCTTCTCATCGTTGTTATCGGTGGTATCGGTTCTGTTACAGGTTCTGTTATCGGTGCTTTCATCGTTACCGCAGGAAGAGAGCTTCTGAGATTCTTCGATGAGCCACTCATGCTCGGAGGAGTTCAGGTACCGCTTTTCAGACCGGGATTCCGTATGGTCATCTTCTCCATACTTCTCATGGTTGTAGTTCTTTTCTACAGAAAGGGACTCATGGGAACAAATGAATTCAGCTGGAACGGAATCTTTGACTTTTTTAAGCATCCGTTCAAAAAGAAAAGTAAAAAGATGGAGGGCAAGGCATAATGAACGATAACACACAGAATGTCCTCAGCATGCAGAATGTCATCATGCAGTTCGGAGGCGTAAGAGCCATAGACAATCTTTCTCTTGATGTAAATAAGGGTGAGATCGTTGCTCTCATCGGTCCTAACGGTGCAGGTAAGACAACTGCATTTAACTGTATCACAGGAATCTACACACCTACTTCCGGGATGGTCAGCTTTAATGGTAAGAATCTGAAGGGAAACTCCCCGGACGAGATCACAAGACTCGGTATCGCAAGAACCTTCCAGAACATCAGACTTTTTTCAAACCTTACGGTTTTTGATAATGTTCTCATCGCAAAGCATCTCCGTGCAAAGGATAATGTTTTCACCGCGACGCTGAGACTTAACCGTGCGGAAGAAAAGCGCATGAGAGAAGAGACCGCACAGCTTCTTAAGGAGCAGGGTCTTTATGAGCTTAAGGATGAGATAGCATCTTCACTTCCATACGGTCTCCAGAGACATCTTGAGATCGCAAGAGCACTTGCAACCCAGCCTGAGCTTCTGCTTCTGGATGAGCCGGCTGCCGGCATGAACCCCCAGGAGACTCAGGAGCTTACTGATTTCATCGTAAAGATCCGTGATCAGTACAAGCTCAGTATCTTCATGATAGAGCATCATATGGATCTGGTAATGCAGATTTCAGAACGCATCTATGTTCTTAATTTCGGAAAGCTCATCGCTCAGGGAACTCCTGATGAGATCCAGAGCAATCCTGAAGTAATCGAAGCTTATCTGGGAGGTTCTGAGGATGCTTAAAGTAGATAATCTTAAAATAAACTATGGCGGAATCGAGGCGGTTAAGGGCATCAGCTTTGAGGTTCCGGATCATTCCATCGTAACTCTCATAGGAGCAAACGGCGCAGGAAAGTCTTCGACCCTTCGTACAATTGCAGGTCTTGTTAAGGCCAGCGAGGGAACCATCAATCTTGACGGAGAAGACATTACCAATATGCCATCAGCAAAAAGAGTGGGAAAGGGCATCGTGCTCTGCCCCGAGGGAAGAAGAGTATTCCCCGACATGACCGTTCTTGAAAATATAAAGATCGGAGCATATCTGAGAAATGATGATCTCACAGCAGACATAGAGAATGTTTATAATCTGTTCCCGAGACTTAAGGAACGTAACTGGCAGCTTGCCGGAACTCTTTCCGGCGGTGAGCAGCAGATGCTTGCGGTGGCGAGAGCGCTCATGTCCAATCCTGAGATCATGATGCTGGATGAGCCCTCCCTCGGTCTTGCACCCATAGTTGTGCAGGAAATCTTCTCCATCATCAAGAAGATCAACAAGGAGCGCGGAACAACCATCCTCCTCATCGAGCAGAATGCCAACATGGCCCTGAAGGTTGCCGACAAGGCCTATGTCATGGAGACCGGACGTATCACGCTTTCCGGCACCGGGGCAGAACTGCTTCAAAACGATGAAATAAAGGCTGCATATCTTGGCAAGAAGAAATGAACCCCGGGGACGGAGTTATGGCTCATTTCATATGAAGCTGTGGTCTTTCCAAATTGATTTCTCTTCTCATCAGACATTCAAAACAAATATTTTTAAAATAGCAAAAATGACATCCGATGATCCTATAACAAGGAATCGGATGTCATTTTCCGTTTTCTTCAATTTTTTCAAAAAGGTCACCTGGTGAGCATTGCAAAGCATTAGTCAGACGGTCTATGGTCTCAAGACGAATGGATATAACTTCATTATTCATCAGTCTGCTGAGGTTTTTGTAGCTG
>JAGAXP010000325.1 GCA_017940955.1 Oribacterium sp.
TCCTAAGGAGCATATATATAATCTCCATCCAAGTATCATCACCTGAGTATGCCATTTCTTCCATTATCGTAAATCCAAATCCAACAGCTGCTCCTAAAAGTATATATTCATAAACGTTTTTCAGTCTTGGTTTAAAGATTGCGGCAAACAAGATGATTGCAATAAACTTGATAACTTCTTCCGGCATGCCGGCGGCCATAAAGGCACTTACAAGCGATCCCATCAATGAAGGCATCTGATCAACTGCAGTCCTCAATGCAGTATTTGCAAAAAAGAGCTTAACTCCTATAAAACCTGAGATTTCCATCGTGGCCATACCTAAGGCAATCGGTACAAGGGCCTGTATCCAGCCAATAGGTTTAGGTATCTCCCTTTTTAGCATCCTGTAATATAGTATTCCGCATACTAAAACCGTAATAAGTAAAGACAAAATTGTAGAAAGAGTCATGCATGTCCTCCGATATATTTTTCCATCAACACCAGATTTACATGGGGTAAACCGTTATAGATTGTAGGTAAAATAGAAAGCTCTTTATATCCAAGTTTACTGTACATTTTTCGTGCAATAATATTTCGTTCGTTTGTATCTATCCTAAGTTCGGAACAACCATTATGTAATGCATAATCCTCATAAAATCTGAGAAACTGCTTGCCGAGTCCCATCTTTCCCGATCGAGGTGATATTGCAAGTGTATGCAGCACACACACCTTATCATCTTCCACCTCATGCTCACATTTGACATTATTATATATATCCATCTGAACCTTATTTATGATTCCTGAACCAAGGACAATACCGTCCTTTTCAATAACAAAAAGGTCATCTCTTTTCAAAGCCTCTTCTGCCGTTTCTTTTAAGGGATATATTCCCCGTATCCATCCAACAGAAATGATTCCTTCCTCCTCTGCCTGATGGATTTCATCATAGATATTTACTACTGCATCAAGGTCCGATTGCGTTGCTTTACGTATCATGATCTAAGCCCCTTTTTAACATTCTCAAACATCGTATATCCATCCATGCTCGCCATGATAGATCATCTGTCTTGTCATTCCACCGTCTATACAGATATTCTCACCCGTGATAAAACCGGCTTTATCAGAACATAGGAACTTCACCATTTCAGCGATATCTTCGGGCTTTCCTACTCGTCCTACAGGCTGCTGTAAGGCATCTGCTCCTATGATTTCAGTATCAGTCGTATCTATCCATCCTGGTGAAATACTGTTCACTCTGGCTTTTCCTGCAAGGCTGATTGCTAGGGCATGTGTTAATGCAGCTATCCCGCCCTTTGCCGCAGTATAGCTTTCTGTTTTAGGCTGGCTCATCCTGTCACGGGATGAAGAAATATTGATTATAGATGCTCCGTCTGACAATACAGGTATCAGAAGCTTTGTGAGATAAAACGGAGCGGTCACACCTACGGAAAGGGCGTATTGAAAGTCCTCGTAACTGCATTCATCAATTCCTTTCATGATTGGAAGGGCATTGTTGATGAGATAATCTACATGTCCGGACTGTTCTATGACTTGTTTTGCAAATCTTTCCAATGTTTCCTTATCTCCAATGTCCCCAACAAACCATTCACCGGGTGTTTTATCGATAATGTGCACGGTGACACCATCAGCGCGGAATAAGTCTGCTATCGCTTTTCCAATTCCGTGAGCACCGCTTGTGATCACAGCTACTTTACATTTATCCATAATTTCCTTCCCTTTTTATTGACTCATGAAAACTGCTCATGTGAATCGTATAATCACAAAATCTTTCCCCGCACCATTCACCTGATAATTACAATTTTACATCTAATTCGATGATCCTAACAGTTCCGAATTCCTCCATAAGTAATTATCTTCCACATAAAAAAAGCATTTCCCTGCATAAAAAAGCCAGCTAATCTTTTTCTTAGATTAGCTGGTTACATTAACTATCAGTTTCAGGAAATATTATCTTATGTAAACATATCCGTCCATTATCCTTCTGGCGGTACGTGTAACACCACCTTTTAATACTTTCTCACCATCCATCTTCATATCAACTTCAGTAACTCCTGAAGAGTGTCCTAGACGGATAATATCTCCTGAGATTTCCTTCACTATTTCATTTACTATAGTCCCTTTTATCCTTGCGGCAGCGCCTGTTGCAACAGCGACAGTCATGGGATATGCCTTGTGAAGCTGTCCAACAGAAACTGCACGTACGCAGATATCCATTTTTTCGCCGGAAACATTCGTCCCGTCCATGTTTACATAATCCTGCGCAGGACTCACTATAGAGACCTTCGGTGCTGATGTTGCTTTTGTTCGTGCCTCCATATAGTCTTCAACAAATCCAAATTTTACAGCGGCCATACCGCGTATACGTTCTATGTGTTCCATGATGTCTTTGTTATTATTGAGCTCCGTTAGTTCAGTTCCTTTAATACCCAGGTCTGATGCCTTGATAAACACTACAGGATTTGAACAGTCAATTACAGTCACTGTTGCAGGACCATATCCGGGCACATCAAACACCTCCTGCTTTTCTCCTGTCGGGAACAGTTTTCCGCTTCGGGATCCTGAAGGATCCTCAAAATACATATCGATACGGGATCCTGTTCCGGGTACACCCTGAACTTCCTCATCGCCATACATGCAGGCATGACCATCCTTGACTCTTACATGTTCTTCTATCACCTTATCGGTATTTGTGTTATAAACGCGGACTACAGTAATAGGTTCCACTGCTTCAACCAGTCCTTCATCGATGGCATATGGACCTACAGCAGAAGAGATGTTGCCACAGTTTGCGGAACCATCAACTCGTGGGATTTTTATATCTACCTGTCTGAACGTATAATCCACATCAACCCCGGGGCGGTCTGATTTTTTGATCACTGCAATCTTGGACGTAGATGAGACTGTACCGCCCATTCCATCAATTTGTTTCACATCCGGTGTACCCATTACCTTCATGAATATCTCAGGCCACTCTTCTTCATTCTCCGGAAGATCTTCCTGATGGAAGAAAACCGCCTTGCTTGTACCTCCGCGCATAAATACACATGGAAATTTACGCTGTTTCTGATCTGATGCTGACATTAATCTGTCCCTCCAAATAATCTTAATCTATAAACTAATGCTTTATGATATTGTCCCTATCCCACAACCGGGATTTCCTCCAGATTACTTTCTTTATAAAATGGGGCCTTTTTAACCGTTATATGAATACGGAACCCATTGATTTCTTCTACAAGGAAAATTAGTTTTATTGTCTTTCCGTCCTCATCATATCGTGCTGTATCATAATCCATGGTATAGCCCTTAGACTCAAGATATTTAATGGCAAGAGGGATATCGTTGACAAAGAATCCAAGATGCCCCTTAGTGCCCTTTCCCATCTTTTTCATAAGCTCCATTTTGTTGTCTTCAGTGAAATATGAGGCAGATATTTCACGATAGTTTTTATATCCGAAAACATCCGAGAAGAATGATCTCATTTTTTCTCCTTCTTCTTCGCTTTGGGCATTAATACCCACATGTCCAAATTCAAATTTCAGATTCTTAAACTCCATACCCATTCTCCTCTCTTATACCTTTAATTCAATCCCAGATCTTCCCTGTAGGAATTTATCATTGAACCTGCCAGAAGGATCTTCTTCTCGGATTCAGTAACATCCTTAAGTTCCAATATCATCTCACGTGTGTTTCCATCAATACCAATGATAGTCGCCTTAACCTCGGTTTCGTTATTCATAACAGACTTTCTGATATCCGGTAACCATACATATTCTCCGACAGCCAGTTTGATGTTGTCATCCGGATATGTGAACGGAAGCATTCCCCAGTTCACACAATTACTGCGATAACGCTTTGTCGCATAATCTATACAGATGTTTGCAAGACCGCCAAGAACCTTTTGGCATGATGCAGCATATTCTCTTGCAGATCCATCACCCGGTCTCTTAGCGTAGAGAACTGACCCAATACCTGTAGTTTTCATCAGGTTATCAAGAATACTCTCATCAGCAACATCGATACCTACAGCTTTAAGTACAGCATAAAATTCAGATGCCTTTTTCTTATCACCTTTAAGCCTTGCCTTCTCGTAAGTCTGTGTATCTTTTGCATTAGGCACATAGGCAGGATCCTTTCTCTGAAGTGTGAATTCTGAGATCTTATAGGGATTTGACCTGTAGGAGGCAGTTTCCCCTGATGGGATGAGCTCATCTGTTGTAGTTACTTCATCCCTGATCACAGATGCCACACGAAGGAGAAGATTATCTGTTAATGTTGACATCTCCGGCCAATCCTTTATGGCAGGACCATACTGAATTTCTGTCTCAGGTTCTTCTTTTCCAAAACCGTTATAAACTACATTCGCATATAGGTTTTCATTGAACTCATATTTAGGAACCTGCATTGCGTTAAATACATCTTGAATCTCCTCAGCCGATGTAAGCAGACCTCCGTTAAATGCAGTAGCC
The DNA here is from genome assembly GCA_017940955.1 of Oribacterium sp. The sequence goes on from JAGAXP010000325.1 coordinate 4,467, forward strand.
GCAATTGACTTGGAATCCATAAGTGCCGCACTTGCTACTTGTCCCTGTCCAGGCTTGCTGCCTTCACGGTTCGGGAAATTTCTTGTTGAATGTCTTATGGTAAATGCATTGTTTTCAGGACAGTCAGATGCTCCGAAACAAGGTCCACAAAATGCTGTTTTTACACGTACACCATGTATCATCAGATCATTCATCACACCCACTCTGTTAAGTTCCACCATTATAGGCTGGGAAGCAGGATAGATATTGAAAGGGAACTGCCCGAGACCGTGGGCTGCGGCTTTTGCAACTGCATCAACGGCATAGATATTTTCAAAAGATCCCGCGGCACAGCCTGCTATGTTTGCCTGATCAACCCGGATACGGCGGTCTACCGAAAATCCGTTTGTGAGCGAATCTGCATCTGAAACAGGAGTTATCTTTCCTTTTATATCGGGATGTATATCAGGCGTATTTTCAAATGTGCTTACTGCCTGTTCTTCTATCCAGGCTGCATATTTTTCGGGGTTTTCAATTACATCCTTAAGCGGAAATGCATTGGACGGATGATACGGAAGTGCGATCATCGGTTCAACTGTGTCAAGATCAATCTCAACAACTGCATCATAAAGTGCTGCTTTACCGGGTTTAAGCTGTTTATAGTCCTGCGGTCTCTTGTGTATTTCGAAGTATTTTCTTACTTCATCATCAGTCTCCCAGATAGAAGAAAGACATGCAGATTCTGTTGTCATGGTATCGATTCCGTTACGGAAATCCATTGACATGGAATGTACACCGGGACCGATAAATTCAAGCACTGCATTCTTCACGAATTTGTTCTTAAATGTTGCGCCTATGAGGGTTAGAGCCACATCCATGGGACCCACCCAGGGCTTTGGAGCTCCGTGAAGGAAAACGGCAATAACTTTCGGATACTTTATCTCATAGAACTTACCGATCATGGCCTTTGCAAGCTCGGGACCTCCTTCACCTATCGAAACGGAACCCTGTGTACCATAGCGTGTATGGGAATCAGAAACTATAGCCATATCCCCTGATTTGATCAGCATTTCACGCATGTACTGATGGATTACCGCCTCATGAGGAGGTACAAATATACCGCCATATTTATGACAGGCTGTCTCAGCATATTTGTGTACGTCTGTATTTATGGTTCCTCCAACAGCAGCAAGACAGTTGTGACAGTTTGTGAATACTGTAGGCATCGGAAACTTCTTAAGTCCTGATGCTACTGCAGTCTGAAGTATACCAACATAGGTATTGTCATATACGCCCATTTCATCAAACTTAATCAGAAGGTTTTCCATATCTTCCGACTGGTTATGTGCCTTCAGTACCCTATATGTAAGAGTTTCCTTTTTTGCATCCTCAGGATTTATCTCCGGATGCTCCTCAACAGAAGCAATCACTTCATCATTCAGGATTAGTTTTTTTCCTTCATGCAACTTGATCATGTATATACCTCCCGGTCAAACAAATTCGACTCAAATGTTTTTTTGTTCTTCTAACTGTATTATAGAGTCATGAATCTATTCTGTATAATTATTGATTTTTATTGTTATTAATTCCACTACGGAATTATATATTTGTATTAAAAGCCACACATACAGGACTTTCTGTCTCGATCTGACTTCCTGAGTCACTGAGCATTCCTGTATTTTTATCAACATTAAAAACAGTAATAGTATCAGTCAGCTCATTCGCAGCAAGTAGGTAACTGTCATCCGGGGTCATGCATATAAATCTTGGCTGTTGTCCTTTTGTAGTGATATTTTGAATATAAGTCATATATCCTGTTTCCTGTTCAATCCTATATACAGATACACTGTCATGCTTTCTGTTCGACAAATAAAGCGAATCTCCGGCCCCGCTCATGGCAATGGCACTTGCCCATCCATCTCCAAAGTAATCGCTAGGCAGACTCGTGAGTATCTGTTTGGGAACAAGCTCACCTTTCACATCATCAAAATTATAAAAAGTAACTGTGCTATCTTTTTCGTTTACAAGATAAGCATACTTATTGTTAGGATGCAGAATTATATGTCTTGGCTCGGCACCAGTTCTTGCAACCACTTTTGAAATTTCTTCAAGTGCTCCATTCTCAGGATTTATCTTAAATACAGTTACTTTTCCAATCCCCTGTAGCCTTCCTTGTGAAGGTACGAGCAACCATCTTCCTGAATGATCGATATTTACCTGGTGTGGATGAGAAATATATCCCGGACCTCCATTACCCGAAATAAAATACATGTCTTTAATCAACCCAAGACTTCCATCCTCTAAAACAGGAATAACTGATACGGCTCCTGTCTGTAGATTTGCTACATACAAGTATTTCCCTGTTTGTTCAAGTGTAAGATGCACAGGATTTGTACCATGGGTCTTAACTGTGTTTATATACTCAAGTGTTCCATCTACTTTGATACCAAATGAACTCACCTCACTAAAGTCACCATGAATGCTGTATAATCTGTCTCTCCTTTTGTTCAGACACAGATATGAAGGGTTAACTATCTCCTTGTAAATTTCAAGTAATGTCCATTTATCTCCATCTACTCTGTAAACACTGATTCCTTTTCCTCTGGCGTTTCTTTCCTTTGTTGTACGACAGCCGATATATGCGATCATCTTCTTCTCCTCTCAACCTAAGAATCCAAGTAACCCAACCAAAACAAGGATAAATACAACAACTACGCATCCGAAAGAAAGTCCGAAAAGTTGTCCGAATACTTTTGACTGTTCCTTTTCATCCGCACCGGTTTCCTGTGCATAACTTGCCATTACAAGTGAACCTCCTGTAGACATTGGACTAATACCTGCAACAGTTGCGGAACAAACTATGGCAACAACCATCTGAAGTACAGACGCACCTCCGACCTGACCTGCAACATCAGGCACCGTCGGAATGAGTGTTGGGAATACAACACCGTTTGCACTTGAGAACCATGACATTACTCCTCCTGTGAGTCCCATGAGTGGTGCGGCTGTGAATTTATTCATAAACGACGCAAGAATATCTGAAAGAAGATCTATTCCACCCATTGTCTTTGTTATATTCATAAGTACATTAACACCTGATATAAGAATCAAAGTATTCCATGGCAATGATTTAATTGCCTTCTTTTCATCAGCAGACTTGGTAATTATAAGAATCAATGATAGTCCAAAACATATAAGCCCAACGTCCTGGCCGAATCCTATCACCGTAATGAACATCACAAGCATAAGTACAAGGCTTAAACTCTGATTCCAATTCATTTTTTCGATTGCTGCAATCTCGGAGTTGACAATCGCACTGCTTTTCCACCCCTTAAATAAAATGTAGGTAACAATCGCACATATAAAATTTGCAACACTGACACCTATGAAGATGGGCATTCCCTGCCCTGTTATTTCCATCTCATTAAGAAGGTCACCGACTATAATTCCAGTCAATGCGATCGGTGATGCCGTACCACCCACTGCACCTAAAATAGCCATTGCTCCCATCAACACAGGGTTGATACCCATATGTATCCCAAGCGGAACGGCAAACAGAACCATTACAGTTTGAACACTGATTGCTCCCGGGCCTGCAGCCGAAAGGATAAAACTAACAAGATAGATTATTATTGGCACTAAAAAAGTATTTTTTCCACATCGTGAAGTCATAATTTTTGACACTTTCTCAAGTGTTCCATTCTCCTGCAAAAGACTAAAAAACAACATTGTACCAAGTAAAGTGGCAAATAATTTTCCAGGAAAACCAGAATAAATTTCCTTTGCTGACATTCCACCGATAGTACCAAGCACCAGTGAAAGCCCAAGACATACAAGACCAACATTTGTTTTACGAACAAATCCTAAAACAATTGCGCCAACTAGACATGCTAAAGCTAAAAATTGTAAAAACATAATTCTCCCTTTCTCTGAACTATTATCACAATCTGTTCAGAATTAATAATTTTATTTTTATACTCTACATTTAATTGCGAAATCACTAAAATGGTTAATTTTCATCAAGAATTATTCTCAAAAAGAATGATGAATCGGTCTTTTATTTGCTTAAATGCAATGATAATATTCAAACAGAGCAATTAAGAAAAGTTCAAATCTTAAAGGTGATATTATGGACGAGAATGATATCGAGATATTTAGAACATTAATAAAAGAAAAAAATGTAACCAGAGCATCTGAAAAGCTCTTTGTCACTCAGTCATCAGTCACAAAACGGATACAAAGAATGGAGAATGAACTGGGCTGTACTCTATTTATACGTACAAAAAAGGGTATAATACCAACTCCGGTTGCTGAAAAGATTCTTTCAGATCTATGCAATGTTCAGGATATTTTAAAAAAAGTCAAGAATTATACGCTTTCCTCGGAGGGAGTTATAGCGGGAACTCTTGACATAGGGGTTTCTATTAATTATGCAAGATATAGCCTGCCTAAAATACTAAAAACCTACATGACAAATTATCCTGATGTTGATATCAAAGTATTGACCGGTCATTCGACAAATCTTTACAGTAAGCTTTCAAACAATGAGATCAATATAGCTATAATACGTGGTGATTTCTATTGGGAAGAGGGGTCTATATTATTATCAGAAGAACCTGTCTGCTTTGTTGCATCTGAGGATCCACAAAACACACCTATTAATAGCCTGCCAAATATAAGCAGAAATACAGACCCATCTTTTGAGAAGAGTTTGCGAATATGGCGTGAAGAAAACAATATAGGAAGATCTCACTCAACACTATATATTAATGACATATCTACATGTCTTGAAATGGTTAAAAACGGTATTGGTTGGGCACTACTTCCCGAAATATGTCTAAAAAATTTTGACGGATATATAAAACCGCTTTATCTTAAAGATGGTACAGCTTTAACTCGTAAGACTTATGTCCTTTATAAAAATGATTATTATGATCTTCCTCAGGTGAAATTATTCATTGATTCATTATTATGATCGCCACATAATTAATCTAAGCAATACTTAAAATCAAAATGTCAAAAAAACCGGTCTCTAACTTCTGATTAGAGACCGGTTCCCATATTCATGCTCATTGCTTATATAGGGTTTTGTTCATTTTTTGGATTTTTCGTCAAAAAAATTTTTTTGGTTTTTCATTGTGGTTTTGTCAACAAGGCCAAAATCGCAAAACCCAAAATTTTTAAACAAAATTATTTTGACCCATAAACCCCTGCTATTACTGGCTCTGTAAGGTTTTGTTCATTTTAAATAAAATCTACAAAACAGTAATATACACCTATACAATATTATAATAGTTTTGTTTGTTTTTACAGTAAAATATGTCATAAGTGGTTGATAAATGGTTTATTTCAAATTAAGCAAACCTCTATCTCATTTAGGATAGAGGTTATTCGTGCAATTTTGAATTTGAACAACTCTTCTATTGTTTCAATTCATACAACAATCCCTCGAAAGGTAATAAATGTATTTTGTCTTCTGAGAATTCTGTTTTTTTCCTGTCGTATGTGTCTAACACCAAGAAACTATCCCCTGACAGGTTTATATTAAAGTATGCATCTTCATCAGATAAATTCATTACTATCAAAAGCTTTTGATCATCAGAGGTACGTGTAAAAGCTAAAACAGCTTTTCCATCCTCCCCCCTTTGGATCCAGTGGAAAGAAGATTTGTCATAATCATTTTGCCACAATGCGGAGTTTTCAATATATACTTTGTTTAATCTCCTACAGTATTCCTGAAACTCAGCATGAACAGGATTATTTAATGCCTCCCAGTCCAGTTCCTTTTTTTCATCCCATTCAAAAATCTGAGCAAATTCATTGCCCATGAAATTCAGCTTTTTACCTGGATGCGTAAACATATACAGGTAGAGCAGTTTTGCCTGCCTGATCCTTGCTTCAAACTCTCCGTACATTTTATTGACAATGGTTCCTTTGCCGTGGACAACTTCATCATGGGAGAGGGGAAGGAGATAGTTCTCGTTGAAAAAATACTCCATCGAAAACAACAGCTTACCGATATCCTGTCCTCGGTATGCGGGATCTTCCCCCATAAATTTCAACGTATCGTTCATCCAGCCAAGGTCCCACTTATAGTCGAATCCAAGCCCGTTCTGAGATACGGCCTTTGTTGTTCCGGAGAAAGGAGTCGAATCTTCCGCAATCAGCATTACATCTGGATACAGCGACTTTAAGCCGCTATTCATCCGTTGCATAAACTTCACAGCATCTTGATTAATTCCCCTTGCGCTGTTGCCCTGCCAATAGATCAGATTACCAACAGCGTCAAAACGCAGACCGTCGAAATGATACTGATCCAACCAGAATGCACATGCTGACTGCAGGAATGAACAGACATCACCTCGGGAATGCATGAAATTACAACTGCCCCATTCACTGTATCCGACTGCTGGATGCGGGTACTCATAAAGAGCCGTGCCATCAAAATTCCACAGGGCATAATCATTCACGGCAAAGTGAACGGTCACAACATCATGAATTATAGCAATTCCGTTCTGATGGCATTGGTCAACAAGATACTGAAGGTCATGTGGTTCTCCATAGCGTGATGTAGCACTGAAAAAACCTGTTTCCTAATAGCCCCATGATTCATCCGCCGGGTATTCTGCCAAAGGCATTAATTCCACGGCATTATAGTGGTTCTCTTTCAGGTATGGGATCAGCCTGTCAGCCAGTTCCTGATAAGTGACCCAGCCATCCGCGGGATCTGTTTTCCCATCCCATTTGGCCTTTCTGACCCACGATCCGGCATGTACTTCATAAATATTCAGAGCAGCATTTTTATGATCGTTCCGACTCTTTATCCAAGAATCATCGCTGAAAGAATAGTGAAGATCGTATAAGACAGACGCTGTTCCTGGTCTCTTTTCGCTCCAGAAAGCATAGGGATCGGCATGGTCGATATAGCTCCCGTCTTTCTTATAGATTCTGTATTTATACAGTTGTTTCTCCTTTGTGTAAGGAACAGAAACCTCGTAGAACTGACCGTCATAGATCTTCTGCATCGGAACTTCTTTCCAGTCTGAAAAGTCGCCAATCAGTGATACCTTGATTGCAGCCGGTGCATACACTCTGAAGACAAAACCTTTATCCAAAGGGTGTGCCCCCAAATAATTATAGGCATTGAATTCTTCGCCTGCATAGAACTTTTGAAAATCCATTATAATTCCTCTTCGTAAATTTTCGATTTATCGATCGCATATGCAAATAATCATACTACAATCCTTGGTACAATCACAAACTGATACAATCCTTGGTACAATCACAAACTGATATTGACTTATATCTTTAATAAATATATAGTCAGAAAAAGGAAGCAACCAGTCTGATTGCTCCCTCATAAATGTAAATTATCATAGAATACCCATATTTACAGAAAAAATTTCAAACTCTCCCCTGTTCCCATATTGCAATGCTCATTGCTTATATAGGGTTTTGTTCATTTTTTGGTTTTTTTGTCAAAAAAAACCAAAAAATAATGAACATTTAGATTTTAACCTATAAACCCTTATAATTACTGGGTTCAAGGAGTTTTGTTCATAATATATAAAATCTACAAAACCATATTAGCTGCCTAAAAATATTATGATTCTTTCTGTTTCATATGAGAGTCAATGATACTGATACCAAGAATTATGCGATTTCCTCCCCTCAACCTTGTTATCTTCATATTGACATGTACCGGTGTTCCGGTATCGATCAGCCGGTATGTGGTCGTAAAAACACCCTGGACATCTAAATCATGGATAACATTTTCTTTGGTGAATAGTTTAAGGAATGGCTCCCTGTCCTCCTCATAGATCCTGGTCATTGTATCTCGTCTGGCAGATTCAAAAAATTCCTTGCCATGACGTACTATTTTCATTTCCTCTCCACCGACCTTCGAAGAATACTCCGTGTAATTATTTGTGTCTAGGTCAATCACGAAAAGATTATAGTAGTCAGCTGCAAGCGCCATGGCTATGTCTGCATAAGTGGTGTTTTTATCAGGTTCTGTTAGGGAAAGTACACCTATAGCGACCGCCTCCACACCTGTTACACTGTTATCAGCGATTATTCTTACAAAGGAGCGGGCTATGGTACCATCATTCATTACTTCATCAACAAATGCTCGATTGCCATTGTTCCGGCACTGTTCAACAGCCTTCATAAATGAATATCCTGGGCCTTCCTTCGGAACTGAGTATTCTGTTTCCGGATCTGACAGGTCAAACCCGAAGGCACGTTTCATGAAAGCCCTGAAAGCTTGATTGCTGCGGACATACCTTACCTTTTCACCACTTTTGTTTACTTCCATAATGCCAATTGGTACTGTATCAAAGGTATTCTTAATGACATCTTCATCCAGATTGGCAAGGAAAGAAAGGTCAAAGAGATTGACACTTCCCAGTGTTTCATAATAATCGGACTGGCCAGGATCCTCGAACCCGTTTTGTATTTCTACAGTATACTTTTCTACTATCTGTTCAGGTGGAACCGGCTTCATAAAATAGTATCCCTGTAGTTTTGAGCAGGCAATTTCCTGAAGAAAGCGAACCTGACTCTCTGTTTCAACGCCTTCACAGATCGTATCAATTCCAAGAGCTGTCGCCATCTTCATCATCTCTTTCAGTATTATTTTTCCTTCTTCTCCATCATCAAGCCTTCTCATAAAACCCATGTCAAATTTTATAAGGTCGAACTTTATGCTCTGGAGGACTTCAAGCGAGGAATAGCCACTTCCGAAATCATCCATCCATACCTGAAATCCCTGTGAGCGGAAACGCTCTATCTGTCCCTTCATATAATCGAAGTCACTGCCCACCATGCTTTCAGTAATTTCGATATTAATCAGCTTCCGGTCAATATGAGCCTCATCCACAAGCGTACAGATCTCCTTCACAAGATCGCAGGCTTCAAAATCTGCACGGGAAAAATTGATAGAAACAGGAACATTATGATTATGGAGCTTCTCATTTGATTTCAGATTTTCCAGAACTTGTCTCACCACACACATATCCAGTTTATGGATCAGACCGGTATCCTCAAGAACCGGAATAAATGCTGCGGGCGATAACATCCCCAGCACCGGGTCATCCCATCGTGCCAGTGCCTCAACACTGCAAACCTTGCCGTTGGTTGTTCGGACGATTGGCTGATAATACACTTTGATCCATTTTTCTTCGATGGCTTTATCAATATTGTCTATGATACTCTGGCGTTTTTTCTCCTCAGACATCATATCCAGGTCAAAAAACGCATAGTAGGATTCATTGTTCTTTCTTCGGACATTAGCTGCCATACGGGCACGATCACAGGCCATACTGATTTGTACCGATTCGATACGGTTCGGATAAATACCTATGCGAAGAGGAAGGTTTTATCCATCGTTAGCTTTTGCACACTCTGCAATTATCGCATCAAGATGCTCTTTCAACCCCTTTTCGGGAGCAAATGCGGCAAAATGATCCTGGGCAAAACGGCCACAGCTTTCGCTGCTAAAATGCTTGGCAAGAATATCTGCCACAGCACAGATCAAACGATTTCCCTCTTCAAATCCATGCCAGCGGTTAAAATGCTTTAAGCCGGTCAGATCAAAAAATAGTATCGCGGAATCGATATTTTGTTCCTGCATCTTTTTACAGCCCGCTTCAGCCAGTTCATAGAAATAAACCGTATTTGGAAGTCTCGTCATATAATCATAGTAGGCACCACGATACTGATTGTCTTCCTCAAGAAAATGTCTTAAGGTCTGATTGAGGACACTTTCATAACTTCCCTGTTCCTTTGAAAAATGTCCCTCATTGGCATACCAGGTCAGACATAAGCGAACATCCGGTTTCGGATAAATGCTCTTCCCATACGCATGCAAGATGATATAATCCGGATCTTTTAATGTGCGGGTACGATATACAATATCGTATGGAATATCAAAAGCCGCAAAACGATAAGCGGCATCTGCAACCCTGGTCTTATCATCAGGATGAGTGGCTCGGTACATATCGTTATCCATGGCAGCATATGCGTCCTTTAAACTTTTGAATCCAAACTCATCGCAGAATCCTTTTGAGAGCGCAACTGTCACCACCCGTTTATCGATATATTGATAAACTGCAAACGGGATGGTCAGGCTTTCCAGGATTTCTTGTGTTCTTTTATCAAAATAAAATCTCGCTGGGAAATTCATGTTTAATCCTCCTGAGCCCAATCAATACGACATAATAATCTTCCATGTGGATTTACGTTCGGTTAAGATTTATGGCTATTTGTTTCCTTTACTTCCATTATACAACAGCAAACCGTTTGTTTGACATAACCACATAAAAACAGGTCCCTAATCATTTCGATAGATTAGAGACCTGTTCCCATATTGCAATGCTCATTGCTTATATAGGGTTTTGTTCATTTTTTGGATTTTTTCTCAAAAAAATTTTTTGGTTTTTATAGGGTTTTTTTCGTCAAAAATTTTTTTTGGAAAACCAAAATTTTTTAAACAAAATTATTTTGACCCATAACCCCCTGCTATTACTGGCTCTGTAAGGTTTTGTTCATTTTAAATAAAATCTACAAAACAGTAATATACACCTATACAATATTGTAATAGTTTTGTTTGTTTTTACAGTAAAA
>JAGAXP010000326.1 GCA_017940955.1 Oribacterium sp.
AACCCAGGGCTGTACACATAATGCCTGTAAGTTCTGCACAATGTACAAAGATGTGGAGTTCAAGCTTCAGCCTATGGAATGGATCGAAGAGGATCTGAAAGAAATAGCCAGTGTTGCACCGGACTCAACAACAATTCAGCTGCTTTCGGCAAATCCACTTTGCATGACATATGGCAAACTGAAACCTATATTTAAAATGATAAATAAGTATCTGCCCAAAACGGAGGAGACAGAGTTTTAAAAGCTCTGTCTCCTTTTTGAAATAATACATTGACGAATATCTATGTATATGCTGTTATCAACACATAGATAAGAGGTTCACTCTTCAGAATTCAAGAAGCATAAAAAAAGCTGTTTTGGGGATAATCGTTGAAATGGAAGTGGAAAGAACAGAGGATTTGCCAACTGCAGTCTTAAAAGATATTACAGATATATTTCAAGGCTGGAGAATGATCCGTTTGATGTTAACACACTGATCAACTATGGAGTAATTACAGAAGAGGCTGCAGGAAGACTTTCTGCTATATTTATTTAAGAGTAAGAGAGTGTTGGAAAGGGATGTATAAAGAAGATTAATCAAGCGTCCGGGATGGCAAGATACCATTTCGGGCGCTCTTATTTTATCGGAAACAGAATAAATTTTACACCTATTTTACGAGGATTGGATATTTGATTTTACATGACCTTGATAGCATATCTTCAAGGAGGTGAGCTCCATGAAGAGACTATGGAATGTAATCAATGAAATGAAAATTAAGAAAGAAATCAAGATTAAACTGTATTTAGGAGTATTGATTGCAATAAATATTGTAATGGGTGGAGTGGCATGGCTGTTGTTTGGGAGGTTGGTTTTACCGGGAACAGACTGGCTGTTATGCTTTATGGGATATCCGGCAATCTTTATAGGTGTCTTTGGCGGGATACTCTATTTATACAATCATGAGTTTGCATAATTTTTACTGAAGTTTTACTTATGAATGATAATGAATTTTACAAAGCATAGATATGCTAAATGTGTTGCAACAAACAAGGCGCCACAAGAAAATAAACAATGTGAAGATGAGGTTTTTATTATGAAAAAGAAATTATTTGCAGCAATAACAGCTGTATGTTTACTGGCAGTCGCATTTACGGGATGTGGATCTGAAGGAACAGAAAATGGGGACTTAAAAGGAAATATAACATTGGCAGGATCTACCTCGATGGAAAAGTTGTGTGAGGCAATGTCTGAAAGTTTTATGGAAGCAAATCCAGGTGTAACAGTTACAGTAGAATATACAGGTTCTGGTGCTGGACTTGAATCTCTTGCAGCCGGTTCTGTAGATATTGGAAATGCTTCGAGAGGATTAAAGGATGGAGAAAAAGCAAATGGATCTGTAGAAAACGTAGTTGCAATCGATGGTATTGCGGTAATTATAGATAAGAACAATAGCGTAACAGATATATCTTCTGAAAATCTTGCAAAGATTTATACCGGTGAGATTACAAATTGGAATGAAATTGGTGGAGAAGATCAGCCTATCGTAGTGATTGGAAGAGAAGCGGGTTCTGGTACAAGGGATGCGTTCGAGGAGCTTCTTGAAGTTAAGGATGCCTGTGTATATGCGCAGGAGCTTGATTCGACCGGAGCAGTTCTCGCAAAGGTAGCATCTACTCCCGGTGCAATTGGTTATGTTTCTCTTGATGTAGTTGATAGTACAGTAATTGGATTAAAGATTGATGGAGTAGAACCAACAGAAGAGCAAATTCTTGCCGGTTCATATCTCTTTCAGAGACCTTTTGTAATGGCAACAAATGGTGAGATCGGTGAGCAAAATGAATTGGTTCAGGCTTGGTTTGCATATATTAACTCAGATGCAGGTAAGGAAGTTATCAAGAAGGTTGGACTTATTATTCCACAGTAAGGGGAGCACATGAAGAAAAAAGCATTTATAGAAAAAACGGCAAATATCATTTTACTGATCTGTGCTGTAGTAGCTATATTTGCAGTATGTGCGATAAGCGCTTATATGTTCATAAAAGGCACCCCGGCTTTAAAAGAAGTCGGGGTTTCTGATTTACTGTTTGGAACTATATGGAAGCCTACTGCAAGTAACCCATCCTTTGGGATAGGTTACATTATATTAACATCAATTGTGGGAACCGGTGCTGCGATACTGATCGGTGTGCCAATAGGATTACTTACAGCTGTATTTTTGTCAGAAATGGCTGGTAAGAGGTTAGGCACTGTTGTAGGTAGTGCTGTAGAGCTTTTAGCTGCAATACCTTCCGTAATCTATGGTCTTATTGGAATGATGGTGCTTAATCCTATTATGTTTAAGATTGAAAGAATGCTGTTTGCAGAGAAAAGTGCACACCAGTATACAGGCGGTGCAAATATGCTTTCCGCGATCATTGTACTTGCAATTATGATTTTACCTACAGTAATCAGTGTCAGTACATCTTCTCTTAAGGCAGTATCAGATAACTTACGAGCTGCGTCATTAGCACTTGGTGCCACTAAGGAACAGACAATATTTTGGACTGTAATTCCTGCAGCAAAATCCGGAATATTAACGGGAGTTGTACTTGGAATCGGTCGAGCGCTTGGTGAAGCGATGGCTATCAATATGGTTGCGGGCGGTGCAGTAAATATACCACTTCCGTTTAATTCAGTCAGAACGCTTACTACTCAGATTGTCAGTGAAATGGGGTATGCAAGTGGAACACACAGACAGGTCCTTTTTACAGTCGGATTGGTTCTGTATGTATTCATAATGATTGTTAATTGTGTTTTACTGAAGACAAGGAAGAGAGGCTTCGAACATGGCGATTAACACAAGAAAAATCAAAGATTTCAGTATTCGAATGCTGATCTATATATGCGCTGCTTTTTCAGTATTCTTAGTGATTGGAATCATTATATATGTGTTGATGATGGGCTTGTCAGCAGTGAACTGGTCGTTTCTTACATCTGTGACCAGTGTGCTTAAAGGAACTGTTGGAATCGCCGGAAATATTGTAAATACAATCCTGATTATTTTTATTTCGATGGTTATTGCAACACCTATAGGTGTTGGAAGTGCAATTTACTTAAACGAATATGCAAAGCCGGGAAAGATTGTAACATTAATCGAATATGCTACAGAAACATTGTCAGGTATCCCATCAATTATCTTTGGTTTATTTGGAATGATGTTCTTTGGTGAAAAGTTAGGATTAGGGTATTCACTACTGACTGGTTCGCTCACGCTTATTATTATGGTTCTGCCGCTCATAACAAGAAATACCCAGGAGGCATTAAAGACTGTACCAAATACTTACCGTAATGGAGCAATAGGTCTTGGAAGCGGAAAGTGGCATATGATTCGTACAATATTAATTCCGAGTGCTATGCCCGGTATTATTACCGGGGCCATACTTGCAATTGGAAGAATTGTTGGTGAATCGGCTGCGCTTTTATTTACTGCAGGAAGTGCAAAACTGCTGCCAAAGGGAATAGATGGATTATTTGATAAGCCTTTTCAATCCGGTGGAACACTCACAATACAAATGTATCTGTCTGCAACAAGCGAGGGTGATTTTGAAACAGCTTTTGGAATAGCTGTGGTTCTTTTGATAATTGTTCTTGGAATTAACCTTACAACCAAGACACTTACAAAGCATTTCGATGTTACAAGAAAGGAATAAAAATGGGAGATACTAAGATATTAGTAAAAAACTTAAATCTTTTTTATGGTGAAAATCACGCGCTAAAAGATGTAAGTATGGAGATAAAAGAAAGAGCAATCACGGCTTTCATTGGACCATCAGGATGTGGGAAATCTACTTTCCTGAAGACGCTAAACAGAATGAATGACATGGTGGACGGTGTGAAAATAACCGGAACTGTAGAAATAGATGGTGAAGATATTTATGGAGGGAAAATAGATACTACGCTTCTTAGAAAAAAGGTCGGAATGGTTTTTCAGCAGCCTAATCCATTTCCTATGAGCATATATGACAACATAGCTTATGGACCAAGAGTACATGGTATCAAGGATAAGAAGAAGCTGGATAAGATTGTAGAGGATAGTTTAAGAGGTGCCGCTATTTGGGAAGAGGTAAAGGATAGATTAAAAAAATCTGCCTTATCTTTATCCGGAGGACAACAGCAGAGAATCTGTATAGCAAGAGCTCTTGCTGTAGAACCGGAGATTTTGCTTATGGATGAACCTACATCAGCACTTGATCCGATCTCAACAACTAAAATTGAAGACCTAATGGAAGAATTAAAGAAGAAATATACAGTAATTGTGGTAACGCATAACATGCAGCAGGCTGTCAGAGTCTCTGATTATACTGCATTTTTCCTGGTAGGGGAAATGGTGGAATTTGGTGAAACAAAGCAGATATTTTCATATCCAAGGGATAAGAGAACAGAAGATTATATAACAGGAAGGTTTGGTTGATGAAAGGAGCTACAATACATGAGAAGTAAATTTGATGAGCAGCTTTTGGAGCTAAATAAAGAAATGATAGAAATAGGGAATAAAATAATTCTATCCATTAAAAATGCGATCGAAGCGTTGGTGGCACGTGATGAAAATATGGCCAAGGCTATTATGGAAAGTGATGCAGAGGTAGATCATCTTCAGAAGAAAATTGAAGGCATTTGCTTTAATCTTTTAATTCAGCAGCAACCTGTAGCCAGAGACCTTCGTACAGTGACTGCTGCTATGAAAATGGTAACAGATATGGAAAGAATAGGAGATCATGCTGCGGATATTTCTGAAATGACAATTCTAATGGGGCAGAATAGTCAGATTGATAAGTTCGAGCATATATCCCAAATGGCTACAGAAACAATGATTATGCTTAACCACAGTATAGAAGCATATGTTGAGAAGAATGTAATTAAGGCAAAGGAAGTTATAGAGCATGATGATATTGTAGATGATTTATTTGTTGAGGCTAAGAAGGATGTTATGGAACTAATCCTTAATAGTCCAAGTGAAGGGGAAGGGGCAACGGATATTTTGATGATAGCAAAGTACTTTGAACGTATAGGGGATCATGCAACAAATATAGCAGAGTGGGTAATTTATTCATTAAAGCAGAAGGAAGATGAAGTATAAAGATATTAAAGAGAATGAAGAGGTACAGGCATGGATAGAAAGGAAAGACAATATTGAAAATACTGTAACAATAAGTTTAACATATATGCAAGACTTCAACTATGTTCAGAAAAGCGGCAAAAGCAGAGGATGTTGCAAAGGGTGGAATACGTGCAATGATGCGTGGCAGGGTTTTCCTGTTTATGGGCGAAGAATATCATCTTCAGGTAGGAACTAAGGATTACTATGTGGATTTGGTGATAATGTTTGGATTGGTGGCAACACAGTAATCTGTCCGGGAGTAACTATTGGAGACAATGTTGTAATAGGAGCAGGCAGTGTTGTTACAAGAGATATCCCGGCCTGGAGTATTGCGGTAGGCAATCCATGCAGGGTAAAGAGAGCGATTACCGAGGACGACAGGAAAAGGCTTTTTAAGGATGAGATGATAGACGATGAAGCCTGGAATGATATCGTGGAGCGAGGCTTTGCAGAATAATAAGGGGCAGTGAGATGATTGAAAAAATGAAATGGCTCAGGGAGCCGGAGGATTATAAAATCACAGAAAAGTGCATTGAGGTAACAACGATGCCGCACACAGATTTGTGGCAGAGAACCTACTATCATTTTAGGAATGACAATGCTCCTGTTTTGCAGATGGAAACAGATGATAAATTCTTCTCCTTTATGGTAAAGACAGACTTTACCGACAGTCATCATCGTTTTGATCAGTGTGGAATTGTCATGTATCTTGATTCAGAGAACTGGCTCAAGGCTTCTGTTGAGTATGAAAATGAAAAGTTCCAGCTTCAGGCTTGAATTAATGATGAATTTTATATTGAAAAAATGAAATGGTAGAGGTAGAATAAATAAGGACGTATAGTGCACAAGCAAATTGCGTGCAAGCATAATATAAACTTCTTTAGATTTAATTCTATTATGAGAGGAGAAGAAAATGGGAAAGAAATTAGTCGCTTATTTTTCTGCTTCAGGTGTAACGAAAAAAATCGCTGAAGCGCTTGCTCAGATTGAGGGTGCAGATCTTTTCGAGATCGTACCTGAGAATCCATACTCAGCAGAGGATCTGGACTATAGAGTTAAGGACAGCAGAAGCAATCTTGAGATGGCTGATGAGTCCTGCCGTCCGGGCATCTCAAGTAAGGTTGAAGATATGTCACAGTATGAGTCCGTATTTATAGGATTCCCTATCTGGTGGGCTCGTGAACCGAGTATCATTGACACTTTCCTTGAGGCCTATGATTTCAGTGGAAAGAAGATCGTTCCTTTCTGCACTTCCGGTACCACAGGAGCAGAGAAAGCAACTGCTCACATCAAGGGTATCGTTGGCAGTGATGTGACTGTTGAGGAAGGGAAGCGTCTCGGAGCTGAAGCTACGGAAGAGGATGTCAAGACCTGGACAGAACTCCTCGGAATGTAAAATTTCTTATAATTGATAAATCGGGAAAATCCCCGAAATAAAAAAATTTTTCGAAGCGGCCAATGATGGTCGCTTTTTTATTGGTTCATTGACATTAAGTATGGATGATATAATAAACTAAGAGCGATGTACTATGTAAGGACAGCCGCAGCACTCCTGATGCATATATGGCTATGAAGATGCAATTAACAAAAAAGTCAGAGGACAGGAAAATATGGATTACTATATCGGTACAGTTGCAAAACTGATGGGCATGTCCGTCGAGGGCATAAGAAAATATGAAAAAGCAGGGATCATAAATCCGAAGCGAAGTGGTGAAGGTGAATACAGAACATATTCCTATCTTGACATAACATCCCTTATTCGGGCTCGTATGTATCGTTCCTTTGATTTTTCCCTAAAGGAAATAGAGGAAATGACAAACCGGATGGAAGCAGAGGAGATAGCAGACAGCCTACGGCAAAAACATTCCTACTTCACTAAGGAAAAGGAGATGCTTTTAGCCAGAGAATCGTTCTTGTCAGAACTTACTGATGATATAAAGCGTATCACAAAGGATGACGGAAAGGTTCAGATAGTATCGAAGCCGGCATACTTCCGTATGGAGTTTTCAAAAAACGGTGAGGTGACTGAGGATAAGGAAACTGTTCGCACCTTCTCCGCATGGATGCAATTTGTGCCTTTTGTCCATATTTCCTCCCGTTATCATGGGGAGACAGTTTATGGAGGTCTGGCCATAGAGGAGAAATATGCAAGGCTCTTTGGGCTATCGAGGGAAGATGTTGACGTTTATCCCGGATTTCAGAGTCCTGATTCAATCTGTGATGAAAGTAATCAGGTTACTTCTGAAGTGTTGCCTTACGATTTTTTGAAACATCCTTTGTACGAGGACACCATTCAGAAGGGAATAAGCTACATTCCGGCAGGACTTTGTCTTAGGATCGGCACATCTGAAGGAGATAACGGTTTCTCAAAAGTTGAGTGCGCGGACCGGCTGAAGGCATTCGCAGATGCCCACAACTTTAATATTTCCATGAATCTTATAGGACATACAATTATAGGTATACACAAGAACAGCGCGTACCAAAGGTACAGGGATATCTGTGCCTTCTTCAGCTACTAAAGTTCATTATTTCTCTATACGGAACATATGTCAGTCCCGGTAATTCATAGTACGAATTACCGGGATTTATTATATTGGCCGTCATACTATGTTTATGTGACGGTCTACGCAAAATCAAGCAGTAAAAGCTTTGTCTGTTTAATTATTTTTTTCTTGACTCGAAACCAAGTGTAGCCCTTAACCTCCACTTAGAAAGAAGCGTTCAGGTTTGACGTTCAATATACGGAGGTTAAGATGAAAAATTTAAGCAGACGCGATTTTATAAAGGGTTCACTTGCAGCAGTTGCAACCTTTGGTCTTGCAGCAACCACAGGCTGCGGACAGAATGATGTTCCTGAGGGAACAACCGCAGCACCGGAAACAGGAGCAGCAGAGAAGCCGACAGCCACAGGTGTTTCGGCCGGAAGCATTAACTTTGAAGATACGGTTTCATGGAATGCAGAGTATGATGCAGTAGTTGTAGGGTTCGGTTCAGCCGGCGGTATCGCATCCATCGATCTTGCCGATGCAGGACTTAATGTTGCCCTTATCGAGAAGGCACCTTACGGACACGAGGGAGGAAATACCCGTTATTCATCACAGCGTTTCCTCGTTGTGGATCCCAAGGACAAAGACAAGATGATCACCTATATGAAGAACGTACGTGGTCTCTATGAGAATTTCAGTGATGAGACCATCGAGTTCCTGGTTGACGGTTTCACAAAGACCCTTGAGTACTATGAGTACATGGGCGCTACAAATTACGAGCTTAAGAACGATCCTGAGTTCCCTGCATTTGAAGGCTCTGACATCGTTACCAAGTGCTATACCATGAACAACGGCGGCAAGGGTTTCTGGCCGGTTATCAGAAATGCTGTTGTTGAACGTGCAGACCACATTCATGTCTGGTATGGAACTCCTGTTACAAAGCTGATTCAGGATCCTTACACAAAGGCTATACTTGGTGTAGCCGTTGAGAAGGATGGTAATGTTTACAACGTTCGTGCAAAGAAGGGTGTTATCCTTGCCTGCGGAGGATTTGAGGCAAACAACCGTATGGTAGAGGATTATCTCCAGCTTCCTTATGCAATACCTCTCGGTTCACCTTACAATACCGGTGACGGTATCACTATGGCTCAGGTGGCAGGTGCAAATCTCTGGCATATGAGTGCTCTTTCGGGGCCTTTCCTTGAGTTCCGGAATCCTGAGACAACCATTCCTTTCCGTCAGCTTATGGGCACACTTTCCTACAGCACCATGAAGGACACCAGCGCCATCTTCGTTGGTGCCGACGGTACACGTTTTGTTAATGAAACTGTGGGACTTAAGCACGGACATGTAATGTTCCATGGCATGTATATCCGTGTTCCTGTCTCACTTCCTGCTCATATCGTTTTCGATGAAGCTGCACGTCTTCAGAAACCGTTCTATCGTGTATGGAGCGAGGGTATGGAGAAGGAGCTTGAGAAGGGCTGGATCGTTAAGGCTGATACATTGGAGGAGCTTGCTGAGAAGATCGGTGTTCCCGCTGAAAACCTTGTAGCTGAAATTGATAAGTACAATGGCTTCTGCAAGGACGGAGAAGATAAGGATTTCGGACGTAAGGGAGAGTACCTTCACGAGTTCGGAGCAGGTCCTTACTATGCTTTCGAGGTAGTTCCTGCCATGATCAATACCCAGGGAGGACCGGAGAGAAACCTTAACTGTGAGGTTCTCGATACTGCAGGAAATCCGATCCCTAACCTCTACAGCGCAGGTGAGCTTGGTTCCTACTATTCAAGTATCTATCAGGGGGCAGGAAACCTTGGTGAATGTATCATCACAGGACGCAAGGCCGCAGAGATGGTTGTAAATAACGATGGTATCGTTGAAGCAGCAGTTATTGCAGCTGCAGCTCCCGGTGAAACAGTTGATTTCACCATGATCGACAAGGAATTTGAGACAGGTGAAAATGAATACCTCGGTATCGGCTACGGAATCAACCGAATCGTAGTCAAAGTAAAGATGAATGGTGATGCCATCGAAAACATCAGCTTCCTTGAGGTAAATGAAACCCTGGGAATCTGTGACGGAGCTCTCATGGAGGTTCCTCAGGCTATCATCAGTGCAAACAGCACAGAGGGAATCGACGCCGTTTCCGGTGCAACACGTACCACAACCGGTATCATCGATGCAGTAAATGATGCTCTTTCCAAAGTGAAGTGACTCTTTTAGAATAGCTTCACTTTTTAAGAGATGATAGATCCGCCAGAAATGCAATAAGCATTGACCGGCAATTAAGTCCAACGGGGACAGTTCTCGCCGGCGAGAACCGTCCCCGTTGGCTATATAAAAGGAGGACATATGCCTTCAGGTAAGATATCTGATGTACATATCGCGATAGTGGAGGACGAAGACAACTATATTTCACAGTTGACCGGATATATAAAACGTTTTGAGAAAGAAACGGGAATAGCAGTTCATCCGACCATATTTCATGACGGAGATGAGATAGCGCTGGATTATAAAGCGGAATATGACATTCTCCTGATGGATATCCAGATGCGTTTTATGGACGGGATGACGGCAGCTGAAAAGATAAGGGAGATGGATAGTGAAGTTATCATCATGTTCATCACAAATATGATTCAGTATGCCATACGGGGTTATGAGGTGGATGCCCTTGATTACATGGTGAAACCTGTTGAGTATTTTTCTTTTTCACAAAAACTCCTTCGTGCCATTTCAAGGATAAAGCGTGATGAGGGGCATTATGTTTCCGTTCCGGTAGAATCCGGTGTCAAAAAGCTTTGCATTGAAGAAATTCTTTATCTTGAAAGCTTCGGGCATAGGATGATCTATAAAACCACAACCGAAGAATATGAATCAAGGGGAACCATGAAGGAGCTGGAGGAAACATTATCAGGCTTCGGTTTTTACAGAATTGCAAAAAGCTACCTTGTGAACATGAGATATGTTGACGGAATGAAAAACGGAAGCTGCGTGATAAAAGGATATGAACTGCAGATCAGCAGACAGAAGCGGAAAGAATTTATGGAGGCACTCCTGGAATACATGAGTGAGAACTGAGAAAATGAGTATTAATGAAATTCCACGATTATATACGGCATTTGCAGAGTGGAGCGCCTGCATGATATTTGTGGCTTTGCCTAACAAAAGGTACAAACCGGCAGTCACAGTAGTCTTAGCTATTCTTTGCCTTACGTTTTCAGGTGCCTTTTTGCAGCTGACCGGTAATGTTCCCGTAATCTGGTGGGTGCCATGTATGATAGTTGCTGTCCTGTGGATGTTCTGCACCATATATATGCTCTCAAAAACAGATATCATTGTGGCGGTTTATTGCGGTTCATGGGCATTTCTTATAGCGGAGTTTTCCGCTTCCTTTGAGTGGCAGATAGAATCGTATCTCAGGAAGCTGTATGCGGAGCTTCCCAGAGTTTCAATAGGCGTCTTTTTTCTTATACACACGCTGGTATTCGCCGGTTTTTATTTTCTTGAAAAGCACACCGTTACGGAATCCTTCTGGCGTCAGCTGACTAAAAAGGATATGTTCTCTGCTATAATGATGTCGGTCATAGTATTTGCATTCAGTAATCTCGATTATATCCAGAACAAAACTCCATTTGGCGTAACAAATGTTGTTGATATAGCGAAAATGCGGACACTTGTGGACGCGTTCGGTCTGGCGCTGTTTTATTCATTTCAGCTTAAGATGTGTGAGTATCTGGCCAATGATGAGATACGGACAGTCAGGACCATGCTTAAGAGTCAGTACGACCAGTATAGATACTATCAGTCCAGTATGGAACTGATACACATAAAGTATCACGACCTTAAGCATCAGATAACCGGGCTTCGTAATGAGAATGACAGTGAAAAACGAAATGAGTGGCTGGATAAACTTGAAAGTGATTTGGATGACAACCGCATCGTTGACAGAACCGGAAACCAGGTGTTGGATACCATGCTTGGCGCGAAAATATTTAAGGCAAGAAAAAATAACATACGTATCACCTGTGTAGTTGATGGAAAACTTCTGGATTTTATGCATGTAACAGACATATGTACCATATTCGGCAATGCCCTCGATAATGCTATAGAAAATACGGTTCTTATCGGAGATCCGGAGAAAAGACTGATCCATGTAACGGTTTCATCACATAAATCATTTATTCTTATTTCTTTTTCCAATTATTTTGAAGGTAAGCTGAACTTCAATGGTGAAGGCCTGCCTGAAACAACCAAGCTTGATGATGTAAATCATGGGTATGGACTTAAGAGCATCAGATACGCTGTTGAAAAATATATGGGAACCATGGGCATCAAAGCGCAGGAAAACTGGTTTGAACTTAAATTGCTGTTGCCGAAGCCGTAAACAAAGGGCTTACTTTACAGAGAAAAGCCGAAACGATTCGGTATCGACTTTTGACACACACAAATGAAAATGCAGTTTGTGAAGAAAAAGAGCATTTCGTGACAGCGAAGGCTCTTTTTTTTGTAAAAATGATAAGTTATGTTCATGGAAATGTTTTGAATGGAGGCTGTATCTTGAAACATACTGATCTGATAAAAAAACTTACATTAGAAGAGAAATGTGCTTATCTTTCCGGCAGGGATGAATGGTCAACAAGATCCTTTTCCGGTCTTGGTATATCTTCTGTTTTCTTTTCGGACGGACCAAGCGGAGTCAGAAAGCAGCAGGGGGCAGGAGACCATCTCGGTCTCAATCCTTCTGTTCCGGCCACCTGTTTTCCATCTGCGTCAACTCTCTGCAACAGCTGGGATAATGAGCTCTGCAAAAAGTTCGGTGAGGCACTGGGGGAAGAGGCTGCGGCGGAAAATGTAAATGTGCTGCTTGGCCCTGGTGTAAACATTAAACGAAATCCCTTATGCGGCAGAAATTTTGAATATTTTTCAGAAGATCCGTATCTTTCCGGGAAGCTGGCAGCAGCAGTTATAAAAGGTGTACAGAAAAATGGCGTAGGAACCTGTGTTAAGCATTTTGCGGTAAACAGTCAGGAGTTTAGACGCATGGCTATGAATTCGGTCATAGATGAAAGAACCCTTCGGGAAATCTACCTTGAGGCCTTTGAAATCGCTGTGAAAGAAGGTAAACCGGTCTCACTTATGTCAAGCTACAACGAGATAAACGGCATCTATGCAAATGAAAACAGGCACCTGCTTATGGATATTCTTCGTAATGAGTGGGGATTTGACGGTGCTGTCATAACCGATTGGGGGGCTTCCAATGATCATGCATTGGGAGTGAAAAACGGTTCCACACTGGAAATGCCTTCGCCGGGACTCAGCAGTGCAAGAGAACTGCTGGGAGCTGTAAGAGCAGGGAAGATTACGGAAAAAGACATTGATGACAGGGTGTCTGAACTTCTTTTGTTGATGACGAAAACTTCTGCCCTGAAAAAATGTGAAGACAAAAAAGAGATGCATGAAAGACATCATGTGTTAGCCCGTAATATCGCTACAGAGTGTGCTGTACTCTTAAAGAATGAAGAAAGTATTCTGCCGCTCAGGGGCGGGACAAGAGTTGCGGTGATCGGAGATTTTGCTTTCGAACCAAGATATCAGGGCGCAGGTTCATCTCTTGTTAATTCGACAAAGGTAGATTCAATCGAGAATCTTATCGGCGGTTATGATCTTGAAATCTCCGGAATGGAGAGAGGATATAGACGTGACGGAAGAGAGGATGCCTCAGGTATCAAAGAAGCAGTTGATATTGCGGCCAGGGCGGATGTGGTGTTGTTCTTTTTCGGGCTTAATGAGAATTCAGAGTCTGAAGGACTGGACCGTATACATATGCGGATACCCCAGAATCAGATACAGCTCCTGCAGTCATTATCACAGGTGAATCCCAATATCGTAGGTATCATAAGCGCCGGTTCTGCCATTGAGATGCCATGGCATCATCATTTCAAGGCGCTCCTTCACGGATATCTATATGGACAGGCAGGAGCAGGTGCCATGCTTGACCTCATAACCGGAAGAAAAAATCCCTCAGGAAAGTTAAACGAAACCATACCCAAAAAATATGAAGATACTCCATCATACCCTTATTATCCTTCAAGACAGAGAACCAGTGAGTACCGGGAATCCTTGTTCGTAGGTTACAGATACTATGACACAGCAGATATACCGGTTCTTTATCCCTTTGGCTATGGACTTTCCTATACAGAATTTGAATATAGCGATCTTTCGATAATGAAGAATCGGGTGAGTTTCAAAGTTAAAAATGTGGGAAAAACGGATGGTGCCGAAATATCACAATTATATGTAGGACTTGAAAATGCGAAGGTCTTCAGACCTGATAAAGAACTTAAAGGATTTGTCAAAACCTTCCTGAAAGCCGGCGAAGAAAAAGAGGTTGTTATAGCGTTCGATGATAAAACCTTCCGTTACTGGAATGTTAAGACTTGCCGTTGGGAAACAGAGGGAGGCAGTTACAACATCATGATAGGGGCCAATGTTTCCGACATTCGTCTCGAGGGAAGACTTGAGGTAAAAGGAACAACAGATATATATCCTTATGAAAAAGAAAAGCTTCCGTCTTACTATTCGGGCAGTATCACGAAAGTGCCGGATGAAGAATACAGGCTTATTCTGGGGAGGCCGATATCTGACGGAACCTGGGGAGGTGAGCTTTCTGTAAATGATGCTCTATGCCAGATGTACTATGCAAAAAATCCTTTAGGCAGGTTTGTATACAATATTCTGGACAAGCGCATAAAAAAGGCGTCGGCTGCAGATGCTCCTGATCTAAATACTTTGTTTCAATACAATATGCCATTTCGGGCAATAGCCAAAATGACCGGAGGATCTGTTTCCATGGAGATGGTAAAGGGAATTGTGGATATAGTGAATGGGTATAATTTCAGAGGTTTAAAAACCATTGTGAAAGGATATTTCGAGAACAGACACTTAAATAAACTCTATAAAAAGAAATACCTGAAAAGGGAGGATCCGTTACAGAAATGAGAAGCTTAAGAATATGGATGGAAGAACATCCCGGAATAAAAGAGTTTATCCTGTTTAACATTTTGTCAAACTGTGCGACTCTTACAAACTTTATCATGATGTGGATCTGCACCGGTTTTCTTTTCAAAAACCTGTCAAAGGTACCCTTCAGATTTTTCATCTTTGATTATGAAAGCAATATGGAATCAAACCTTGGTCTTTGCGGTTTTTTAAGCTTTCTTCTGGCAACCTTTGCAGCCCAGACTGTGAATTTTCTGGTGCAGAAAAAATTCGTATTTAAATCGGATGCGGCCTTTGAAAAGGCAGTGCCCAAGTACATTATCTTCGCTGTGGTACTTATCATATTGTCCACGGCATTGCCGGCTTACAGTCAGGTGTTTCTGATAAGATGCGGAGTTTCACCCTCACTTACGCCTACACTTGCAAATGCCATCAATATACTGATGCAAGTGCTCATAAGTTTCCCTGCAATGAAATTCTGGATAATGAAATCCTGATGCATTTTGTGACATAAAAATGCAGTTTGTGCCACCGGAGAATAAATGATCCGGTTGAATGTTAACATTTATACATCAAGAAACATAGGGAGGTTAATCAAATGAAAAAGAAAATGAATCCTAAAAAGTTCGGAAGCATTTTCATTCCCATCACTTCGGTACTGCTGGTTATATGTATCGTACTTACCGGTGTGATGAATTATTGGAGTACGGTTATGGATGCTGTGTTCGGTTCTGCAGAGATCCATGTAACACCGGCAGTCGGAACAGAAAACTGGGACACAGATTATTATGGACTGAATGGTCCCGGAATGACAAAGGAAGAGACAGCAGAGAAGGGCAAGGAGCTTGCAAGACGTGCCGAAGCAGAGGGTGTGGTACTTCTCAAAAATGAGAATTCTGCACTTCCGCTCTCAGCAGACAAGGGACTTACAGTAAATGCTCTCGGATGGTCCTTCTACTATCCGAGTCTCGGAGGATCAGGTTCAGGTGCTGTAGGAAGCGATAATCTGGTTTCCCCGACAGAAGCATTTGAGGCCGCTAACATTAGCATAAACAAGGGAATCGCGGATTATTATTACAACTGGTCCGAAGAACATTATACTGATTGGCAGATCAATACAAAGAACGGTTACTATACAGATGATGATAAAAATGAAAAGCCACAGAGACCTACAGTAGGAAAAACCTACGATGCTTCCTGGGATGTTCCTGAGCTTAATGCACAGGAAATTTCTGAAGCTGTAGAGGGCACAGGTGCTGAGGAGAATAATGTTCAGATCCTTTGGATCGGTCGTGGAGGCGGAGAGTATCACGACCTGCCCACAACCATGACTAAAGAAGGCGGAAGCGTTAATAAGTACGGAGTTAATCCGGATAAGCATTATCTTGAACTTACAGATGAGGAAGAGGCAGTTCTTGAGAAGGCAAAGGAGCTTCGCGGGGATGACGGAAAGATCGTAGTGATCATTAACTCCAACAATCCTATGGAACTGACAGAGCTTCAGGATGATCCCAAGGTGGATGCAATCCTTTATGTTGGTGGTCCCGGAAAGGCCGGCTTCTACGGAATAGCTGATATTGTTACAGGTGCTGTGAACCCATCAGGAAGGACCGCAGACATTTATGCAGCGGATCCTATGACTCTTCCGGTAATGCAGAATTTCGGAAGCCGTGTCTACTATGATGCTGATGGTGAATTCAACAACATGTATGACACAAAGATCGCTTACAACACTTACGACGGTACAGCCAAGGAAAGACCGATCATGTTTGTAGGATACGAAGAAGGTATCTACATGGGCTATCGCTACTTTGAAACTGCGGCAGCAGATGGATATTTCGGTGAGAAGACAGTGGATGCCGATCCATATTATAACCGTGAAAACGGAGTTTTATATCCCTTCGGATACGGACTTTCTTACACATCTTTCACACAGATTATAAAGAATAAAGAGTATAAGGATAAGACTTTTAATTTCACAATAGATGTTACAAATACAGGTGAAGTTTCAGGTAAGGATGTAGTTGAACTTTATGTCGAGGCTCCTTACACAGCAGGGGGAATAGAGAAGAGCAAGGTTACCCTTTGCGGCTTTGACAAAACAAAGCTTCTCAATCCAGGAGAGACCGAGACAATTACAATTTCCGTAAACCAGGAAGACATCGCTTCCTACGATGACACAATAAATAAATGCTATGTACTTGACTCAGGTGATTACAATTTCTATCTGGGCACAGTAGACGGAACAGTTTACGGCAGCCACGGCTGGGCATATGCAAATGAAGAAAGCTCATGTACTTTCACAGCAGATGAAGCTATCAAGAACACCATCATTTACAATGAGAATGGTGCAGGTAAGCGTACAAGTGATTTTGTTACAGCAGAAAATGCCTTTGAGCGTGAGCAGACAGGTGCAAATCTCAAGGTTTCAAACGGCGACAGAACCATGAACCGTGCTTCTGGTTTTGAAGCAAGCTGGCCTACTTCTCCTGAGGCTGAAGACAGAGTGATGCCTGCAGAGCTTAAGGAAATCCTTGATGACAACAACTATTCAACCAAGGAAGCTATAGCCCTCCACGATGATACAGATGAAATGCCTGAAACAGGTAAGGCATCAGGACTTATGCTGGTTGATTTGAGAGGCAAGGACTTTGATGATCCTGCCTGGGACAGCTACATTAAACAGTGGACACCTGCAGAGATGGCACTGCTTCTTGGAAAGGCAGGTTTCCAGACAGAGGCATTCCCAAGTTACGGAAAGCCTTCAACACTTGATAACGACGGCCCTCAGGCCTTCAGACATCAGGCTCTCGGTGAAGAAAACGAGAAGATTGATACTTACTACATGACAGCATTTCCCTGTGAGACACTTCTTGCATGTACCTGGAATGAAGATCTGCTTAAGGAAATTGGACAGATGGTAGGCATGGAAGGTTCTGTGAATGGTATGTCAGGATGGTATGCTCCGGGTCTCAATACCCACAGGAGTCCTTTTGGAGGAAGAAACTTTGAGTATTTCTCAGAGGATCCGTTCCTTGCAGGAAAGCTTTGCGCACAGGAAGTATCAGGTGCTGCTGACTATGGTGTGTTCTGTTACATTAAACACTTTGCAATGAATGAGCAGGAAGCCTTTGCAAGAAGCTGGTGCTGCGGAATGCATATGGACGAGTCTCTCGACAGATATAAGAACCCTGAATGGATTCTTATGACCTGGGCAACGGAGCAGTCAATGCGAGAGATATACCTTAAGGCTTTTGAGATTGCCATAAAGGAAGCTAAAACAGATCTCAGATTTGTCGATGGTGACGGTCAGCCACAGGAGGTTAAAGATTTTCCTGCCGCAACCGGTGTTATGACAGCGTTTAACTGTGTGGGTAATGCCTGGGCAGGAGGAAATAACGGACTTCTCAATACAGTACTCAGAAATGAGTGGGGCTTCCATGGTACAGCTCTTACTGATTATGCTCTTCATGACTTTATGTATCCGGATCAGATGATACGAAACGGCGGTACTGCCTGTCTCCAGTCAAACAGAAAGAATTTTGTGGATCAGGATACTCCAAGTACTACTACTGTAAAGTATCTTCAGAATGCTACACATGAGATGTGCTACATGGTTGTGAATTCCAATGCGATGAACGGAATTGCTTCCGGTTCCAAGATCAGCTACAGTCTTGCGCCGTGGCAGATGGGTGCAGCAACAGCGGTCGCTCTCGCGGCATCACTCCTTATCGCTGCTATAGGTATGACAGTTTATAAGGTTCAGGATCAGAAAAAGCATCCGGAAATGTATTAAACAATACGATGGGGCTGCAGATTTGTTACGTGACGTATAAGATTAGAACACTATACTATAGAAGGTCATAGCTTCATACTGCTGTGACCTTCATGAAAATTACTTGAAAGTCTTTTTTATCTGCTCCAGAAATTTTTCCGCAATAGGAGTAAAGGTCTGATACTTGTTCCATATCAGATACAGCTCTGATTTTAGTTCAGGTGAAAGAGGTCTGAAAACCATGTCAGTTCCTTCGGTATTTATCAGATCTTTAAATGTAAGAAGTATTCCAAGGCTTTCCCTTGCAAATACAGAGCCGTTATAGGAAAGCCTGAAGGAACCCTCAAGCTTAAGCTCATTAAATCTGTCTTTAGACCACGCTTTGATTTCATTGTTCCAGCTCTGTTCAGAGACAAACAGAGGCTGTCCTATCAGGTCAGAGACCCGGATGGACTTTTTCCTGGCGAGGGGATGAGATGAAGGCATGATTGCTCCCCACACATCAGCTTCCGGGAATTTTACATATTCATATTTATTGCTGTCTGGTGTTTCACATAGTACAGCAAAGTCTAAAATACCCTTATCAAGCTTTTCAGTAACCTGCTCAGTATCTCCGCTTGTTATATGATAAGTGAAATTAGGGTATTTTTCTTTTAACTTATAAATCTCTCTGGCGAGGTATCTGATCTGATAGCTTTCTGCGAGTCCAAAATATATATCTCCACCTGTTATATCATCTAGGGAGTTAAATTCCTGTTCTATCTTATCTGACATAGCCACAAGATCCTGAGCACGATCACGTAGAAGCATCCCTTCGTCCGTAAGTGAAATACTGAAGCTGTGCCTGACAAATAACTTTTTTCCAAGTTCTTCTTCTAATGCTTTTAATGTCTTTGAAAGAGTAGGCTGCGATACATGAAGCAGCTCAGCAGCCTTTGACATATTTTCTTCCCTTGCAACTGCAAGAAAGTATCTGAGATTTTTTATTTCCATGAAAACCTCCCTAAAGCTGACAATTTATGTGTTATTCTAAAAGTGAATATCATGATATTTATTTTATTCATTAGCGAAAACCTGGTCAAGGATTTACTATGAAATCAGAAGGAGCAAAAAAGATGGATACAGAAAAGATTCTTGAAAGCCTTTCAGACATGGGCTGCAATGAGAAAGAAATAAGCTTTATGAAAAAAATGTATGAAGAAGGGGATACAGATACACTTCTTAGAGATCTCAGGAAATGCCGATGTCACCTAATGGATGAACTTCATGACAGCCAGAAAAAAGTTGACAACATGGATTTTTTGATACGACAGATTCAAAAAGAGAAATGATTAAAACGGAGGAATGTAAAATGATCAGAAAAGAAGAACTAAACCTTGTAACAGAGTGGGATAAGACCTTTAAGAAAAGTGATAAGGTAGATCACAGCAAAGTAACATTTGTAAACAGATATGGAATTACCCTTGCAGCGGATATGTATGTTCCTAAAAATGCAGAGGGTAAGCTCCCAGCCATTGCAGTATGCGGACCTTTTGGCGCAGTTAAGGAGCAGTGTTCTGGTCTTTATGCACAGACAATGGCGGAGAGAGGATTCTTAACAATAGCATTTGACCCCTCATTTACAGGAGAGTCCGGTGGAAATGTGAGATACATGGCATCGCCTGATATCAACACAGAAGATTTCATGGCTGCAGTGGATTTCCTTTCATTAAATGATATGGTAGATGCTGATAGGATTGGAATTATCGGTATATGCGGTTGGGGTGGAATGGCTGTGAATACTGCAGCCCTCGATACCAGAATCAAAGCTACAGCTGCTATGACTATGTACGATATGACAAGAGTTAATGCCAAGGGATATTTTGATTCAGAGGACAGTGAAGAAGCCAGATATAAGCATAAGGCAGCTATGTGTGCGCAGAGACTGGAGGACCTTAAGGCTGGTGAATATAAGCTTGGCGGCGGAGTAGTAGATCCACTTCCGGAGGATGTACCTTTCTTTGTAAAAGATTACTATGATTATTACAAGACAGACAGAGGTTATCACAAGAGAAGTCTTAATTCTAATGGTGGCTGGAATGTTATTGGCTGTGAATCTTTTGTTAATCAGCCAATACTTAAATATAGCAACGAGATCAGAAGTGCAGTTTTACTTGTTCACGGAGAAAAGGCACACTCATGCTATTTCTCAAAAGATGCATATGCAGATATGATTAAAGACAGTAAGTATGCAGACAATAAGGAACTTATGATAATCCCTGATGCGGTACATACTGATCTATATGATGGCGGAGATAAGGATTATATTCCTTTTGACAAGCTGGAGAACTTCTTCAAGGAGAATCTGAAATAATGATAACGGTTGAAGAAATACTGGAATATCTTAATTCGGACAGAATAGAGGATATGATAGAAAAGAAATAAAGGATGAGAAAATATGAGCAAAGTGTTAGTAATTTCTACAAGCCTTCGTGCAAATAGCAATTCAGATATACTTACTGAAAAGCTTATAGAAGGAGCAAAAGCATCAGGTCATGATGTGGAGCATATAAGTCTTAAAGGGAAGAACATAGGCTTTTGTATAGGATGTCTGGCATGTCAGAATACTCAGAAATGTGTCATTAAGGATGATGCTGCTGAGATTTCTGATAAAGTAAAGAATGCAGATACCCTTGTATTTGCAACTCCGATTTATTATTACGAGATGAGCGGTCAGATGAAGACTCTTTTGGACAGGCTCAATCCTCTGTATCCTTCAGACTATAAGTTCAGGAATGTATATATGCTCTCTGTTGCGGCTGAGGATGAAGAGTTTGTGCCTGAAAAGGCTGAAAGCGGACTCCAGGGATGGGTTGACTGTTTTGAAAAGGCAGAATTCTCCGGTTCCTTATTCTGTGGAGGCATAGGCGATATGGGTGAGGCATCGAAAAAAACTGAAGAGTTAAACGAAGCCTTCGAATTTGGTAAAGCTTTAAAATAAAGGAAGTCTGCGATGAAAACGAAAATGATTTTTCTGGCATTCTGTATGACCATAATGTTTTGCATGAGCGCCTGTGCAGGGACAACCAAAAACACAAGCTCAGATCTGGGTGCCGTAAATGAAATATCAGCATCAGACAATAATGAAACGGAAAGTCCAGAAGAGAATGTTATGTCGGAGGGAACAGCTATGTATCAGCTTGCCGTAGAAAATAAAGCAGCAGAGGATGAAGCTATTGGAGATAGTACTATGACAATGAAAATCGGCGATACAAAAGTAAATGTGGATTGGGAAGATAACCAGGCTGTAAAAGCACTGCGGAATATGGCCAGAGAAGGTGATGTTACAATCCAGATGTCAATGTATGGCGGTTTTGAACAGGTGGGCTCAATTGGACAGAGTCTGCCGAGAGATGATAAGCAGACAACAACGAGTTCAGGCGACGTTGTACTATACTCCGGAAATCAGATGGTAGTGTTCTATGGTTCTAATAGCTGGTCATATACAAGGCTTGGTCACATATCTGATAAGAATACGGAAGATATGACTGATCTTCTTTCCAATGGAGATGTTACTATAACCATTAGCATTGAATAAAACGGGCTTTTTTGAAAATGTCTGCATAATGGTCTGCAAAATGTCATGTTGGACAAACGGAATATTAAATAGAGCAAATTTTTGTTATAATAATTTTTTGAAAGTATTATGTTAAATATACAATAGGTGGCAGTATGATAGATATATATACAGAGAAAAAAGAATCAAAAGAATGGATTCTTCAAAATGATCTCTATTTTAATCTAAATACAAGTAATGAAGACCTTTCCGATGAAGACATTAAACTAATCAAACAAATTGATGGTGCCAAGATAACACCTGATAAGCATATAGAAACAAAGTATGGCATAGGAACAATTCGTAATTTATCTTCCGGGTGCAAGACATTGCTTAATATCGTGAAACATCCTGAAAAAGTAGTATGTGTTGAAGAATGTGGTCCAAATGTTTTGCAAGTAATATTCACTATGGATGATATCAAGATATATATGTCGAGGCCTTCTCTTTTTGCTATACCTAATGATGTAAAAATCAGATTTAACGAAACAGATGTTGTCACAGGTGGAACCGGATATCAACGATGGTGGAGCAGAGAGTATGAAAGGAGAGAAGCACTTGATTTATAAGAAGATAATGTTTAAAGCGGATCCATTTTCATATGATCTGGAGTTTGATGACAGAATAACACTTGTAGGTGGAGATAGTGGAACAGGGAAAACGGTTCTCTATGAAATACTGGAAGATTTAAGACTTACCGATGAATATAAAGCTATTAAACTTTTTAACTATAAATCAGATGATATTGATACATCCATAAAGCAGTGCAGACATAATTTTATAGTGGTGGATAATGCAGATATTTTGCTTGATGATGATATCAAAAAATTCATCAACTTTGAATTTTCCAATCAGTACATGCTTTTTTCAAGAAATTGTGATGGATTAAATGTATCTGATAATAGTTTTAAGGTATTAAAACTTAACGATAACAGGATCACATTGGAAGAGGAGCTGTGATATATGAAATATCTGTGGACGGAAGATACCGGAGCGGGACTTCATTTCTGGGAATTAGTCAACAGACTTATTTTTGATGGTACTCTTAAAGTTGAAAGCAAATTTAGCAATCAAGGTATTTTGGATGCACTGGATGATTTGAATCTGAATGATGAGGATAAGTACTATATTGCATTTGATTATGTGGTTGACAATCAAGACATTCGCAATAAGTATAGACTGTTGAAATCTATTTCCGATGTATCTGATGGAAAGGTCATAATACTTGATATGATTTGCTTTGAGTACCTGATTCTGGCATTTGATAAACTGGTTCAATGGACCGGGTCAGGAAAAACAGATAAAATCAGAATGAGAGAGGAGATACTAGCTGCTGTTGAGAATCATAGGATAAATCTGTCAAAAATAGAGGCTCTTCAGGGGTAATGGTGGGTATTTTTTACCCACCATTACCCCTGAAGAGCCACAATAATAGATTCTCTCGATCAGTATCTTGATGAAATCAGGCTGTATGATTTATTTATTCAATTCGCATTTCCTGAGAATTTATTTGATGGCTTGAGCCGATATGTTCTACCGAAAGCATTTTGTATGGATGCAACTGCGGATGATATGCAGGCAGGCTATGAGTTTACATTTTCCAAGATGAAACGTATGAGAGAGAAGATAGTGGTAATTAGTGGAGGTGGAGGTGCTGTATGGCTTCTATAAGAGCTGATGTGGAAAAATATATAAAGAAAAAATATAGAGCATCCCCGGAATATCTTTGGAAAAAATATCCAAGCTTTGCGATATTCAGACATGAAGATAATCGTAAATGGTTTGCGCTTACAGCCACTATAAGCATGGATAAGTTAGGCATGGCATCATCTGAGGAAGTCGATGTCATAAATGT
>JAGAXP010000327.1 GCA_017940955.1 Oribacterium sp.
CAATAGCCATATATAGAAGTTTTAATATGTCTAAATATAAACTATTTAGCCATATATTCAGAGTACAAAAAAAGAACACCCCTTTAGATGTTCTCTTTCCGCCGCCCCGATATTTTTCACTTACTTTGCGTAAGATCCTCTACCAAACTAGCGGTTATTTTTTATAACACAATGTTTAAGGGCTAACCGTCTACCGGTAGCACTTCTTTTCAATTAATATTTTAACATCGTCCCATTAGCCAGTCAATACGACAGCCAGATCACTTCTTCATTTCCATTCCGGCCTTCAGGAATCTGAACATGCGGATCGCGCCTTTGTAGTAGAGGTCTTCTGCATTATCAAGGGCATCCTTAAGGGGCATGGGACCGTCTACGGTTGTCATGATGGAGCTGATTCCGTGGGCGTAAATCTTGTCATAGTCGCGGCCGAGGCTTCCGCAAAGAGCTGCTACGGGAACGCCGTGCTTCTTTGATCTGTCGCCGATTCCCTGCATTACCTTTCCGAAGCAGGACTGCCAGTCTGTACGGCCTTCTCCGGTAACTACAACATCAACTCCTTCGAGACGACCCTCGAAGTCGATGAGGTCAAGTACTGTTTCGATTCCTGACTTCATCTCTGCATCAAGCAAAACCTTAAGTGCTGCGCCCAGTCCGCCGGCTGCACCGGAACCCTGGATGGTATCAACATCGATTCCGAATTCCTTCTTGATTACATCGCGGTAGTTCTGCATTCCCTTTTCAAGCTCATCAAGTATTTCAGGTGTGCCGCCCTTCTGCTTTCCGAAGGTATAGGTTGCGCCGTCAGATCCGCAAAGAGGATTTGTAACATCACACATAACGGTGAAATGTGCATCATTAACCTTAGGGTCAAGGCCGCTAATGTCTATATGATCTAACTTTATGAGGTCACTTCCTTTTCCCTCAAGTACGTTACCGTCCTTATCGAAGAATCTGACTCCGAGGGCTGAAGCAAAGCCCATTCCACCGTCATTTGTAGCTGATCCGCCGATTGCGATGGCTATCTCCTTGTAGCCTGCATCGAGAGCAGCCTTGAGAAGCTCACCGGTTCCGTAGGTTGTGGTGTTTAAAGGATTTCTCTTCTCTTCCGGAACCATGGGAAGTCCTGATGCTGCTGCCATTTCAAGGATAGCTTCCGTATCGGAAAGTCTTCCGTAGAAGCCGTGTTCAATCTCCATCAATGGGCCGTGGACGTCAACATTAACTATCTCTCCGTTACGGGCTTTAACCACGGCTTCAGTGGTGCCTTCTCCGCCGTCTGCAACGGGAACGCCACTTGTCTCGCAGTCTCCGAAAACCTCGTGAGCCGCCTTTGTGAGAAGCTCTATGGTCCGGTCACTTGAAAGAGTTCCCTTGAATGAGTCTGATGCAAAAAGTAATTTCATTGGTTCTGTCCTCCTGTATGGATCAATCAAATTTAAATAGATTCAATCCGGTATCTGTTATTCTGTCTTTTTCTCTTCCCACATGACCTTCTATAACCGTGATAAAAAGCTCTGCGGTTCCGCTGATACGTACTTCCTTAAGGTGACCGCCGTAGGCATGTCCCTGTGAATCCGCAGCTGTAATATGTACATGAAGATAAGGTTTACCATCCATTTCGGTAACGCTTCCGACTATGGAAGTAAGCTCCAGCGGAATGTCCAGCCTTGTTTCATTAAATTCCTGCCTGCCCACATCATAGAGTCCCATGACCAAATGGTCCGCAGCACCTAAGCCTTCTATGGAAGCCAGTAATATCTTTTCTTTTTCACACAGCTCCATAATGGATGACATTACCTCTTCTCCACGGTCAATCCTGAGAACTATCCTGCTTCCGAATTTTCTGTAGTCCATATTTAATCTGCCACTCAAAATGTGTGTAAATATACTCACATCGAGAAATTGAAGTCCTCACGGATACTTCTTACTGCTTCAACGTGTATGTTTTGGCGATTGCAAGCAATACGCTACTTACAAGTTCTTGTACACTCCACAGTCGTAAATTCCTGCGATAGCCCGCAGTACATACTTACGTTTGCTTGATTATGCAACTTCGTAAGCTATAGCATCTCTAAGATTAAGACTTGCATTGAAATCCCTATCCTCAATATAGCCACATGAACAACGATATATTCTGTCAGAAAGTTTTAAATCTTTCTTGATAGCACCGCAGCAGTGGCATATCTTAGATGACGGATACCATCTGTCTACAATTCTTAATTCAATGCCGTTATCATCACATTTAGTCTTTAGCTTAGCTCTAAATTCATAGAACTTTTGTGATGCAACAGCTTTTGAAAGATGAATGTTCTTCATCATTCCCGACACATTCAAGTCCTCAATAGTTATATAAGAAGGTTTGGTTTTCACTATCTCAGCTATTGTTTTATTGATGTAATCAGTACGGATATTGTTTATCCTGTGATGAAGCTTCTGTACTTTAAGCTTTTGTTTTTGTATATTTTTCTGAGTGGACTCTCCTTTCTTTAAATTTTCATACTTGCGCGATAGGCACCTTTGTTTTTTACGCAGTTGTTTTTCAATTTTCCTTAATCTTGCCGACTTATTGATATTCTTGTATGTTTTGCCATTTGAAACAATCGCCAAGTCTTTCAAGCCTAAGTCGATTCCTATGCCGTCATTACTACTATTGGCAATCCTGACATCAGGTATTTCAACAAGGACTGATACATAATATCTGCCTGCTTTGATAGATACTGTACCGCTTTTGATTTTCCATCCGTCTTTAGTTGTGGGTATATAGCCTTTTTCTTTAAGGCGCACCCAACCTAAAGTTGGAATGTTTAGTCTATGTCTCTCGCATCTGCAATCCTTTGGATTATTCTTTACGAAATACATCTTCACATCGGATTTGCCTTTTTTCTTGAATTTAGGAAAAGCACTCTGATGTTTGAAAAATCTTGTAAATGCAGTACATCCATCTTCAATAGACTTCTTTACAGCTTTTGAATATACTTCTTTAATCCATGTTTTATCAGGATTATTCGGAATATATTCATTATTAAGCCATACACTAAAACTCTTGCCCGTCATAAACTTTTCGCCTTTATCATATAAGCTTTTGTTATGAACAAGATAGAAGTTGTAGATGTATCTGCAAGTACCAATCGTCTTGTTAATCCTGATTTTCTGCTCGACTGTCGGATTTATTTCCGTCTTGAAGCTCTTTAGCAATTTCCTCATCCCCTTCTATTTGTTTTTTATACTTACGTAGTCCATACAACCTACAAGAGAATACATGAAGGATTGAAACAATATCATGCACGAGTTCTTCTTGTGGTGATAGTTCTTCATTGTTCACTACCACTATGGTTGTATTGAACTTCATACAGAATTTTTCAAACCAATCATAGCCAAATCTGATAAATCTATCCTTATGTGTAACCATGATAGTTTTGATTTTTTGTTCCATTACTTCTTCTAATAACTGATTCCATTTTTTACGGTTGTAATTTAGCCCACTTCCATAATCTTCAATACATTGGTCTACAATAATTCCTTTAGCATTACAGAACTGTCGTAAAAATGATACTTGATTCTGTAAATCATCCCTTTGATTTCTTGTAGACACTCTGGCATAAATAACAGTTTGGCGATTATCGTCCTCTGTATTTATACCCTTAAACTGAAGATATTGGTTATAAGTGTAATAACGCCTATCAGTTGGAGTACGATTTGCTTTTAGAGTACCTTCCCTGTCCCAACGTTGTAACGTTTTGACGGAAACTCCTAATAATTCAGCAAAATCTTTTGGCTTGTAATTAGTAATATTAGAAGTGTTCATAATAATACCCTCCATGAGTATATTTAAACACATTTAATCACTAATATCAATGTTTCAAATTACTTAGAGACTTCTCCTAACTGAAATCTGATCACCGACAATGATTTTTAGTTGTTAGATAATATTTTCATATATGGAGAAAGAGACCGCAAGTACCTCTCACGATCTCAACTCCGATGTATCATTTTCTATAGACCAATATAGATAATACCTTAATCGCTTATAAGTCCCACGATCAACGCAGGACTTATAGGCAGGATACCGGATTTCCGGAGAAAGACGGTATCCTTTTATATGAAATTGGGATAAAGGAGATCACTTCTCAACGATTGAAGTTCCTGACATGCGCTCATAGTATCTTACGATGTCGTCATGATCGCAGGCACCCTCATCATGGTTCATGAGTTCCTGCATTACTTCCATCATCTGAGCTGTCATAGGAACCGGCATGTTGATTGCATGAGCTGCGTTTAAAGCATTGGTCAGATCCTTGATATGAAGGTTGATACGGAAGCCAGGCTCATAGTTTCCGGAAAGCATCATAGGAGCCTTTGCATCCATAACTGTTGAACCTGCGAGACCGCCGCGGATTGCCTGATATACAAGCTGTGGATCTGTGCCGGCTTTCTTTGCAAATGTCAATGCCTCTGCAACGATACCAATGTTTGCGGCAACGATCATCTGGTTTGCAAGCTTTGCAACATTTCCTGAACCGATAGGTCCGACATAAACAACTGATGCTGCCATAGCCTTGAGTACTGGGAGATACTTGTCAAATGTCTCCTTATTTCCGCCTGCCATAACCGAAAGTGTTCCGTCGATGGCCTTTGGTTCTCCGCCTGAAACGGGGCAGTCAAGAAGCTCTATACCGCTCTTTGCAAGCTCTGCTGAAATCTTCTGTGACTCAACCGGATCGATGGAAGACATATCGAGAACTGTGATTCCGCTCTTTCCGCCTTCAACGATTCCGCCTTCACCAAGTGCAACCTCACGCACCTGTGGGCTGTTGGGAAGCATTGTGATGATAACTTCGCATCCCTGCTTAACGATATCTGCGGCATTCTTTGCGCCTGCAGCACCAAGTGCAACAAATTCATCTATAACAGCCTGCTTATGTGTTGTAACAACAACCTCGTATCCTGCCTTAACAAGATTCTTAGCCATCGGCTTACCCATGATTCCGAGTCCGACAAATCCGATCTTCATATAAAACTCCTTTTCCGGCATAGTGGTTCAATGCCTAAAAATAATATTTACGATAGCCAAACTACTGCAAAACCCGTTTTAAGTTATATAAAATCCCTGCCTCGGGGGAATTAATCCCCTGCACGGTTTCTATCTTATTAGAATTAAAATTTATAAACAATCTGCAATTAGCACAAAGGAAAGCTTAGTAAATATACTAAATGTTAATCAGTGCCGGCAGCGTTTCCATATGTTTTATTATGATTCATTTCGATTCAGATGTTTGCATCGAATCAGCTGTTACAAAAATATCATTCCATTTCTTTATACAGTTTTTATATTTAAAAAGAGTCATCGATCAACGTGTCCCGGTCGGGAGAAGCATGTCAAATCGACGACTCTCTGAGATTATTGGTATTTTTAAAGTAATCCGTATTTCCTAAGCTTTCTCCAAAGAGTTGTTTTACTGATACCTAGCTCCGCGGCTGTTTTTTCACGATTTCCCATGTTGTCGCTAAGAGATTTTATCAGTCTGTTTTTCTCCAGATCCCCGACTGTTATGGTCCGGTTTTTGGATGTCGCTTCCTTCTGACCGTCACTGAAACCTGAAGGGGTATCCTCTGCTTCCATCATATTTTCAGAGCTTAACCTGAAGGGCGTATCCTCCTCGGAACTGATACCCCGATTAAAATCCGGAACCGCTCTCGGACCGTAATCCGTATCTGAGATTATTCCGGGCTCAGCATTAGCCTTAGTGCCGACGTCTCCGCCATAGAGCTCTTCATAGAGTTCACACACATCGGTAACCTTCAGGCTTCTGTGATCCGAGGTTATCACCAGTCTTTCGATAAAGCTTTCAAGCTGTATCCTGCCTCCGGGCCAGTAAAAGCTCTGAAGTTTTTTCTCGGCATCCTTTGTCATAACATGATACATTCCGTAGCGTTCTGTGCAGTTCTGCATGTAAATATTGGAAAGATACGGAATATCCTCGGAGGTTTCCATAAGTGTGGGTATCCTTATGGCAAATGCCGAAAGTCTGGCGTAAAGTTCCGGTATCAGGTAGGCTTTCGGGTTCCTGGTTTTCGCTATCAGAATGACATTCCTGAACATAAGTATCTCCAGAAGCTTCTTCTGGGAACGAACATCCATGTATTGGAAATTGTCTATGACGAGAGTGCCCCGGAGGGAATCATTAACCCTGCCCTGACGACCGTAAAGATCATCATAGGAAGATTGGCCTTTTATGCACTCGTAGCTTACAAGCTTTTCCTGGGAATGCTTTGAATGGTTATGCATGGCGTTCACAAAGGCCTTGTGGAGATTTCCTATAGGCTCAAGAATAAGCTTCGGGCAGTCGGTTTTTGACAGCTTTTCTGCCAGGTCCACGGCCGCCTGCATTTTTTCGCTTTTATAGGGGAAGTTCACAAACTGCTCTTTTCGTTTACCGGAGGATTTCCCTTTTTCAAGGACGGCATGGGCCGGTATGTCGCTGTTTTCAAAGGTGTCTGCAAGAAGGAATGCTTCTTTGATGGCATTCTTCATGGCATCCTCGGTGTTGGCCATAAAAAGTGCCGGGATGCCTGCATTATCAGCAATGGTGAGAACGGTTTTTCCGCCAATGATGAGATCAGCCTTATCTTCCACTGCCTGAAGTGCAGCTGCTTTCAGGAGCTCCGGGTTCTGCACCAGATATTCCTTAAGCTGAACATGGCATTGCTCCCCTATACCTGTCATATCACAGGTCATGTTCTTGAACATAACTAAAGCGATGTTTGGATTCTCTTTTCCAAGTACCCTCTTCGCCTTCTCGATCATGTTGATGAGTCCCTGCCGGGTCATAACGATCTCCACAACCGGGATATCCGTATACTGTTTAATGATGGTAGCCTGAAGGCCTCTGGCTATAATGATATCCGTTCCCTGATTTATGGCCTGTCTTGCTTCCGAAACCGCGCTTTCGGTTTCGATGACCTTCATCATGAAAAGACGCTTCTTCATTTCCTGTAAGGCGTCGTGAGCAAGGCGGAACAGTTCGTCATTTGGTACAAGCAGGGTTATGTTTGCCATATTTCCTCCGGTTCATTTCGTTTCAAAGTGTTTCATCTTCACTATTTTATCAATCATACCGAAATGTTTCAATCCCGGACAAAATTCGTTATGCAGACTGTTTCAGGAACCGTGACAGTTTAGACTGTAAACCATGGGGACGGGGTTGATGGTCCATTTTTAAAAAAAAATGGACCACCAACCCCGTCCCCCTGGTCCACAACCTCCGTCCCTCCTGGTCCACCGACCGGAAACTGTTCGCAGAACGAATTTTTTAGTTTTATTGCTTCTTCAGGTTTCTATCGAAAAAGTCTGCGATCAATTCCTTGACGGAATCCTGGAAGAAATCCTTTGTGCCGTGACCGGCGTTATGAAGAATATAAAGATCTGCCTTGTCACCCTGACCGGCATCAATTATCTTCTGGTAAAAATCTTCACTTACATCCACCGGTACCAGCTTATCAATGTCTCCGTGCATGATCATCATAGGACACATTTTGTCGCTGATGAGATATGGAGGGCTCACCTTCTTTGAACGCTCTATCATATCTTCATTATACTCTCCACCCATAACGGCTCCACCATGGGAGGCTGCAACATTTTCCCAACGATAGTTTGCGGGGTCGGCATTATACAGCTTTTCCTCAAATCTGAGAAGCCATGGCAAATCAACCGGTCCGAACAGATCCACACAGGCCTGTACTTCATCGGATTCGGATGCCCACTCACTTCCGTGGAAGTCATCAACGTTCATTCCGGCCAGGGATGCAAGATGCCCTCCGGCTGATCGGCCGATGATTCCTATACGGTTTGTGTCAATCTCATACTCATCAGCATGAGCTCTTAAAAATCTGATTGCGGTTTTTACATCGATAATCTGGTCGGGCATATGTCCTTCGGCAGAGCTTCTGTAATAAATCGAAGCAACCACATATCCCAGGTCTGCGAGAAATGCCATCTCAGCCACCATGAGATTTTTGTCGCAGCCTCTGTAGCCGCCGCCCGGGATCCAGACTATACAG
Organism: Oribacterium sp.; assembly: GCA_017940955.1. Next base: position 8,059 of record JAGAXP010000327.1, read on the forward strand.
GGCTTTGGAGTCTTATCCTCTTCGTCTACGATTCCTGCCGCAAATCTCATTTCACTGTTTCCGTTCTGCAGCATTACAGACATCTCCAGTTTCATAGGATTTCCGTTAAGGTCTTTTACTTCACTGTAAACTATACTGTCCAGGAAATTGATACTCTTTCTCTTCTTTCCGGGTTCTATTACTGTTCTCATTATATTCCTTCTTTCATTTTCAAAATGTCACCGATGAACAGCTGTGATTTCACTGTTTCCTCAGCCTTTTTCAATGCATAAATGTTTTTTCTGAATTTACGCTGACTTCGCTAATTTCCTTGCGCTGTTTTTTTTTAATGCTTTCTGGATCATTGGTCCGAATAAGCTGTAAACAGTTATAAGAATAAAGATCAGCGAGATAGGTCTTGTGAAGAAAAGTGAGTAATCACCTTTTCCATAAGATACACCCATCCTGAAGTAGCTCTCTATTTTTCCGCCCAGGATAAATGCAAGCATAAGCGGAGTCATGGGAAGTCCAAAGTAATCCATCACTATACCAACCAGTCCGAAGAAAAGTACCAGATAAACTGAGAACATGGAGGTTGTCGATGAAAAGGCACCCATAAACGCAATCATAAGGATCGCACTGTAAAGGTAGTGATATGGTGCCTTAAGAAGCAATGGAAAATACTTCTTTGTAAGGAGCTCAGTTACAAAAATAAGGATTGCAGAAACAAGTACAGTTGCAAATATAAGATCAGCCAGTACAGGATTTGTTCTTATGAACATAGGCCCCGGTTGAAGACCATGGATGGTCATGGCTGACATAAGAAGTACGGTTGTGGCATCTCCGGGGATACCAAGTGATATCATCGGAATGATAGCACCGCCGACACCGGCATTGTTGGCTACCTCTGTGGCCCATACGCCCTCATCCACACCTGTTCCGAAAAGCTCCGGATGCTTTGACATTTTCTTAGCCTGACCGTATGCAAGGATGTTCGAAATACCTGAACCCATGCCGGGAAGGAATCCTATCCAGAGACCGATGAACAATGAAACCACAATTACCTTAATGTTATCTGTAAAGTCCTTAAGCGTAAGTCCGATTCCGCCGAGAGCGCCCTCGTCAACCTTGGGCATCTCCTGGTTGCCCTTTGCATAGCTTGTAGCCACCTGCTGAAGGGCGAAGGTTCCCATGAGAAGGCAGACAACATTGATACCACCGAAAAGGTTATAGTTGTTAAATGTAAATCTCATCTGATTTGTTACGGAATCGGTTCCGACGCAGGCAAGCCAGAGACCAAGGAAAGCTGCTGTCATTCCCTTGAAAACAGAACCATTTGAAAGTCCAACAACCATGGTTATGGCCATGAGGCAGAGGCTGAAATACTCCCATGGTCCCAGTTTTAATGCTATCTCCGCAATATATGTGGAGCAAAGTGTAGCAACGATGATGGAAATGAAAGTACCGATGAAGGAACCTGTGATACCGATGGAAAGTGCCTTTGCAGCCTGTCCTTTTTTGGTCATAGGATAACCGTCGTAGCAGGTTGCAATGGAAGCTGCAGAACCGGGAATACCTACAAGAACTGCAGCAATGAAGGACCCCGAAACACCACCAACGTACATACCAACCAGCATTGAGAAGCTGAGTTCAGTACTCATTGCAAATGTCAAAGGAAGTATAAGTGTGATACCCAGTCCTCCGGAAAGTCCGGGGATGGCACCGAGAACTGCCCCCACCAGCGTACATAAGTACATCATTATGAAATTCATGGGCTGAAGCAGTGTCAGAAGTGCTGTCATATAATCTGCCATTTTTAATGTCTCCTTATTTCAATACCAAGTCCCTTTCATAATTCTCTTCGGGACTTGAGTTGTTTTTCTGTCTAATGTAATCAGACTGTATCTTTTGCATCAGATCATCTTGATTCCGAGGCTGCTCCAAAGTGTTCCCTTCGGAAGGGGGATATTGAAGCCCTTTGTAAATCCAAAGTAGCAAATGCTTCCCAGCAGTATGCAGAAAATGATGCAAAATACTGCATTAAACTTCTTCTCACCCTTTAGTGTGAAAATGAACAGGAAAAGTCCTGCCATGGAAGTGATCCAGAAGCCGATGAAGTCCATGAGGAATGCGAACAGAAGACATTCAGCTATGATGATGGCAAGACGTGTGTAACCTGCCTTATCCAGATACTCTTTGTTTTCATCCTTTTTTCCGTCAAACACCATAGAAAGGATAGCGAATACCGCTATGCCTATTGCGGAGATAAACGGAAAGAGTCTGGGACCAGGCTCGTTGGAAACAAGCAATTCAGGGATATGGGCACTCTCAAATGCGATCCATGCGGAAAACAGCACCATGAAAATCCCCATAACATATGTACGGTTGAGTTTTTTCATAATAGGTTGCTCCTTTAAATGTTTTAATTTAGAGATGATTTTCAGAGAGGTTGTGCCCGGCAGAGTCAACATACCGGGCACTGAAAACTATGAAAAAATATTATTATTTTTTGAGACCCATCGATGTTACAAGAGCGTCAAGATTTGACCACTCATCGTCGAGACCCTTCTGAGAATCAGCAAGATTTGCAGGCTCAGCGAAGGTTGCCATCTTGTTCATGCCGTCAACATAGGAAGTCTGCTCTTCTGCCTTTACGATAGCCTGGTTGATAGCCTCAGCAGCTTCATCTGAAACACCTGCAGGAGCAAGTACATAGTAGTTTGAATCCCATGTGGTTTCTATGCCCTGCTCTAAAGTTGAAGCAAACTTCTGATCAAGCTCTGAACCGAGAAGCTTGCCCATAGACTCAAGAGTAGAAGCTTTAGGTCCGAGGGTTCCGAGAACTGTAAGCTTTCCGTCAGCATCATAATCCTGAGCATTAGGAATTGAGCAGTTTGCAATGTTTATTGCGTTAGAAGCTACGTTTGTAAGCTTGTCAGCCTCTGATGAACACTGTACATAGTTTACAAGAGAAGCATCACCAACAAGTGCATCCATGAATGATGTGAAAAGAATCTGCGTTGTTCCGCCAAGTGAGCATCCTACAGTAAGCTCACCCGGATGAGCCTTGATATACTCAGCAAGCTCTGTGAAGTTTGTGTACGGTGCTCCCGGATTTGCGATGATAGCCTGCGGACCGCCCTGATTGAGAAGTCCTACCGCTCTCATATCATCCTTAACGGAAACGCCTGAAGCGCCAGTCAAGAACTTGATAACAGCTCCGCCGTGGCAGGTAAGAAGTGTTGTTCCGTCAGCCTGAGCATTCTTAGCATGCTGCATTCCAACTTCTTCTGTGTCGTAGTTTGTAACTACGAAATTAACATTAGGGCAAACCTCAGTAAGCGCCTGGGTAAGATAACGTGTGTAAAGGTCGGTTCCGCCGCCTGCCTTTGCAGGAACATCTACATAAACCGTGGTTCCGTCAGGCCAGACTGTGCTTACATCTACAGCTCCTGCTGCTCCTGTATCGGCAGCTGCGGCAGTTGTTTCGCTGCCTGCTTCCTGCTTTGCTTCAGCGGTTGTTTCACTTCCTGCTTCCTGTTTTGCTGCGGCGGTTGTATCGGCTGCCTTCGCTGCAGCTGTTGCAGCTGTGTTTGATGAAGATCCGCAGCCTGTGAGCATGCTAAGTGCCATTGCCGCTGTGATTACTGTTGCCATAAACTTCTTTCTCATAAATCCTCCTTACAGTTAAACCTCAGCCCATTGGAATTTCTACTTGCGAAAGGCTGTTGCCGCCTTCATATTTCTGAGACTTCAATTCACCGGAATTTCGCTTTGTGAAGGGCTGATATATGTATTTCACATTAGTACAGGTTATTTTTGAACAGGCCTCCATCTCTTAAATTAATAAAAATTTTTCGGGTTTATAATTTTCAAAAATCAGGGTATACTTATGCAGAAATACATAAATCTTTTTGATTTGTCTTGCGACCTTTCTTAATATGGTTTGATTATAGGGATTTATAAAAAATGTATCAATCTTGAAATAGTTATCCGATTTATTAGCAAAAGTTATAGATATATGGCTGCATTAACAGATGAGGAGAATGATGGCATGAATATAAAGGCATGTACCTACCTTGTAACAATAGAAGAATGTAAATCACTTTCAAAGGCAGCCAAACAGCTTGGTATCTCCCAGCCTGCACTTTCGAAATTTCTGGCAAATACCGAAGCCGGTTTAGGGCATCAGCTTTTCATGAAAAGCCGTAAATCTCTGGTACCTACGGATGCCGGAAAAATATATCTTGAGACTTGCAGAAATATCATAAACATTAAGCAACGGACCTATGCTTCCATTGCTCAGCTTTCTATGGCACCATCCAGTACCATCACCATAGGGATTACACCTTTCAGAGGTTCCCGGTTTTTCAGTAATATCTATCCTGCTTTTTCTGAAAGATTTCCATTTATACAGATTCAGACAAAAGAAGGATATATGTATGAACTCAAAGAGGCTGTTAAGAAATCAGAAGTAGATTTGGTGATCGGAACGATAACCCCCTCTGATGAAAAGGATTTTACATTTGCCTCCGTAGCCTATGAGCAAATGTGTCTGGCGGTTCCCCTTTCTCATCCCGCAGCTTCAAAAAGCGATGACTCAGGGAACTATTTTCCGACCATAAACATTAAAGAATTTTCAGATGCCCCTTTTGTTATGTGGGGATCAAGTACAACAAACTCGAAAATAGTAGAAGAATATATGGCAAGAAATAACTTCACTCCCACAGTTGTACAGCGAAGCAACAATGCCCTTATGATGAATGAAATGCTTAAGACCGGTGTGGGCGTCGGATTTCTCCCCCGTTCCTTCTGCAGAGCTCACGAGGGCAGAGTCTACTTTTCCACCTGGCCGCCGGTACAGACCTTCAACGGAGTCTTTTACCTAAAGGACAGACAGCTTTCAGAAGCAGAACGCTATTTTATTTACCTTATGATCAAAAACTCCCTTATATCCGATACACGTATCGGTACCAATGTTTATTTCAACAAAACCTCCCGAGCCGTAATCAATGAATTCGGGGGCTTCAAAATGTAGGCCCTGTACATAAAAAAAGATCCGGCATACATCCTTTTAAATACGAAGCGCTGTAACTTATAAAATCCATAACAGCAGAACGTATAAAAATGAATGTATTCCGGCTCTTTACTATATATGCCAGGTGTTTAAAAAACCGGGTTCGATTTAATCAGGCAATAAAATAACGTTTCAGTTCCTTCACTGCCGCATCAATGATCGGAGATGAGGTTGTTTTTTTGTGAATCGCAGTGAGATAAAAATAGCAGGGATCTCTGAAGGACTCTATGCGAATCCCATCCTCTTTTACCAGAGATCTGGGAATGACAGCCTTACACTCACCGTTTTTCACCAGAGACAGTGCAATGTTAAAGTCGTTGGTTTCTGTGTATATCTCCGGAATATTGCTTTCCTCCGAAAAAATCCTGTCCAGAATCTCTCTTAAATATGAATTCTCTGCAGGGATAGTGACCGGGAGTTCTCTTAAATATGAATTCTCTGCAGGGATGGTGACCGGACGCTTATCAAAAGCAGTTGAACGAACATCTGCTTCTGTTTTATCAAAAGCCTCGGAAAAATCCATATCTGAATCAGTACTTAAATCCGTTGTCTGATCATTCCCGCCCGGAGAAACCATAACAAGCTCATCCTTAAAGATGTGAATGTAGTCAAAAAAATCCCTCTGCTGATATATATCCGGAATGAACGCCATGTCAATGCTTCCGTTCTCAAGAGCCTCACGGGTATTCATGGTATTGTTGGTATGAACTCTGACAGAAACCTTCGGAAACTGTTTTTTCAGCTTAGGAAGTATATTTATATAAACCACCGATTGAAGATATGGGGCTACGGAAAAATCAAAAACCACCTTATCTTCATCATTCAGACTGTTAAGCTTCTTCTGTGCCAATGCTTCCTCACGAAGTATCGCACGTGCCCCGTTAAGATAAATCTTTCCCGCATCCGTCAGCACCATCTTTTTCTTCTCTTCCCGGAAAAGAGGCGGAACCCCCTCCTGCTTCAGCTTCGCAAGCTGCTGGGAAAGTGCTGACTGGGTGATATACATCTTCTCCGCCGCAAGAGACAGATTCCCGGTCTCCGCAATGGCAACTATATATTCAAGCTGTTTCAGATCCATAACGAATCCCCCTACTGGTAAATATCTCATACATCATATAGCCGAATACATTTTACAGCAAGAATTATTAACAGTTCAGCCAGTGAAAAATTAATAATCAGATGCACCGATCCACGCTAATATTTCTCATTATATTAACCGATATAACAGGATGTGAGCGTAAAACATTTTTCTGCTGACTCATAATACAAAATATCATTTAAATATTCCTTATAAACTGAGGTAATGATCTATGGAGAGAAAAGAACTATTATTTGCAGTTAACCCTGTGTTTGCCACAGCTAAAGGCTGTCTTGGGCTGTTAAGTCAGACCGGCATCAAGGAGGCAGCTGATCTTGCAAAGGTTATTGATTTAACAGTACCGAGATCTTCTGATACACCGCCTGAAATACTAAGATCCTATATGGTGTCCAACGAGGCACGCTATCATATCGGTAATAAAATGGCCGAGCAGTCCGGCTGTGATGTGATCATCGATCTCCCTTGCGGATATGTTCCAAGGGGACTTTCCATATCAAAAGCAGGTAAACATTTTTATGGTCTTGATCTGCCTGCAGTTGTTGAAGAGCTTGAACCTGCCATCCGCGGACTTGCAACCAAGGAGCAAAATGAACTGATGCATTATCACGCTGTTGATGCAACAAATCTTGATTCACTAAGAGAAGCTCTTAAAGATGTTCGCGGAAAGATATGTATCCTGATGGACGGTCTTCTTGGATATTTCAACAAACCTGAGCTTGACGCTGTTTGCCATAATATCCGTGAACTTCTGAAGGAGCATGGCGGGATGTGGATCACAGCCGATAAGTTCAGCCGCGAACTTGCAGCTGTGACATTCTCAGCATTAACAGACGCAGATGGAGAGATCGTCAAGGAGATGATGGAAAAAGGCGGTACCAAAGTCGCAGACATTCCCATCAATCATACAGTTATACAAGGTTCTGTACCTGAAGCAAAAGAGTATTTTACTGAACTGGGATTTGAAATAAAAGAAGTCACCTATAAAGAAGTATTACCTGATCTTCTGAGTCTTAAAAATAACCCGGAAGACATGGATAAACTCCGTAAGGCATATGATGATATCATTCTTTGGGTGATGACTGTAAAGGCAGGAGAAAAATCTGATACAGAAAATACTAAAAAGTTCGATGTCAGCTTTAACGCAGATGGTGACAGACTTCAGTGCAGTATCACTGGCCGTCTGGATACCATCACTGCCACTGAGCTTCTGTCAGGATTCGAGGCCCATAAAGGAACTGCTTTTAACGAGATAGTAGTTGATCTGAAAAACACAGAATATATCTCGTCAGCCGGGCTCAGAGTGCTGCTCATCATGTGTAAATCTCTTCCTGACCAAAAAAGATTCCATCTCGAGAATCCATCAACGGAAGTACTTGATATATTGAACGTCACAGGTTTCGCAGAGATCTTTAATATTGATTGAGTTCCTTTCAGAAGCCTGCTCCTTCATCATCAGTTTTGCATCCTGAATTTACAAAATTGAAAAAAACAATATTGATTATATTTGTGGGAAATTGAATTTACAAATACAAAAAGCACGAGTGGATGTAGGTCCATCTCGTGCTTTTTTCACATTGGGGTCTGACCCCCTTACAAAATCATTATGTTATTGCATATCGAGATATTTCTTATGTGTCGGCTTCGGATATGCCATATCGATCATGGCGTGTTCCTCCGCTGTAAGGTCAATGTTGTCGGCATGAGCATTGGACATAGTATGCTCAGGTTTCGAACTTCTTGGGATTGCAATGGTGTGACCGTTTCTTATGTTCCAGGCAAGCATGATCTCAGGGACAGTAACTCCATGCCTGGCTGCCAGCTCCTGAAGAGTCTTGTTCTGGAAAAGACCACGTCTCAGAGAACCAGCCTGAGCCAGCGGACAGTATGACATCAGAGTAACATCATGCTCTACCATCCAGGGCAGAAGTGAAAACTCAATGCCTCTGGAACCTGTGTGATAAAGCACCTGATTCACAAGACAGTTTCTTCCCTCAGGAATCCTCCAAAGCTCCTCCATATCATCGATATCAAAATTGGAAACGCCCCATGCCTTAATGAGACCCTCAGCCTTTAACTCTTCAAGTCTTGAAACAGTCTCATACAAAGGATATGAACCTCTCCAGTGATAAAGATAAAGGTCAAGATAATCGACTCCCATACGTGAAAGACTGCCCTTCAGAGCCTGACGCATCCGGCTGCCGCCCGCATTATTGGGAAGTACCTTTGAAACCAGATACAGCTTACTTCTGTCAAGAGTGCTGATAGCCTCTCCCAGCATATCCTCTGCCGCACCGCTTCCGTACATTTCAGCAGTATCGATCAGAGTCATCCCCGCTTCAACACCCTGTCTTATACCCTCTATCTCTCTTTTTCTCTGAAAACGGTTCTCTCCCAGATACCAGGTCCCCTGCCCCAGCGCCGGCACCGTCACCCCATTCGCTAACTTCACTTCATGCCGCATATGAATCCTCCGATCAGATAAGCCCGGCTTCCTTCATAACGCTCTTGAACAGATCAAGTGTTGCAGCATTAGTTGTCGGAAGTGACGGCAGGTAAGGATCCCCCACATTCTCGCCGCGGATATTAGCCATATCCTTTGCAGCAACCGGGAATGAAGCCTTATCCATAGCAAGTCTTACAGGATTAAGCTTGAACTGAGCCTCACGTGAACCCTCGAAATCACCTGCTACATACTTCTCATAAACTGCACCGATAAGCTCAGGCATGAAATTTCCTGCTGTACATACACCGCCAACTGCACCTACACACATTGATGCGAAAAGAAGTGTGTCCTTGCCGCCGAATACCTTGAAGTTCACATCACGGTTTCTGCGAATGCATTCCTCTGTAAGAGTGATATCTCCTGAAGTATCCTTCATACCAACGATGTTAGGAACTGCATGAGCGATCTCTGTTACGAAATCAGCAGTCATACCGTAGCCAACACGGCCCGGGTTATTGTAAAGGAGTACCGGAGTCTCAGGAATAGCCTCAGCTATAGCCTTAAAATGATTGAAAAGCTCGTCATGTGTCGGCTTCAGAAACATTGGCTGAAGAATCGATACACAAGCAGCACCGTTTGCTGCTGCCATCTTTGCAAGACGGATGCACTTCTTTGTATTGATAGCACCGATACCGAAGTAAACAGGAACTCTTCCTGCGGCCTGATCAACCATGATCTTAAGGCCTCTTTCCATCTCGTCTTCTTCGAGCTGATAGAACTCACCGTTTGAGCCGAAAGCAAGAATTCCGTGCATTCCGCCGTTTATCACATAATCAACCTGCTTGCGCATTCCTGCCTCATCGATCTTCTCATCCTTATCGATCACTGTGATGATAGGCACTACTACACCTTTAATAAAATCTGTATTCATCTATAGACCTTTCCTTAAAAGAATGTCAGCCCATGTTTTTTCAAAAGGGCTGACATTAGATATTTATTTACTTAACGATTGATGTTCCTGAGATTCTCTCGTAGTATCTTACGATATCATCATGATCGCATGAACCCTCATCGTGGTTCTTAAGCTCCTGCATAACTTCCATCATCTGAGCTGTCATAGGAACAGGCATGTTGATAGCGTGTGCAGCGTTAAGAGCATTGGTAAGATCCTTAATGTGAAGGTCGATTCTGAAACCGGGCTTGTAGTTACCTGCAAGCATCATAGGAGCCTTTGCATCAAGTACGGTTGAACCAGCAAGACCGCCGCGGATAGCCTGATATACGAGCTCAGGATCTGTTCCTGCCTTCTTTGCAAATGTAAGAGCCTCTGCCACGATACCGATATTTGCAGCTACAACCATCTGGTTAGCAAGCTTAGCAACGTTTCCGGAACCGATAGGTCCAACATAAACTACAGAACCTGCCATAACCATGAGCATGTCATAGTACTTGTCAAATGTCTCCTTCTTGCCACCAACCATTACAGAAAGTGTTCCGTCGATAGCCTTTGGCTCTCCACCTGATACAGGAGCATCAAGCATATCTACGCCAATCTTCTCAAGATCAGCAGAAATCTTCTTTGACTCAACCGGGTCGATAGATGACATATCGATAAGAACTGACTCACCCTTACGGAAGCCCTCAGCAAGACCCTTCTCGTTAAATACGGCTGCTCGAACATGAGGTGAGTTTGGAACCATAGTGATAACCACATCAGCAAACTCAGCAAGATCCTTACCGCATGTACCGGCCTTAGCACCACAGGCAACAACATCGTTTACTGCCTCCTGGTTGAAGTCATAAACCATAAGCTCGTGACCGGCCTTTACAAGATTCTTTGCCATCGGGCGTCCCATAATACCAAGTCCAAGAAAACCAATTCTCATTACTAAATCCTCCTATAATGTATTATTGTTTCATAAATACCTTTTTTTCAATCGAGTTATTTTCAACTCGCAAAGTCATGATATTAAATTGACGAATTATTCTCAATTTGTAAAATGGCCAAAAAAATCTTCAATTCTGTTGCTTTCGTCAATTGCAAAAACCTTGCCCCCAATCTATTCCATTACATTTCATTTAATTTCATATCATTTTATTCACCCTCCCAAAAGTGCGTTCAAAACTACCATTTTATACTTTTTTAATTATTTACCATACAGCTCTAAGAAAATGTAGCGCGGAGCCGGTGGGCATCCATTGTAATGCGTTGAGCTGCGGCGAGAAAAAACATAAGAGACCCCCTTAGAACCACTTGGTTCCTTTTTCCTTAGCCCCCTCGCCAAGTCTGAGTTTTCATAAAAGTAAACGAAGACTCGGCGAGGGCCTAGTGGTTCTTAGGGGGTCTCTTATAGTTTTTTCCGCCACAGCGACTCGCATTACAATGGATGCCCACCGGCTCCGCGCGACCGCCTTCATATCACTTCATGAGCACTTTAACCTGTCTCACTCTCTCATCGATGAAATCCGCCCAAACCGTATCATCAAGATATGGCTGCTTTTCATGAGTATAGGTTCCGGCCTTGTCCAGAATCTCGATCTGATTCGGATGAGACGGAAGTGCGATATCCACGTGAATCTTCTTAATCTTCTCAGCATCATTCAGAAATCTCTCCCTGTGAGCCGGAGTAAGCATCCTGCTTGTCTTGTAGTAGTCATCATTCATGGTATTGGCACCAACGCCTCCATGCATGGCAACAGTATAAGTCTCACCTGTCACAGGATTCTTCTCATCCCAGAAGAAGCTTGTGCAGCCCAGGGTATGCCCCGGTGTAAGCAGAGTTCTGATGGAAATGTCACCAAGGGTGATTGCAACATTATCATCATAATGACGATCAACCTTTATATGCTGCACATGCCAGAGATCATGAGGCAGCTCAGTTTCCTCCGGATCCTTCTGCATGAATTCGTCATCTTCCTTTGACATGTAGATAGGTGCTCCTGTAAGAGCATGCATTATGGCAGCTCCTCCAAAGTGATCAAGGTGTGCGTGACTTATAAGTATCATCTTGATATCTGTGGGCTTATGACCAAGCTTATAAATGGAATCCACCAACATATAAGCACTCTCTGCGATTCCCGTATCAAGAAGTATGAGGCCTGCTCCTGTATCTATAAGATATGCACCAACCCAGGTCTGGCCTGCAATATACCAGGTTCTGGGTGACACCTGGAAGGGCTCTACGGCAAGCTTCCAGGGTTCCTCACAAAGTGTTTCCACCGGATGAGGAGTAGGTTTTGAAACTCTAAATGGCATTATTCTTTCCACCTTTCATTATTATTAATTCTTCTTCACATACTTCGTATAAAGCGCCTTCAGTATCGGTGAGAAAATACATGCTATGGCAATAAGGTTGAATACACAGGAAATAGGACGTGTGAAGAAAGTTGCCACTGTCTCGGTATTCTGGAATGCCTTGAGCATGTTGCTCTCCATGGTAGGTCCCAGGATGAAGGCAAGGATAAGCGGTGACTGCGGAAGTCCGCCGTATGCCATGAGACATCCGATGACAGCGAAGAAAAGCATCATTCCGCACTTATAAAGGCTTGAAGAATCAACGTAAGCACTGATAAGAGAAACCACGATAAGTGCCGGATACATGTAGTGATAAGGTACCTTCAGGATCTGAGGGAACACTCTCATACCGATGGCCTGGAGGAAGAAACATATAATTGCACAAATCGCAACTACAACGAACATAAGGTAAACGATGTGACCACTGTTCTTAAATACCATTGGTCCCATCTCAAGACCGTGAATAGTAAGTGCACCGATAAGAAGCGCAGTACTTGAATCTCCGGGGATACCGAGAGCTGCCATTGGGATCATGGCACCGCCGATGGAAGCATTGTTGGAAGTCTCAGAAGCCCATACGCCCTCAGGATTACCGGTTCCGAAGGTCTCAGGGTGCTTTGAATTGTTCTTGGCAACCGAATATGCCACAAGGTTTGAGAGACCTGCTCCCATTCCCGGAAGGAAACCGATTCCAAGCCCGATAAGGAAGGAACGGCAAATGTTTACGATATTTTCCCGGATGTCGGAGAACTTGATTCCGATTCCCTTTATCATATTTGTGTCAACAGTCGGCAGCGGATCAAAGCCCTTTGCGTGAGCAAGGATCATCATACTTACACCGAAGATACCGATAAGAACGACTGTCATTCCGAGACCGCCCATAAGGTACATATTGTCAAAGGTGAATCTCGCCTGTGCATCGATAGGTGAATAACCAACGGATGCAAGAAGAAGTCCTATACATGCACTGGTAAGACCCTTCAGCATATTGCCCTTTGAGATGGCAAGTACCATGGTGATGGCCATGAAGCAGAGACCGAAATATTCCCATGGGCCGATGGCAAAGGCAATGTTTGCTACAGACTGCGCAAGGAAGGCACCGGCGATGGCACTGAAGAAGGTTCCGATAAAGGAAGCTGTCATACCTATGGCAAGAGCTCTTCCTGCCTGACCCTTCTTAGCCATCGGATGGCCGTCAAAACATGTGGCAACCGATGAAGGTGAACCCGGAATACCCAGAAGAACAGAACCGATGAATCCGCCGGAGCATCCCCCGATCCAGAGTGAAAGAAGGAACATGATGGCCGGGCCTGTTTCCATACCATAGGTAAGCGGCATGAAAAGCATTACCGCCATGGTTCCGTTAAGTCCGGGGATGGCACCGAAGATGATGCCGATGACATTACCCACAAGTAAAAGCAAAAAATTAAACGGGTTTGTGACCTGAGTTATAATAAATCCTGCATTCTCAACCATTTCTCATTCCTCCTTAGCCGAAGATGCCCATAGGCAGCTGGTATCCAAAGGCAACCTGATAAGCCAGGAAGATAACAAGTGTCATGGCCACAGAAAATATGATCCTGGAAACCGGTTTTGTTACATAACCCTTTGCATACCATGTGGACAGGCAGTAAAGGTAGATCGGTGTCGAAATAAAGAATCCGATAAACTGCATCGCAAGAATGTATAAAGCGATGGCAGCGATATTGATGATAAGCCTGATCCAACCCTCTTTTACAAGGAAGGTCTTCTGCTCCTTATTCCTGCAGCCTTCCAGAAAAATGCCTGCACCGCAGATAACGAAGCCCACGGCTGCAAGTCCCGGTAATGCCTTCGGTCCGGGATAACTTGCTGTAAACGGAACTTTGAATGTGCTTATCATTGCAAACACAAATATTCCCAGTGCAACGATCACTGCACCTGTGATCTGATCTCTTGAAACTTTCATTGATGTCCTCCAGGTCAGACACCGTTTGGATTGGATTTGATCCGATACGCATCTGACTCAATTATCAAATTTGGGGTTTTCGTTCAAACACATCTTCTGATCTTGTGTATACAGTTTAGTGAACTCATAATTTTTTAGAGTCTTAATGGATTCACACGGACAGTGACTTATACACTCTTAATCAGAATCTTGGCAAAATATTAGCCCACATCCTCACATGGTTCATATGAGCAATGCGGGCTAATGTTTCGATCCAAAACCTTTGTCCTGTATCCGGTCAGGGCCTGAACCTTTATAACGTGACTTGATTATTTCTGAACAAGTCCAAGCTCTTCAACTACAGAGTTGATGTCCGCCTGCTGTTCTGCAAGCTTTTTGGGGCCTTCCTCATATGAAAGGAATTCCATTGCCATACCTGCAGGTTCGAGTACTTCGTTAACAGCATCTGCCTTTGCAGACTCTGCGTATGCATCATAAAGCTTCTTGGCAATTTCCTCGCTCATATCCTTAGGACCTGCAAAAATGTTGTAGGAAGCCCATGAGCAGTCAATTCCGGACTCAACCAGTGAAGGAACATCAGGAAGAACTGAAGATCTTGCGCCCTCTTCGCCGTTTGTGATAACTGCGAGTGCATTAGCCTTGCCGGACTCAACATACTGTTTAGCCTGGTTTACGTTTACGATACAAGCGTCGATTGTGTTACCAACAAGTGCTGTAAGCTTCTCTGTATCGGAACCTGCTTCAACGTACTTAACCTGAACGCCTGAAGCCTTAGCCATAAGACCTGTAATAACGTGTGTTGTTCCGCCGGTCTCGATACCCATCTTGATCTCTGCTGACTTACCCTTGTTTACGAAATCCTCAATTGTCTTCATATCTGAATCAGCTGAAGTAACAAGAACGTACTGTCCCTTCTCTGTACCCTGGCTTACGCCCCATACCTTGAAGTCGTCATTTGCTGTCTTGTCATAAACCTTTGTAGCTGACTTGATAAGCATTGATGTGTGATACTGAAGGATCTTGGCTCCGTCGCCCTTTGCTGTACGAACTGTCTCCATGGCAACAACTCCGCCACCATCAGTATTGTTTACGATAGTAACATTGGAACCTGTCTTTGCGGCAACCTCCTGACCAAGGGTTCTTGCCATAACATCGGTTCCGCCGCCGGCCTTTGCAGGTACCTGAACTTCGATGCTCTTTGGAAGTTCGCTTGAAGCCTTAGCTCCGCCTGAAGCGCCGCAGCCCATAAGTGCTGCTGACATTGCTGCGATTACGATGCCGGTTAATAATGTTTTCTTATTCATCTCATCCTCCTGAATTTAGTGAAGCCTTTCGCATTATAATTTTGTTACGGTGATCGGTTTTGGTGATCATGCCGTATACTCATTTCTTACTGAGAAACGAATTTTATTAGTGATATTTCACAATTACATGCCTCACTTAAGTGTTGACGTCATTATATTATGCAGTTAAACTAAGTAAAACTTAATCGCAGCTGTTTCTAAGACTTAATTTTATTTAGTTTACTTTCAGGATTAAAAATCAGACTAATCGGCTGGTATTTAATAACAAATAAATATCAGGGTCTTTATGCAAGTTGCTTATATATCTATTCTTTTTTATGTTCCTCATGACATGTATAAGCTTTTTGCATAAACCTTTTGCTGCTATTTGTAATTTCAAAGCAAACAAAAAAGATAAGGAAATGAATTGAATGGATCTGAAACCTTTAGAAAATATCATTGCAATTTATAACGAGGAAAGCATAGCAAAAGCGGCTGAAAAGATGTATATGACTCAGTCTGCCCTTAATCAGCAGCTTCTGAAACTTGAAGCTGAGCTTGGTACTCCCCTTTTCGAAAGACGCTATCATAAACTTATTCCGACTTTTGCAGGTCGTATCTATGTGAATGCCGCAAAAAATGTTTTACAGATAAAAAAC
This sequence comes from Oribacterium sp., assembly GCA_017940955.1. The sequence goes on from JAGAXP010000327.1 coordinate 23,842, forward strand.
GAGACCTATAAGATCATAAGAGACAGTGCCAGGAATTCAGTTGGTGAAATCTCAATCGCCTGCACTCCGGAACGTGGAGCGGCTACATTTTCGGACCTTTATCCTCAGTTTCATCAGGAATATCCGGATTTCAGCATCAAATTTCAATGTGCAAGAGTTCCTAGAATGGAGCAAATGCTCCTGCATCGTGAAACAGAATATGCTTTTCTGAGTTATTCAAAAGAAAGGCCTCTGAACCCTTCTTTTGAGCATATAGATCTTGCTCCCGAGGATGTGATACTGGGGCTTCCGTCTTCGCATCCTTTGGCTCACCTTGCAGGAAAAGAAAGCTGGAAGACTCTTCCGCTTATAGATCTTAATCTGTTAAAAGATGAGAATTTCATCATGCCTTCCTACGAAACCATGCTCCGTGGAATGCTGGATAAGGTTTTTAGTGAATATAATATTCATCCGAAAATTCTCTTTGAGTCCAGCAGCTCTGTTACTATACTCAAAATGGCCATTAACCAGATGGGGCCTGCGTTCTTTCCACAGTCCTATGTTAACGAGAATTTCCCGCTTGCGTATTTCAGAATCAAGGAGGATCTCAACTGGATGAGGTGTGTGGCCTATCTCAAGGGAACGTATATCACCACGCCTGAGAGACGGCTCTTTGAGCTTTGGAAACAGGTGATATCAAGTCCGTCTATTATCATGGTATAAATGGTGCGGAGCTCGAAATCGGCTGCCCATCGGGGACGGTTCTCGCCGGCAGGGACGGTTCTCTGCCGGCGAGAACTGTCCCTGATGGCTTCGATGGCGAAAAAATACGGTACCTGATATCACTATCAAGTACCGTATCGATCTACTTACCAAACTATTACAGGAGCTCCTGGTAACCAGGCACGTAGAGGTGTCTTGGAATTCCGTCTACCATTACGGCTCCCACATCACCCTGAATGAGAGGACGAACATATGTGATGAACTCGTTTGTTACATATGTTCCGTCCGGGGTGATCCAGTTTCTCGGAACGAGACGCTCGTCGTTAGCGATCTTGTGAACGTCCTTAACTTCTGTTCCGGCCTGATATGGATCGTCGGAAAGTCTCTGGATAACAACCATCTTCCCGCTGTCGCCTTCATCTGCTGCCTTCATTGCGGCACCGCCTACCTCGTAAGCTTCAAGGATATCAACTCTGGAAGCACAGTGGCTTGCTGCTCTCTGAAGAGTTGAAAGCTCGATTGAACGGGTCTTGCAGCCGATCTCCTGTGAGAGAACATTGCAGAGATATCTTGCTGTTCCTGTAAGCTGCTTATGTCCGAAGGCATCTACATACTCTGTAGCATTTCCGAGCTCACTGATATAGGTTCCGTCTGCTGTATGGATACCTTCCGAAATAGCTATAACTATCGAACGTTTCTTCTCAAGAAGCTCCCTGCACTTCTGAACAAATGCCGGAACATCAAACGGTAACTCAGGAAGATAGATAGCATCAGGTCCGTCACAGTCCTCACCCTTTGAAAGTGCTGCAGCACCGGTGAGCCAGCCTGCATTTCTTCCCATGATCTCAACAACGATTACCTGTCCCTTGCTGGTCTCAAGGCTCCATCCGTCACGGATGATTTCCTTTACAGAGGTTCCGATGTACTTGGCTGCTGAACCATAGCCCGGAGTATGATCTGTCAAAGCAAGATCATTATCAATAGTCTTTGGACATCCGACAAAGCGAACGTCTGAACCTGTTACGATTGCGTAATCTGAAAGCTTCTTGATGGTATCCATGGAGTCATTACCACCGATATAGATGAAGCAGTCGATTTCGAGGTCTTCGAGGATCTTGAAGATCTTCTCGTAAACTTCCTTGTTCTCATAGATATCCGGAAGCTTGTATCTGCAGGATCCGAGGTAAGCTGACGGAGTTCTCTTCAGAAGCTCTGCATCAAGTCCTGTACGGATATGCTCTGAAAGATCAATGTATCTTCCCTCCAGAAGTCCCTGAACACCGTGGATCATTCCGTAAACCTTCTTGTATCCTCTGTCCTTGGCTGTTCTGAAAACTCCAGCCAGAGATGAATTGATGGCCGCTGTCGGACCTCCGGACTGTCCAACTATAACATTTCTCTTTACTTTTTTGCTCATAGGGTATCCCCAACCTTTCCTGCACTCCCCTAGTGCATCTTTTATTGGTACATTATACCATAAAAATCTCTGTTTTCGAAAAAAAATAGGATATTTTTTCCAATTTTTCCAAAACCCGAGACCGATAAGCATCACACAGATGTCAATCTAATTGGCCCAATCAAAAAGACAGGTCAGCCAAATGCCAACCTGCCCAAGTTTTGTTTATAGATGTTTTCAGTATTTATCAGTACGATGTTTATCAGAAATTCACGTACTGGTCATATGCATTGGGATTTGAGGCTTCTCCCTTTATAGCCTGATACAGCACGGCGTCAGCATTCATCTTATACGGACGAACATAGAAGAGACCGGCGATACCGCAGGTTACTAAAACCAGAAGATTCCAGAGGATAAAGGACCAGTCATAGATGAAGCAGTTCATCTTCTGTCCCTGCATCATTTCCCTTGATTTTCTGAGTGCATCCGGTCCGCTGATGCCCGGGTTTTCGGCAAGGATGTAAGGAACCAGTCTGAAGGAGTAGCTGAGTATGACTCCCGGAATGATGAAAGCTATATATCCCAAGCCGATAAACAGATCCTTCAGGAAAATGCCCAGAACATTGTTCTTATAGTTCTGTGAATATCCGTCTCCTATAATCATGGGCTGTGGTCTTCCTGTCTGATTCATCAGGAAGAATTTGCTGCAGCCTACTTCCAAAGGATTTATTACCAGAATCTTTAACACAATTCCAAACACAATGATCACACCAAGCACAGCAAGCACTGCCACCAGTATCTTTGCTGCATCAGGATTATTTTCAAGCTGCTCTTTGATCTGCCCCTGTCTTGATCTGTAGGTTGAACCTGATGCCATAAAGAATATTGCGTAGATCAAGGATACCAGAACTGAATTCCAGTAATTGTTTTTGAATGCCGCTTTTCCGCGGGCTTTAATCTCTGCTCTGTTCCACATAAAAAATCCCCCTTTTCAGTAATGTAAAAACGTATATTAATATTGTCTTTCACTGATAATTGTATCACAAACAAAAGCATAAATCAGAGCGGAATATTCAACTGATATTGATTTACGATAACAGTTCAGTCGGCGTCCCCCCGGCACACCGACTGAACTGTTACGATTTACGGGTATGATTCCCGAAAATAAGAACCATACCCGTTGACTTCTCAAATTATTTCACTCCGCATTTTTGGTTATCACCACAGGCCAGACAGCCATAACGAAGAACCACATCAAAAATCGTGCGATAAAGTTTCCCCAATGACCGCCAAGGGCAGCTACGATTGTTGCAGGTGCAAAGAACTCTTTCCAGGAAAAAGTGATCAGGAATCCAACAAATCCCAAAATAGGAAGATTCTTAGACCTTTCCGGTATTTCATATTTGATAAAATGTCTTTCAAAATAGCTTCCGGCCAAAAAACCGGTAAATGCGCCGCATGCCTTAAAAGTATCATTCATCATCTTGACCGGATCCACCAAAAGCTTACCGTCTACATAATCCATGGGATAAGGCTTCACCATGATATAGATCAATGAAGCTATAACCACCAAAAGACCAATAAAGGACAACCCGTCAAGCTTCTTTTCATCACCGGCGATCTTTTCCCCGGCTTTTTCAACTGCGATTATGATGATCAATGTTGAAGCGAATCCGACAACAACATCCTGGGGAGTATGTACACCCAGAAAATTTCGTGAGAAACCGGTCAATGCTATAAGAACTCCGCCCAATATGGCAAGCCACCTTCGTACATCCTTTTGCCATAAAGTAACGGTTCCGTATACAGCCGTTGCCTCCGTTGTATGTCCGCTGGGGAAGGAGTATCCCGTGGCGGCAACCTTGGAATCTCCCGCCGGTTCTATGAGATCGGAACGTATCCAGGGACGGTACGCACATACAGTCAGTTTGATGATTCCATTCAAAAGTCCCGCCAAACCGAAGGTAGTGATAAACCTATATCCCCATTTCTTGTCAACACACCAGAAAATAAAAAACGGCAAAAACGGCATCAGATCCACCGCCACCTTTGATATACCGTTAAAAAACTCATCAAACACTCCGCCGGAAGCATTTCTTAGTTCCTGAAGCCATAACAGATACTGAATATCCATTGATTTCCCTCCTTATAGATGGTCTATTCTATGTGGTTACTTCGACACTTTTCCAAAAGATTATAAACATAAACTATCGGAAAACCAATGGGAACGGTTCTCACCGGCGAGAACTGTCCCCGTTGACACTACAATATGGTATAATCTAATTCAGTTATAAAGTTATTGTTTAAATAAAGGAGGGCTTCCATGAAAACCGACGTGATCACAGTAGACAACAAAGGTGATTCTCTTCAACTTGCACTGAACAGGATTGAAGGTCTTGCAAATTCCGTTACCAAGTCAGATAAAAACGGTCATTACCTGAGACTCATGGCAGAAGAACTCTTTGGTATAGTAAGTGCAAATGCCGGCGATTTTACCGCCAAGTTCTGGGCAGAGAACCAAAACAGGGATTTCCGTATAGTACTTGAGGCCGACGCAAAAGAGCTCCCTGATGAAGCAAAAAAAGATCTCCTGTCCATTTCTTCCACCGGCGAAAACTCTGAGGATTCGGGTATCATGGACAAGATCGGTTCCCTTTTCTGTTTCTTTGCAAAGGGAGGCAACGCCGCCAATGTCAAAACCTTCGACTGCGGCTACAACGAATCCTCCGGTGATATTTCCTGGTCTCTCAAAGACTACAAATCCACTATAAAAAACAAGAACCTTGACGCCTCCCTTGAGGAATTGTCAAAGTCCGTAATCGCCAATATCGTAGATGACATAAAAGTCGGAGTAAAAGATAAAAAAGTTAAAATTGAAATTTTCAAAACATTTTGATTAATAGCCCAAAACCATAGGTCCTCTTTACTGACCTCCCCCCGCCTTGTCTCGTCATCTTTAGTATATTTTAAACCATTTCGAAAACCAGAAAAAATGAGTCTTCAATTTCAAGCAATTATCACAATACCGTTTTAGTAACACAGAAAAAAAGAATCTTCAATGGCAACAAGGCTTGCTGATTGAAAGAACATGAAGAGAAAAAATTCCGTCCGGGATGAACACGTAAGTGTACATCCCGGACGGAATTTTTGAACGTAATGTACTTTCAATTCAGTGGGCCGTTGACATGAAGATTCTTTTTTTCGTCCGCGAAGCCACAGCCCCCCATTGACATGAAGACTCATTTTTTCGTCCGTCTTAGAATGCCTAAATCATCTCACGAGACAAGGCTTCTTATGATCATATTTCCATCCGGGAATGAGATACTGCATTGACTTCGCATCATCTCTGTCATGGCTTGGAAGACTGTTGTACAGCTTATTGGCCTCCATAACCCTCTCCATGTTGAGATGAACTCCGAGACCCGGTGCCTCAGGAACCTGAAGCTTACCGTCAACAATCTGCGGTGTATCATACAGAAGATTCTGGCCATCCTGCCAGATCCAGTGAGTATCCAGAGGAGCAGGTTCGCCAACCGCCGCAGCACCGACTTGTGCAAATGCAGCAAGAGTGATATCAAAGTGGTTGTTTGAATGAACGCCCCATGTAAGTCCCCAGGAATCCAGAAGCTGTGACATACGGATAGCGCCATCAAAGCCCCAGAAATGAGGATCAGCAAGGATGATGTCGCAGGCATTGAGACTTACAGTGTGATAGAACTGACGCCAGTCGGTAGCGATCATGTTCGTAGCCACCTGGAACTGTGTTGCATTCTTAAACTCACGCATGATCTCACGGCTTGAATAACCTGCCTCAGGACCGCAAGGGTCCTCCATATAGGTGATGACATTATGCATATCCTTGCAAAGGTCGATGGCCTCCTTAAGGCTCCATGCGCCGTTAGGGTCAATGTTTATACGTGCATTCGGAAAACGCTTCTTAAGTGCTCTGCAGGCCTCCATTTCATCAGCGCCTGCCAGAACTCCGCCCTTAAGCTTGAAGTTCTTGAAGCCATACTTCTCTGTAAGAGTTTCTGCCTCTTCAACGATTCTTTCGGGAGTAAGTATCTCTTCTCTTCTTAAACGGAACCAGGGATCCAGACTGCTGCTCTCATCAAGATACTGCATATCTCCTGCAGGAACCTTCTTCTTGTCGGAAACATAGAAAAGATATCCAAGCATCTCAACTTCCTTACGCTGCTGGCCTTCGCCCATAAGATCGCACATAGGGACATTGAGATACTGTCCCATAAGGTCAAGCATCGCACACTCGATTGCCCACTCACTCTTAACTACAAACTTAAGCTTTGAGATATCCAGTGTCTGTATGCCCTCTCCGTCATCAGCGGCAGAAGGATTTGCAGCCTTATGAATCTTCTGAAGGATCTGGCGGTACTTTGCTATGGGCTGTCCCTCAACCAGCGGTCTCACAGCCTTTAAACATTCGCAGGTATAATCTCCTCCATGGATCTCGCCTATGCCCTGATGGCCCGCATTATCCTCAAGGATAACCAGATTTCTGGTAAAGCATGGCGCATGACATCCTGATAATGTCATCATCATACTGTCATATCCCGCAACGGGAATCACCTGCATTTTGGTAATAATTGGTGAGTCAGTCATTGTAATCCCCCCTAAAGTCTAAATACGTCAGACTATTATTGATGCGAAGTCCTGACGCTTCATATTTATTTAAATCGACTGACGAGTAGAGGAAGACTTATCCCTCTACCCGTAATTTCTTTTTTAATTGCCTGATAACGCAGATAGACCTGCATCAAGCATTCAGATACTATTCTTCATTAATTATCTGACCATGCAGGGACGCTTGTTATCGAACTTCCAGCCCGGAATGAGATACTGCATTCCGATAGCATCATCACGTGCGCCGAGACAGTTGTCGATGTAAAGCTTGTTTGCCTTCATGATCTGCTCACGGTCAACCTCGATGCCGAGACCTACAGTCCTGTCGATATCGTTAATGCATCCGCCTACGATCTGCATAGGGTTCTTTGTAAGGCGCTCTCTGCCTTCCTGCCAGATCCAGTGAGTATCGATTCCATTAAGCTTGCCCGGTACTGCAGCTGCGCACTGTGCTACCATTGCAAGTGAGATATCGAAATGGTTGTTTGAGTGGCAGCCCCACATAAGACCGAAGTCATTGCAAAGCTGACCTACACGTACGGAACCTTCCATTGTCCAG
>JAGAXP010000328.1 GCA_017940955.1 Oribacterium sp.
CCTGTCTCAGCCGCAGTAAGCTGATTCAGCCATTCTGCATTGGAGCCTCCGCCTACTATATGTATGGCAGTGTATTTCTTTCCTCTTATCTTCTCAAGACCGGCTACCGCATCTTTATAGCATCTCGCAAGTGAGCGATATATCACTCTTGCGATTTCCCAAGGTGTTTCCGGTACCTTTTGTCCTGACTCCCTGCAAGCATTTTTCACTTCAGCTACCATGGATTCAGGTGCAAGAAATCTCTGATCATTGGCATCCACCAGAGAATCAATGTCTGCTTCTGCCGCATGCTGACAGATAGATGAGAAGCTGAAATCTTCCACTGAATAATCATGTCCTTCCGGCCCGGCTACATCATATGCAGTGCCACAGGTATTTTGTATCGGGGAGGATTCAGGCTCTTCCTTGATATATTCACTTAAAAATTCTTTCCTTGCTGACTGAATCATCCAGAGTCCCATGATGTTCTTAAGGAATCTGTATCTGTGTTCGTAGCCGCCTTCATTGGTGAAGTTCTGAGCGGCTGCTGCGTCAGTCACATCGGGCTTCTTCAGTTCAGTTCCGAGAAGTGACCAGGTGCCGGATGATATATAAAGTGCATCCTCCTCTTCAGTCGGTACACTCATGACTGCGGAACCGGTATCATGTGTAGCAGGGAGTATCACTTCACAATCAAATCCAATCTCCGACGCTATTTCAGATCTCAGCCTGCCCACCTTTTCTCCCGGGTCTGACAACTCTCCGAAAAGCTTCATCGGTAGCCCGAGTTTACCGATAAGCTCCCAGTCCCAGGTTCCTGTTTCCGCCGACACAAGCTGGGTGGTTGTAGCATTGGTATACTCCTGTTTCCTGACTCCGGTAAGCAGGAAATCGAGATAATCCGGCACCATCAAAAGAGTCTCGGCTTCAGATAGCCATTCGGGGTGATCTTTTTTTACTGCCATAAGCTGGTAAATGGTATTAAAAATCGCTTTCTGTATTCCCGTCCTTTTATAGAGTTCTTTTTCGGAAATTATTTTATATACTTCCCTGTCCACATCCTCCGTACGGGAATCCCTGTAGGCAAAGCATGGTCCCAGCATATTGTCATCCTTATCAAGAAGCATATAGTCCACTGCCCAGGTATCGATCGCCATGGAAACAGGAATCTTCCCTTCCTCTAAGCACCTTTTCATGCCGTTTTTCACTTCCTGAAAAAGCCTCTTCATGTCCCAGATTTTATGTCCTTCGACCGTATCCATGTGGTTTTCGAACCTGTAGATCTCCTCCAACACTATTTTCTGGTTTTCCATATGGGCCAGGATATGGCGCCCGCTGGAAGCGCCTATATCCACTGCAAGATAATACGTCGTTTTATTTTCTTCACTCATATATGTCCTTTCAAAAAAACTGCCTATCCGGAACATATCCATAGGCAGTTTGTAATAAATTTAATGACCTGAGTGTCAAAAGTATTTGCCACTCACCTATTAGCGCTAACACACATTCGTGTGCAGTGTGCCCCATAATTTTATAATCAGTCCTCCGGCATCTCTCCGATCAGGTTTGTCTTTCTCTCGTAGAGGAACTGCTCATCTATCTCGATTCCGAAGGGCTCATTCAGTTCTCTGAACTGGGCAGGTGTGATGGTATTCAGCTTATGATTACTGACAGCCATTACCTTTATAAGAACCTCAGCTGCCTTTTCTACTGTGTGCATGAGACCAAATGTGATATCGAAATCCACGCCGCAGGCAAATGCTCCATGGTGTGCCCATACAGCAAAATCCTTTGTTTTCATGACCTCGGCTGTAGCTTCTCCGATGAGTCTTCCTCCGCAGAGCAGCCATGGAATAACGCCGATTCCCTTCGGGAAAACAACAGGACACTCGGTAGCCATTTCAAAGATCTCTCTCGTGAAAACTCTGTCATTTAACGGCAGCACATAGGTCAGGGCGATAACATTGGTCGGATGACAGTGGTATACGACTCTTATGTTCTCATCCCTTCTCTTCAGAACCTCAAGATTCATAAGATGTGTCGGGAGCTCGGAAGTCGGCTTGCCTCCATCTGTAAGTCCCCATACTATCTGATACTTTGTACCTGTCGCATCGAGACGGATGATACAGAGATTTGCGGCAGGATCAAGCTGCATATTCCGCATATACTTGCCTGAACCTGTTACCATAAAGTAAAGGCTTTTAAGCTCAGGAACCTCGGTTCCAAGCTCATGCCACTCTCTGTCATAGGAAAAATCCTCTTCGAGCTCTGTGACCTCTTCGTCCTTAAGTCTGTAGCTTAAGTTTCCACCGTTTCTCTCATGCCATCCCTGATTGAAACCATCCATACACATACGTGTAAAATCATTTATAAGTTTTGAATCCAGTACTTTCATTATCAATTACCTCTGTATTTCACCTGACCATATTTATTGAACTGTCATTTACTGCTGTTGATATTGCACATGTTTCTATATTTCAATTGGCTACATTTAATTGACAACAGTCTGATCGTTCAATAAAACGGCCTCTTTTTCATTTCCATCTTTATCTGCCAAAACTCAGAAGAAAGCTATAGACACTTTCTGTGCTTCCTTTTGCTATGATTATCCTCTCTTTGACAGAACTTCATCCTCGTATTTCTTGCAGTCTTTAAACCACTCATCCTCTGTAAGGACTCCCTGCTCCTCGCAGTAGTAGTCCCAGATATCTCCAAATGGCAATGTCTTAACTCTCTCCCTAAGACTCATAAGCTCTGTGAAGTTACGGGCATCCTGAAGCGCCTTCAGTTTCTCATTAGGTGTGAGGCAAGCATAAAGAAGCGCCTTCTCCATGTTTCTCATTCCGTTTGTCCATGCTGACACTCTGTTAATTGAAGCATCAAAGTAATCCATACCTATGAAGAAACGACCCGGATCATTTCTCACTATTTCCTCTGCAAGCTCTCTTAAATCATCATTGAAAAGTACAACATGGTCAGAGTCCCAGCGAACCGGACGCGAAACATGAAGAGCAACCTTGTCGCTGAAAAGAAGCATAGATGAAAGCTTGTCGGCAACATTTTCAGTCGGATGGAAATGTCCTGTATCGATGAGACAGTAGATGTCATTCTTTGCTGCATAGTTCATATAGAACTCATGAGAGCCTACTGTCATCGACTCCATTCCGATACCGAACACCTTGGACTCTACAGAAACCTTGACCTTGTCCTTATCGTATGGTGTTGCGAGGATCTGATCCAGTGAATCCTTGAGTCTTGCTCTTGGGCCCTTTCTGTCTGCCGGGATGTCCTTGAAGCCATCCGGGATCCAGATATTCATGAGGCAAGGCATCCCGGTCTCAGTTGCGAGGTATTCAGAAATCTTAAGTGACTGAATGCCATGCTGAATCCAGAACTTACGGACTTCTTCATTTTCAGACGAAAGTGTTGCATTCTCTGCAAGAGGATGACTGAAAAAAGTAGGGTTGAAATCAAGTCCCAGGCCATTCTTCTTTGCGAGCTCTGCCCACTTAGAAAAATGCTTAGGCTCGATTTTATTTCGGTCTACCCATTCACCATCTTCAAAAATCGCATAGCTTGCATGAAGATTTAACTTGTGATGTTTTCCCGGAACGTAGGTCATTACCTTTTCGATATCTGCGAACAACTCTTCCGGAGTCCGTGCCCTGTATGGATAGTTTCCTGTTGTCTGTATACCTCCTGAAAGGGGTCCCTTCTGATCAAAACCTACTACATCATCGCCCTGCCAGCAGTGCATGGATAATGCTATCTTCGAAGCCTCTTCAACCGCCTTTTCTACATCAATCCCCACTGCACTGTAGCGCTCTTTCGCTGCATCAAATCTCTCTGCCACTGTCATCTCTTATCTCCTTACTTCCATATAACCTTGTAGTACGATGCCGAATTGGTATTCCTCTGCTTCATCAATCGCGGTGAGAACCAGGCTC
>JAGAXP010000034.1 GCA_017940955.1 Oribacterium sp.
CTTAGGTACCCTTTAGTTGTGTGGCATATGTATGTCAAGGGTTTCCACGAAGTGGAGCAAAGCTCCCTTGACATGCATATGTCACGCAACTAAACTTTCGAAAAAGAATCAATGGTTACCCACTATTTTTGACGAATAACCTCCTTTTCTTATCTTCTGTGCTCAGGTCTTCCGGTATCGTCAGGATCCTTTCTTCTTTTTTCCTTAATCCTGTTTTCGTTAATATCCTTTTTATGAGATCTGACAATCTTTTCTACCTCCTCTTCTGCCAATGCTTTTTTATGTAAAAGGTCATAATAATTCTTTGTTTTGTAGACCCTTACTTTGGGTCTTATGAAATTAGCCTGGATGAAATGTGACATCGTCACTTCCAGGGGCTGTCCATTCTTCTGATACATCCCAACGAAAAACAGAGGCATCATGAGGACCATCATCCCCATTGCCGCAAAGCTTGTATCGCCCACCTTTTTCAGCAAAAAAAATGACGGTACTCCGATGAGTGCCGCCAGTGAAAAACATACAAGCTGTCGTTTTGTCAGGTTGAAAATGAACTTGCTCTTTACATTCGTGAGATCACGAGGTACCGCTATATATGATGCCAAAATGCCCTCCTTATCAATGTGCATGAAGCACGCTCTTTGCTATGGATCCTGATTTAAAAAGTGTAAAAGCCAGAAGAAATGTAATTCCTACAGCCCTCCAAAGTGAGCCCATGATGTCTGATGTGAAAACTACCTCATGGATAAGAATTGCGTATATTCCAATGCAAACCATGACCATGAATCCTTGGAAACCCAAGGCAAAGAGTGATCTCAGATAGTTCTGTCCCATCATACTCTGCTCTCTGTTCCCAAATGTCGCGAACGGTATTGGTGCGAGACTGATGGTCAGATATATCTCTATCATCCTACCATATACGATCACATAAATGATTATCGCCATAATCTGGAACATTAGCTGCACAATAAAACTCCCTAGGAATATGGTGAACAATGGTCCATTTTCCATTCCTTCCAGTGTTGTCTGCATGTTTGCAAGATCCGCAGCATCAATTCTCGTTGAACCGCTTATAATATTGCCACTCTCAGATATGACATGCTGTGCCACATCGAAAACAGCCATTGTTATATCAAACGTATGTGTTATCAGCTCTACTGCTACAAATGTCTTAAAGACCCATTTGAAGAATATCCAGGTCTCGAAATTCGCAAGATTATTGTGGGCTATGACGAGCTGTATCAGTTCATAGCATGCGATGAATGTAAGTATTATCCCCGCGATTGGCATGATGACATTCTCAGAAAGATTTCTTATCATGCTGAAGACTGCCGGTTGAAATTCTTCCGGAGTCTGTCCAAGGCAATCTGCAACTTCATCCATCCTTGAATTTAACGTATTAAATGTATTTGTAAGGATATCCATGATACCTGAGACCAGGAGTCCTTTAATCATTTCATTTATTTTCTCTATTAAGGTATCCAACAGGACCTCCTTTCAGTTTAAGTGAAGGGCCGGTAATTCAAAGTCTGAACTACCGGCCTTATATTCACTTCTCAATATTCAGTTGTAGCTTCCCGTATCAACCGAAGAGACCGGAAAGAAGTGGAACAAGAGTTGTTCCGATGAGGGCAACTCCGCCACCTGCCATGAGCTGCTTCATGCCCTGAGACTTGGCGCCGGGGTTGTCATTGCCGTATCCTTCCATGAGGTTTACTACTCCCCAGATTCCAAGACCTGCACCGAGTGCAACTACGAGTGTCTGAAGTACCTGAACTGCGCTGTTAAAAAATGCCATATGTATTAAAAACCAAAAACGCAGTTGATTGTTATTTTGTTCTTATTTTTTCTGCAAAACCCAAATATAAAAAGAGCCGTATTATCTTTAAAATACGACTCTTTTTAACTGCGTTTTTGGTATCCTCCTTATTAAAAAATGATTATTTGGATTCCGCAGTTTATTTGTGTTTATTCTCGATATTCAGTTGTAAGATATTGTTACATTTGGTGCTCTTTCTCTGTATCTTTTCATCTTATATCTCAGCTTCCTTTGATACTGCCTTTGCATTCTCCGGTTTGGTTTTTACCGGTTGTATGGCGGACTCCTTTTTCTTGTCTTCAAGGTCTTCAAGAAGAGAATCCCTGTCTTTTGTCTTATAAGCTTCCATCAATCCCTTAAGTTCAATATTTGCTACTGTCTTAACTTCTTTGTCCCATTCCTTCTTGCCATCTTCCCTGATGCCTTTGACAAATGGTTTGCTGATTCTGGTGGTACCATCTTCCTGAAGCTTCATCCAGACGCCTTTTCCGAATTTGTTTTCATGGATCATCTTTGGTGAGATCACAAAAGATGCCCAAGGTGTCTTATCCTCCGGATCCTGGTTTGGAATCTTTACCTCTACAAACTCATGTCCGCTCTTTGATATGAATGGTTCGCCGACAAGTCCTTTACCAAACTTGATGGTCACCTCTTTTGCCGGCTCCGGCATCTTGATCACTCCATTAGCCACAGCTCTCTCTGCTTCCTGTATCCAGTCAGGAAGGTCTCCCGGCATGAACGGATTTGATTCTTCCATATATTTCTCTCCCTTTCTTTCAATAGAAAAAGACATCCCGTAGTGGAATGTCTTAATCCGTCTTTATTACTGTATATCTGTCATCAGCATGAAGTACCAACTTATGACTAAGGAACTTCTCGATATTGAACCAGTTCTTTTTATCATAGTCAGCTGTCAGCCTGTAGTTCGGATGCTGTGTCAGGTCATATTTATCTGAGAAGAATGGTCTCACGCCTCTTACCTGCACTATACATTTTGAACCGTCCATGACTGCTAGCTGATCCATGCTCATTAAGTCTCTGCAACATTGTCAAGTGAAGAGTTCAAATTTCTGAAAAAATATGGAAAACTCCATGAACAACATACCCTTTAACTTACCTTTTGCTATAATCCAAGGGGAAGTTTAGGGGGATGTTACATCGTCAACCGGAGATTTTCAAAATTATCTTGAAAACCCGCCTATAAATGGTAAAATATAGTTGAGTAATTAGGCGATGGGGAATTGAAATGAGTAATAAGGCCAAAATAAGAGAAGAAGCCAAGAAACTGGTGCCGATAGATGATGTGATGTTCCGCAAGATGGCGGAGGATAAGGCATTTTGTCAGGAAATCCTCAGAGTGATCATGAATGATCCGGCACTGATAGTAATTGATAACACACCGCAGTATGTCGTAACGAACCTGCAAGGACGATCTGTGATACTGGATGCTCACTGCAAGCTCGGAGACAGTCGGGAGATAGACATAGAAGTCCAAAAGGCAAATGATGATAACCATCAGAAGCGTGTACGCTACAACAGTTCGGTGCTGACTGCCAATATCATGGATCCCGGTGAGAAATTTGAAAATGTACCGGATGTCTGTGTGGTATTCATATCAAGATTTGATATGTTTAGGGACGGTATCCCCCTCTACCATGTTGATCGTGTGGTAAGGGAAACCGGAAAAGTAGTCGATAATGGTTTTGAAGAGATATATGTAAACGCTGCTGTCAAGGACAGCTCAGATGTATCAGAGCTTATGGAAGTGTTCGTAAGCGATGATGTGTATAACGATAAGTTCCCACTCACATCGGCTGGAAAACACCGGTACAAGGAAACAGAGGAGGGTCAAAATATCATGTGTGAAATAATGGAACAATTAAATAAAGAAACCAGAGAAGAGACTCGTGATGAAATCAATGCATTGAATATTAAACTGATAGATGAAAATCGCCTCGACGACCTTCGCCGAGCGGCTACGGATATCGCATATCAGTCTCAGCTTTTGCGTGAATTATTCCCGCAGAAAGCGCACTAAAGCACTCCCGGCGTATACGCTCAGATTATGCTTTTATAATGAGTATTGTATTAAACGGCGTGGGATCTCCACGCCGTTTTCATATTAAAAGCCGAACTTTGCACTCTCCGTCAGCGGAGCATGAGCATTCTTATTGACTGACATAGCCTTCTTCAGCACATCCGGGAACAGCCCCTTGGCCTCTATGATCCCTCTTCCGATATCATTATTCCATATCACGAACAGAAGGCTCATATACTCACTCCACTTAAGGCTGCTCTCCCCTGCTTCAGCCTGTTCCAGATGCTCTTTACCCATTCCCGTTTTCTTGGCGAGCAGTTCAGCCGAAATGCCCAGCTTTTCCCTGATCTCCGGCAGTTCTTCTGCCATCCTGCCGACAAGATAATCTCTATCCAGGGCATCTAACCCTTTAAAAACATCATCCAAGGATGATCACCTTCCTATCTTCAAGCTCTCCTGTAATGCCTTGGGATACAATCCCAGGTTTTCAACAATACCGCCGGTTCTTCCGTTATAGTGAAAAATGAAAAGCATAGTCAGATACTGATCCCATGACATAGGCTGCGTGCCAGACTCAATCCCCTGAACTTCATGTTCCGTGACTCCCAGCATCTTACCCATCTCGCTCTGGGACAATCCGATAAGCATTCTTAGCGGCACAAGATCCCTTACCATCTCATCTCTCAGCCATGTAATATCTACAGCACCCGAATATGGTCTCTCCGGCCGGATCCCAAGAAATACATTGTTCAGTATCTCCTCATCCGCCTTGCCCTTTATGTATGTCTTCCTGAGTCTCTCAAAGCTTATTCCCGGTATCTTGAAGGCATCCATAACACGGATAAGCCTGTTCTCCAGTGAACGGGGATCCGTCGTCGATACTCCGTCCCGACCTCTGATCAATGCTCTTCCCGATACCATAAACTCTGATACATAGTCTTTGAGTACAGCAGGGATCTTTACCCTGCGGATCTGATTCTTCCTGGCAATCTCATCTATGACCACAGCAGTCTTGCTGCCCCATGATTCATCGCCAGCACTATCCTGATTACGGACACGATGGGCAATGGAATGAACATATATCTCCATCCTGTCAATGTCTACATCATCACATGACAGGCCACAGACCTCGCCCGTGCGAAGTCCGCAGAATATGGATAAAATAGCTGCCAGCATTTCCGGCATATGATTGAATTTCGCACGAAAACATATCCGTTCGATCTCCTGCGGCGTCAGTTCCTCATATGACACAACCTCATAAGTAAAATCCGAACGCCATCCCATAGCTTCTTCACAGGCATACTGGATCACATTGCTCATAACAGACCTGACGATCTGAAGCGCACTCTCTTTCAAGGTTCTGCCACGTTCCCTGGCCAGTTCCGGAGCCTTCGCCATAAAACGGTTCATTTCCTCTACCGTCATCTGATCCATCGGAGTATCGGCATATTCCGGATAGACATCCCTTACCAATGCATCCTCATAGCGATCATAGGTGGTACTCGCTAAGCTTTCCTTATTATTCGCAAGCCACTCCTCCGCCACCTCCCGAAAGGTTCTGCTCTTGACAGGATTTATCACTTCTTCAGGTACCTTCTGCTTTGCAGCGTCTAATTTCTCCCGTACTTCATCCTCACTATGTCCATACACCGCCTTATATCTGGCCTTGCCGTTCTCATCACGGGAAACCATATAGCGGCCTTCATATCTTCCATCATTTCTTTTGTATATGCCATTGCCTTTTCTGGGCATCTGTATCTCCCTGTAAAAACATTATCTGTATCGTAATCTACGATAAATCCCGTTCCCATTCTTATCAGAATGATCAAATATAATGCAAACCGGTTCTCTGCATAATGCTGCAAACTCGGCGCAATGATGTGCAATTAATTGTCCTATCTTCTGATGGGTATGATCATCCATATCCTCCCACATCTGTATGCCATCCAATAGATCCACTATTCGTATATTCTCATCAAGATTAATATGGACAGCTCCTTGGATCTGAAGCTCTATGAAGGCATCCATTGCCTCACGAAAATATGGTTCATCCCTAAGGGTTCTCTCCCATGCTTCCACAACTAATCCCCCTATACAAAGAGCTTACACTCCGTATGAACTACATTTAGTTTATCCGCATTCTTTATGAAATAAAGCGTTTCCAATGTTTCTCCCATATATCCGATATATCTGTCATGTCTATCACAACCCTTGGGATCAGATAGTTCCTCAGTCCTTTCCAGTATAGGAAAAAGCCACTCACAATACTTGCGAAGCACTGCTTTCTTTGCCAAAATTACGTTGTAATTGTATAAGTATTGTTGTTCCAATACTTGCGGAAAATACTCTGCATATTCCGGCTGTAATTCTTGCAAAGCAGTCAGCAATGCATTCCAATCAACTTCTTTCAAATATCTTTCATGATGAGCATGGATATTCGGTTCATAAGGCATCGGATATGGCAATACTGCATCCACATCATTATCCGGCAACCTCAAAAGATCATCATCTGAAAACACAAGCATCCGCCTATACTGAGCCAGTCCATAATACTGCCCATCTTCACCTTCAGGGATCCCTGTCTTACAAAGCTTATTCTTCCATATCCAGTACAATGCTGATAGTTCAGAATAATTGACATTCTTCTCTGAAATGTTTTCCCCTTTGCTATCTGCAATATCTGCAATCCTTACATCAGTCATAGCTGCGCCTGCCTGTATCGGATACACATATTCAGGCAGTACAGGAGAATTTTTAAGCGGTCTATCAACATGAGACTTAGCCATATATATCCGTGTAAACGGTTTATTATATCCAACCGGCAAAGCAGACAACGGAAGGAAACGATCCAGCTTTATATGAAACATCTTCATCAGTTCGCCCCAGCGTTCAGAATCAAGGCGGCTATAATGTTTGAAGCCATAGTTCTCAAGAGTTTCTTCAATATCTGGCTGAACATTCTCAGGAGTTGCAATGATAACCTCCAACGAATCCTTCTGAGCCTGCGATAATTCTGAGGAGACATCAGCCACCTCTCGAACAGGGATGTTTCCTAGCATAGAAGCATTGTTTCCCATGGCACTTACCATAAAACACGGGATCACTCGCTTCGAATATAAAGTTTTTACTGCTTCATAGGCTCCAAGAGCGTAACCTTGTGCACCGTATATTGCAAGTTTCATTGCCTAACACCTCTTAATCAATATATAAAACATCTTTCTTATCATAAAAATCTTGAATGACAGAAATAAATTCTAAAGAAATACTTGGATCGATATAGTTGTACTTTTTATTACTTAATATGTTATTTCTAAAGGCTACCAACTCATATCTAATGCCTTCCCCTTCTAGTTGATAGAAATATCTACGATTATTTTCTTGGTTTTCAAATCTAACCTCAAAATAGTCAGTTTTCCACCATGGCGCAGGTACGTATACATATCCTTTTGTACCAGAAACGATCATTTCTCCTTCCGACTTCACACCCTGTCCTACTTTTATACTGGCAACCGCATTATTGTATATAAAGTCTATCTTCGTGAAATAATCATAGAACTCATCATTATCAGATATCTTACAAACCATATGCCTAGTCCTATAATGCGTGCCTAATATTTGGAAAACAGGAAGCATAGCATTAGGTCCCCAAGCACAAATACTATTCCAATTATTTTCGCTCTCATCGTAATTTTTCAGTGAAGTACATGTAGCATCAATATGTTTGATATCACCTATCATTCCACTTTTAAGAAGTAATAAAAGCCTCTCATATGCTGTAGAAAATGCCGTACGTATTGAATCCATCAATATACATCCAGCTTTCCTTGCCCTCTTTTGAAGATCTGTATACTGTTCTTTATTTATGGTAATTGGGGCCTCACACAATACATGTTTGCCTTTAATTATCGCCGTTTTAATTAATTGATAATGTCGATCAGGATATGAATGAATGTAAACAGCATCCACTTCCTCAAGCATTGATTCATAGTCAGAAAAAACCCTTATTCTTTTTTCGGAGTCAAATACATCTGTGTCATCATCAATAAATATTGCTGATATTTCTAAGCCATTAACAAAACTGCTCTCAGAGTAGAATTTTTTGAGATAAGGATCACTTCCAACAATTCCGACATGAATATATTTTTTTTTCGAACGAATCTCAGTACTCGAAACCCCTTCAGTACGTTCAAGATATTTAACTGTACAGTACTCTTTCAAGTAATCAAAATACCCATCCCAATCACTTCCTACAGTAAATACATCTATTTCATATCGTTTAATATCATCTATTTTCTGTCCTTCATATTCTTCTACAATAATCTGATCAGCAATACCAAGTTCTTTTACAGCCTCAATTCTTTCCATAAGGCTTTGACTGACATTAATTTTCCCTCTTCTTCTATCAAAATCATCAGATGTAACACCTACAATCAGATAATCTCCCAAACACTTTGCCCTTTCAAGCAGGCGTATGTGTCCATAGTGCAAATGATCAAATGTACCATATGTAATCACCTTTAGCATATACAATCAAACTCCTTCACACCTGAAAAGCGAATACCAGTGGCTTGTTTCAGATTGTTCTTTTTTGTCCAAGATATCCATAAAACCATCTTCCTCAACCACTATAGGTTTCATATTTTCTTCAATCAATTCAGTATATTCTGCACGAGTTCTATATATAGCTCCATAATAATCATTTAAGTTTTCAGACCAAATATGATTTAGTGTAAGCCTCTGTTCTTTTCCCACGCTTTCTTCGAAATAAATTAGGGTATGGCAATCAACGATACCTCTTAATCCCCTGTAGCATGTTTTCAGTTCGTCATCGTTTATATACATCGCAACACCAGTCATTATTATTACATCATAGTGTTTAGTTATAATTCTTTTATCGTGAAGCGCATCTATAACAGACATATTATAGAAAGTGCACTTTTCATTTTCGTTTTTCTGTTTGGCAACAGAAATCATTTCAGAAGAGAAGTCGATACCGCAATAACTTCTGCACTTATCCTTTACTGCATCTGCCCACCTGCCAATACCACACCCAAGGTCAAGAATATCCTTATTTATGTCTATCATTAACTTAGGAATGATGAACTCTTTCTCATATCTGTCCCATCTTATGGAATAGTCCGGATCCTGATCGCCTAAAAGAACTGTTGTATATTCTCTCTTTCTACTATTGATGCTTCTTGCTCTCTGATCATAAAATGAAATGGTATTATCAGAATCAATGTCTACTTTTTCCCCATAAAACCTATTCTTCATCCCTGTCACCTCCGCGTAGGTCCTAAATTCATAACAATCCGTCTGATTCCATTTGAGCCAATGCGTTACCAAGGGTATGGTAATCGTCTATAGATAGTGCCCCTATATGTCCTACTCTAAAAACGCTATCCTTATATGTTCCACCATTAGGGCACACCCATATGTCAAACTTGTTCTTTAATTGTTCACATATTATTCCAGCATTATTATTTTTTACACGTACCGCAGTTACCGCATTCGACATATCTCGTGGATTTGTAATCAGCAATTCAAAATAATATGTCGCTATTTGATTTCTAAATAACATGGCTAGTTTTTTTACATTATCAATTTCATAAGGAACGCCTCCGCATTCCTCTATCATCCTTAACCTTTCATTTAATTGGTAAACAACAGAAACGGCTGGAGTATAAGGGGTTTGTCCTCTTCTCATATTTTCAAGTGCGACTTTTAAACTAAGGTACATATTGTGATTATCAGTTTGACAAACACGCTCTATCGCTGTAGGATCTAAAACCACAAAAGACATTCCCGGTTGCAATGCAAGTGCTTTTTGAGATGCAATAATGATTACATTTGCACCAATATCGGACATGCTTATGTAATCAGCAAGAAAAGAACTAATTGCATCCACAACCAAAAATATGCCGTTTTGTTTACAAAAATCCGATATAATCTTCATGTCATATAGTAGACCAGAAGATGTTTCATCCATATTAACTAATAATGCTGTAATTCCATACTCTTTCAAGTCCTCTATACTCTTCTTTGTTATTTGCTCTCCAAATTTGCATTGCACCTCAACAACAGAAATATCATGCATTTTGCACAGATCAACAAATCTCTGTCCAAATGTTCCGCCATTAATCACGGCGACTTTATCGTTTGGCGCCAAAGTTCCTATGACACACGCTTCCATCCCACCAGTACCAGACGTTGTCAAAAAAGCACATTTACTTCCGTCAGGTGCGTCAAGCATTTTTAAAAGACGTTTTTCGCTATCAAGCATTATCTCAGAAAATTCCGATGTCCTAAAATACGGAGTTTGTAGACCAGCAATATTTAATATCCTTTCATGAGACATTACTGGACCAACTGTCATATTAATCATAATTTCATACCTTTCTCGATATAGTACGTATTATTAATGGATCACTTTCACCATATGGTGCAAATCCACGAGCCTCATCAGAATATAGGATTTCAAATCCTTGCATTTCAAGTTTTTTTTCTAATTCTTCCCTGACAATAAACCTCCGAAAATGTTTGTCCTCTATAAAGGTATTCCTTGCAACTTTAACACCTTTTCCATATAAATCATCGTGTATGCTTCTCACTTCTATATAGAAGTACCCTGCATGCTTTAATGATTTATATGCACTGTCTATGAGCTGATCCTCTTGCTGCTCATTAATGGCATGCAGCGAGAATCGACTATAGATATGATCATATACTTTTGGCTTATTTAAGAATTTTATAAAGTCATCCCTCACAAAACTAACGTTCTTTTTATCCTTATATTTCTCAGCTAAATCCCATACCACTTCAGACGCATCTACTCCAACAACCTGTAAGCCAGAATTATAAAAAAATACTGTATCGCGTCCATTCCCACATCCAATATCCACTAAAACCTCATCGGTTTTCATATATGCTTTGCATATCTCAGCAAATTTAGTATGTCCCAGTGGTGCTTTCGATTGTTTATAATATGAATTCCAATATTCGGTGTCCCTGTTAAAATAATTGGATGTTATATAATATGCATTTTGAGAATAATCATGTGTCCTTTTCTCTGCATCTTTGGGAATTTGCATATAATTGCCATACTTACAATCAAGAACTTCTGAGTATCCCTCAGGACATATGAATTTATCTTCTCCAAAAGGCATTAGTTTTCTATTAAAATGCTTTTTATCTATCCCTCGACGTCCAACGTCATGTCTTATGTGATCTAATCTTCCGCAGTATACTTCTCCTACAAATTGACTTTTATCGTAATCATATCTTCCATAAAGTGAATATACTTTATTCACCATGTCTCGATATGTTTCTTCAACAAACTGAACTGTCGCATATGGAATTACGACCTTTTCTTTCCACTCATCGCCCAGTTTTCTTAACTCATCATAGTATTTTATTGATTCATACTCATTCTCTGGATATCCTCCCATCGGCCAAATGTCCATTGATACATAATCATCATATATCAGTGGAAAATTTCTTTCTGTGATGATAATATTATTAGATTTTAGTCTTCCAATGGTACTAAGGCATTTTCCATTACCTTGGCAAAAGATACTATCAAATGAGTAATCATTTTGTCCTTGAACAAGATTGCAAAATCTGACATAATCACTAAAAGGCATCGAGACGTCAACATCATCATCCCAAGGAATAAAACCTTTATGTCTAACAGCGCCCAATAATGTTCCATAACTCAAATAGTACCTTAGTTCGTTTTTAATACAGAACTCATGAAACCATCGTAGCAGCATCACATACTCATTTTGTATATCCGTCAGGCAAGGTTTCTCTAGGACACTTTTATCTGAAAGCATTATCTTATCTTCTAATAATTCAAACAAATTTAAGATAATAACTCTATTTTCGTCATCTAATCCATATCCTTTTATATCATGTAAAATTGAGTCTGTATTATACCTAGTAGATAGAAGAATGTATGTATCTTTCGATAAATTCTTCATAATATCATTTGGTTTCTTTACTATCTCCCCGCAAAAATCCATCCCCCACTTTGATTGATCTTTATCGACTATTGCCTCTATTTTATAGTTATTATAATGAAGCCATGATATTTCCACTTTAGCAGAGTCATTCATTCCATATATAACAAAAGAACAATTAGCCGGATCAAAAGAATTACCAATCATCTTGTTCATTCGTTCGATACAGTATTCATATTTATTGTCCACACAAGCATACATGACCTATCTCCTTTATAATTTATGCAATTCTATGTAATCACCTCATAGGGAGTACAAGATTGTCTCTTTTATTCTTTGATATATTGATTGAATTAATTAGTTTATAATATTCCCTTGTAAATTCACCATTAACATCAATATATTTACAAGTATCAATATCATCATCATTTATCTGAAAGTCACATACCTCCCTATTTCCCTTGTACATTTCCACTTCCTTTTCTTCTAAAGGAATACTCATATATTCGTTAAACCAATCTATAGCAAAAACACAATATGCTCCAGTTCCACGTAGTAACTTATAAATACCAACTGCCTTCTCAACATTTTTATGATTATTAATGTATATGCAACAGAATACATAATTCTGCCTTATAACTTTCTCAGACACTTCACAAATATGGTGACTGCTAAACTCGTCAGGCAATTGCATATATTGCTTATAAAAATATGAAAGCAACATTTCCGGCTTGTTCGGTATATAGCAATCTATGCCCTCAAAAACACCTTTACTGAGCGGAGTAATAATATTCTCATTAATCCAACTTGTATTCTTGCATGTAAAAGAATCTAAATTATCTATTCCGAAGTAAATATTGCTACTGTTTGTAGTTGTAATCCTTTTCTCTTTAATCACATCAGTAAAAAAAGTGTTACCTCTTTCTGTATATCGATACGCTGATAATTCAGCTAACAATTTCATGTGATCTCGAAATGAATATGTTTCCATATAATAGTCGTAAGGAAAAAAATCCATACCACACGCATCTATTTCTGATGATCCAGATTTAATCTGCATACAATTTGGAGAAATCAACATCAAATATTGATTTGGGTATTCTCTCATTGCTTTCTCAACCAACCTGTTATTCTCAGCATTAACAGAGGCCCCTATTTCCATAAACACAAATTTCTTCTTTCCATATTCTATTAGTTTTTCATAATCTGTCCTAAATAATCCAAAATCCAAATCATCGTCCCATGGAATAAATCCCTGATGCCTATAAAACCCCAGCAAGCTTCCACCCACCAAAAAAGGTTTTATCTCAAGAAAACTTATATGTTCAAAAAATTTCTTAGCATAATCAGATAATGATCGCTGTATAGCACGTACATATCCTTTTATTGGTTTTAGCGATTTTATATCTACGGATTGCTTTAATACTTTGTACTGCAATTCTCTTTTACTATATACTTCATAATACTGATCCCTTTCCAAAGCCAATCTGTGATTATCATCATTCAGAAATTCCAAAAAGGCATCAGGAGGCATCGACTCCGCATACCTTATAAATTGCTCAGACATAATTACAAAATCTTTTATTCCATATGCATATAGCTGATCTATCACACTTCTGGCATTATTGGGGTTCATAGCTAAAACAAGGATATTATCTCGAAGCTCAAGTAACATCGTTTCAAAAGGTATATACCTTATTCCATATTTAACTGTTTCACATTGGCAAGCATTATCACACATTGCAATAACAATGGATCCACCAAAATAGTCAATCATTTCATGACCATATGCACCACTACCAAATAATATTATCTTCTTCACTTACAATCAGTCCCTTTAAAGTCTTAAATATCTCATTTTCAAGTTCAACGTGATTCACGTCACGATAACAATATTCGTGAATATGTTTATAAAGATATCCACCTTCACTATTATCAGACCTTACTACTCCAAGAGTTGTATTTGCATTATGTCTAATAGAGAATTCAACTTCATATTTTCTTAGTTTTTTGACTATATCCTCATATGCATTTTTTCTCTTTCTGCGCCTATACAAATAATCTTTTTCTACAACATATAATGCAAAAACTCCATTTTTTCTTAAGGACATATATGGATGATAAAATAAATCAATATCCTCTATCCCTTCTATGTAAAATTCAATGCTAGGCAAAATCTCTCTTATATACCTATTCCTTTGCATGATTCTATGAGAAAGTCCCATATCATCCGGTGCTGTTTGATAATTGGGGATATCATAATCAATAAATATCTCAGGTTGAGCAGGTACCGGCAAAAAAGTATTTTCAAAATTAACATTCCCTGTCGGAAAAATCACATCACTAGGTATCCACTTTGAATTGTGTAAATGATCATAAGCCATCATACTGTCAAGAGCGAAAGAGACCTGTCTCGATTTATTACATATATTTCTATTTCCTAATACTTCAGCTTCCTCAATTATTAGTCTCTCTTTTTCATCATTTGTCTCTTCTGTTTTTCTCTTTGTACTTATTATCAGCTCCCTATAATCATTGTAGTCATAATCATTCTTAAAATAATCAAAGGTAAACAAATCAACTACCGCATAGTCAGCTATAGATGACCCTTTAAGTACACTAAGACAATATGGTGACTTTTCAAAAACCAATTCTTCCTGATGTATTCTTAATGCAATATTTTGAGAACGATAGTTGCCAACTCCGGATTCACATCTTTCATATATTAGATATTTCCCATCGATATAATCCATCAGCTTTTTTAAATCTGGACGCATTATTCCAAAGTCTATATCATCATCCCACGGAACAAATCCATTATGTCTGAGTGCACCTACTAACGTTCCACCAACAGCAAACACTGATATATTCAGCTTTTGCATCAAAAGAATTACTTCTCTTGCAAGTTGCAAAGACTTACTCTGTTCTGCCTTTATATATCCTTGTCCCGCGCCAACACAGCATGGGTTTATCCATTCCATTAAGTAATTAACTTGTTCTCTCTTTTCTCTTAGCAATTCCTTATAATGATCTGCCTTGAATTTCTGTCGATTCGTTTTTTTACCTAAATATTTGAGCGTTTCCTTTTGTCCATTTTTCCCTACATAATTCTTAATTTCATCATAATAAAAAACATAATCCCATATTTCATGCGATTCCAATTGCGACGATATCTCGTCACCATTATTATTATTTGCTGTAATCACTACTATATAATCCTGGTATTTATCTAGGAAATCTATAAATGTAATCACTGGTTTTCCGTATGCAACATTTCCACTTATTGCACACGAATTATCACAAAAGTATTCAACATTATTCTTTCCAAGTGTTAATAAAGCTTCAGCACCTGCATGTCCACAACCAAACAGAATATACCTCATTCTACTCACTCCATACTCATAACACTTAACAATTCTTGTAATCCAAAATGTGAGTTTTCATGGTAAATACCATTTTGAAGACCATTTTCACCTATAAATCGAATATAATCATCTTGACACATACTCGTGTGAAGTGTTTTGATTCTATACATTTTATTGTCGTATAGTTCAATTATTCCATTTCTACTAACTAAAAAGCCCATCTGTTCATCATGCAAAGCAAATCGAACAAATCCAAAATCCTCAATGCTCATTCCTTCTTTATTCCTCATAGTCAAACTCTTTCCATAAGGACTAAACAATAATACGACATCATCGGAGCATACTATTCCATTAAAAATGTTCTTATCACTTTTATAATCCTCTGGAAGTAAAACTATTTCACTCTTATCTGTTACTCCAATTTCAATCCTAAATAATTCATTTCCACTATATGGCATTGCATACATATGGTTTCCTTGAATACTCACCCCACAAAACCCACAATCCTTATTTAACAGTTCTTTGTAATTCCCACTACCTTTTTCTAGGTTGATCTCACATATTCCCTGGTTCTTAAGGTTAGGCACATATAAAACAGAATCGATAATACATCCGCTTTGTCCCCAAAACGATCCATCCGCTTCTCCTCCATTTATCAATATTGTTTCCAAGCTTTTATCGCTTATGTTTACGCGTACAACTCGTTTGCATTCATACCCAAAGAAAAATACATAGTCGCCATAACCATAGCATCCTACAAACTTTCCAGTTTGCTCCTCACTACAAACACCATTTACTGATACGCATACCCAACTATTTTTCTCCATCTCATATATCCATATTTTTCTCGCATTAAACGGAGCCAAATATATCTTACCCTTGAACACGCACATACCATTAAACAATCTATCTACAGAACCTATCTCCTCTGGTACTTGAGAAATCACCTCATATTTATCACTGTAAAAATCCCATCTGCACAGAACGGGACACTCTCTAGGAACAAAAAATAAATGATTGTCACAGATACACATACATTCAGTTGTGAATTCATAATCCTTGCTATTCATATTCTTCCCTTTTCTGTTGTATTTATTCAGCAAATTTACCATTTCTGGTCAAAAATCATAGAAGTATGCAGTCTATGATTAGCTTGACCGCTCAATATTTGGCTTTAATTATAGTCTTCCCACCAGAGCGCGTCAATCGAAAAATCTGTGCAGGTTTTCGTCATTTTAACATGAAAATGTGCGATTTTTCGGCCATTTTAAATCCCTACAGCTCATATTTGAGCTTATCTATTTGTATATCGTCATACTCTCCCGAAAACCTTATAGCAACTATTATCTTTTTTTGGCGAAACAGCCAGATTTGTGCTGAATATCGTCAAAAATCTGTTCGATATGGAGGAAATACTTATGGCACGAAGGGCAAGGAACATTTACAAACGAAAGGACGGACGCTGGGAGGGGCGCTACATCAAGGAGTGCGCAAACGGTAAAGCAAAATATGCCGCTGTTTATGCAAAGACCTACACGGAGGTAAAGGAAAAACTGGAAAAAGCAAAGGATGAGCTGAAAAAGAAGCAGATACCGGTCTGTAAGGCAGGCTCTGTTACGGATATGGGACAGAAGTGGCTTGCAGAGGTCTCAGCAGATCTGAAAGAAGGTTCTATCGTGAAATACGAGGATCTGCTGCGCTGTTATATATATCCCGGTCTGGGTGCTACAGATTTGTCGGATATTACAAATGATCAGCTGATGAACTTTGCCACAGATTTAAAGAGGAATGGAGGAAAATCAGGGCAGGGATTGTCAGGGGCTACTGTCTCTGAGGTGGTATCAGTGATCGCAGGACTGAGAGGATACGCTATACGGCATGGCTATAGTGTGGTATTTACCACGGATTGCGTATCAATACGCCAGCAGCGTGGTGATATAAGGGTATTCAGTATCGAAGAAGAGGATCGTCTTGTATCATGGCTTCTGTCAAATATGGATGAAACAGCGCTCGGCGTTTATACGGCACTCTTTACGGGGATTCGTATCGGCGAACTGTGTGCTATGACATGGGACTATATTGATATGGAAGCAAAGACCATGAGGATCGGACGCACCATGCAGCGTATCCGCAGTAATACAGGCGGTGGCAAGAAGACAGAGGTGAAGATATTTGAGCCGAAAAGCATTCATTCACTTCGCACGATTCCTTTGCCCAACTGTCTGATACCGCTGTTTATGTCGTATCATGTCCCGGGAGCGTATCTGCTAACCGGAAAGACTGATAAGTATGTAGAGCCAAGGATCCTGCATAACCGTTTTAAGAAGATTCTTGACAGCTGCGATATAAAAGATGCAAGCTTCCATGCCTGCCGTCATTCTTTCGCAACGCGGTGTATCGAGCTTGGATTTGACGTCAAGAGTCTTTCTGAGATCCTGGGACATTCCAATGTCGCATTTACCATGAGTAGGTATGTGCATCCATCCATGGCACATAAGGCAGAGAATATGAACATGCTTAACGATCTGTTTAAATAAGACCGGTAAGACATAAGATCAGCGGGACGAAGATCTGAGGATCCTTGTTCCGCTGATTTTCTTTGAGGCTTTATCGTCAAAAATATGGTCCCGCTCGTTACCGATACCCGTATTCACTGAAACCCGCACCGGCACTGCAAGGAATGCATACTTCTATGATATGGTCAATGCCCTTTTTCTCCCGTTATAACCGTTCTATTTTGCATCGCCGGAGACTTCCCCGACAAAGTTATAAACGATCCGAACTTCCTGTACTTTTCCTTGATCCGTTTTTATCGTTTCCCCTATAAATATCTTGTCGATCAGACGGTTCAGCACTGCTTCATCAAGCTCCCGGATCACTCCAACCTTACGGATTTCCTCAATAAAAAACCTGATATTACCATCCTGAGCATCCGATTCATTCAGATGCTTTGACAAATCCTGCATCCGGGCTTCATTATCCGACTGCTCATTCTCAAGGTCGGAAAGCATCTTTACAAAACGTTTTTCGGAAAGGATCCCCTTTGACTTGTCCGCATAAAGGTTGCTAATAATTCCGTCGATCTCCTCATTTCTGCTCTGAAACCTGCCGTATTCCTTTTTAAGCTCCGTGAAGTCTGTGCGATACTGCTTCTCCATCCTTTTCGCAAGCCTGTTATAAAAGGCATCCGCATCCTTCATGGCTTCTTTTGCGAGATCCTGTATATCCTTAAGCACAAGGTCAGTCAGCACTCTCGCCTCGATCTTATGGCTGGTGCAGGCATCCTTTCCCATACGGTTATAGGTCTGGCAGATATAATATGCCTTATCTATCGGCTCACGCATCTTCTTTGTGATGCGGTTCTTATCGGTCCTGCCCACCTTTTCATAACGCACCTGCATGGATCTCCCACAAGTAGCACAGTACACGATACCGTGAAAGATATTGTGATAAGGGCAGGAATTTCCCTGCATGATCGGCGGTCTGCGGTCGATCAGCTCCTGCACCCTGTCCCAGTCTTCCTTACTGATAATGGCTTCGTGACAGTCCTCAATCACTTCCCGCTCGTCCCTGGGGATGATGTTATAGGTGTTTGACCGAATCGCCTTCTGGTGGGTCTTACATACTACATGGGCACCCTTATAGAATGGATTCCGGAGGATGGAGCTGATGCGACTAACGCTCCATACATAATAGTTCACGTCACACTCCGTATTCGCCTTAACCCTTGTAATGGGAACCTTTTCCTCCATAAGCTGCTTGGAAATGCGCATATTTCCATATCCGTTCAGGGCAAGCTCATAAATATGGCGGATCACCGGAGCCTCTTCTTCATTTATGATCAGATGTCCCTTATCTGCCGGGTCACGCATCAGACCATAAGGGGGGGTTCCACCGCAGAACTTACCCTGACGGGAACGGGTCATGATCCCGGCCAGCACTTTCTTTGAAATATCACGGCTGTACATATCGTTTAAAATGTTCTTAAACGGCGTGATATCCATCTGCTGACGGGTAAGGGAATCCACTCCGTCCGTTATGGCGATATATCTTACATTGTATTTTGGGAAGAATACTTCGATGTAACTGCCGGACTCCAGATAATTCCTCGCAAGTCTTGACAGGTCTTTGGTGATGACCGTGCCGATCTTACCATTTTCGATATCCGCAAGCATACGCTGAAAGTCCGGGCGATTGGAATTTCTTCCGGTATAACCGTCGTCCACGTAATACTCGCAGTGGTAAAGACCATGCTTATCTGCGTAGTCCTTGAGCATCAGCTTCTGATTGCTGATACTCATGCTCTCATTATCTCGCCCATCCTCGATGGACAGTCGGCAATAAAGGGCAGTTACCTTTTGAATAGATTGTTTTTTCCTGTTCATGCTTCTATCTCCTTTGCACGAACAGGGACACGATACGAGTATAATACCATGCCCCTGACCGTTTCTCAAGACAATTTTTTTATTACCGTATGGCTCCTATGCAGTCTGATCCGTCTCTCTTGGCATAGGTGCCAATATGTTCATTGATACTTCAGGATTGTCCGATATGGGTGTGTTATGACTCTTACAGGTAGCATCGCATTCCTTTATCACGGTCGCACCATCTGTTACACGATTATTACCTGCTAAATGCTGTCCCGGGCTTCCTCCGTGATCAGACTTCCAGCGTTCGTAATTATCATTCGCCTGTCTTTCCACTAAGGCTCCGAAAGCATCCACCATGCTCTGTGAGCCGTTAAATTCCCTGACTATCACAAATCGTGTGGATTCCATTTTTGCTGTATTAT
This sequence comes from Oribacterium sp., assembly GCA_017940955.1. Next base: position 19,973 of record JAGAXP010000034.1, read on the forward strand.
CAATCATCGTCTACTCCTTTACGCTTTTTCTTATCCTGTTTATCCGCTTGTTTTTCCTGAAACTCCTTTGAGTTATGCTTACTTTCCTCGATTTCTTCCATCACATCATGCGCCTTGGAAATCGCTTCCTTATGATGCATCTGAGTCTCCCTGCCCTTTGTTCTCATGGCTTTCTCCACTTCATCTTCCTCCATATAAACCGTCGGCAGTTTGGGATCCTCTCCGTTTCTTTTGGCAACGGCATAATCTATCGCCTTTTTGACCTCCTGAAGCTGACGGATTTCGGAACGCAGCGCCTTCATTTCACCGGCTTCGGTCTCATAATCGGCTTTCTTAGCCTCAAGCTCTTTTTTCCACCCGCTAAGAAAAAACTCAGGATCCGCAGTAGTAACTTTTCCGGCAAAATAATTTGCCGCCACATGATAGCGTTTCAGTTCCTTATCATGCTCCTGCTGAAATTTCTTCTTCGCTCCCGGGAAAAAGATTTTTTGAGATTCCTCAAATATAGATCTTGTCTCTTCAAGGAACCCGGCGTATTTGACCTTATCCGTATACTCTTTTACTTCCTTTTTGAGGTTGCTCAGAGTAACACTTTTAAAATCTGCCCTCCCTTGAAGATCCTTTATGCGCCTTTCCAGTTCTTGCGGCGTATAAAGCTTTCGATCCTCAATATAGGCTATGATTTTCGCCATGAGCTTAAGGTTCTTATTCTTAGCTGAATGTGTGCCTCTCGTATATGTTTCCGCCACCTCATTCCGGTAATCAAAATACTCAACGATAAGGTTATGAAGCGTTGGATCATTAAGCCTGTTTAACTGCGGCTTTATATCTTTAAACCACTGTGCCAGTTCCTTAAGTTTCCTGATCGTATCCCGGAGCAGTTTATTCGTACTTTTAATAAAGCGGTTCAGGTCTCCTTTTCTTGTAACGATGCCCCTCGCTTCCATCTTCCGAACCGCGGCTCCTTCATGCACCTGCGGTATGAGGTCAAGCCCTTGGTCCACGTAGGAACGATGATCAACTCTCTCTGCAATGTCACGCTTTTCAAATTCCTCATTAACCATCTGTGCCCATCGTTCTCTCCAGTGATCCAGTAGCTCAGGACTGCCCCATTCAGTCGTCGGACGGGAATTGAAAATATATTCTCCATCTTCATCCCGCATACGCTCGCCATTTTCATCAAGAACATACTCCCGATGCTGCTTCTCTCCCCATCTACCCTCCGGCAGGAATGGACGAATGGGGCTGAGTACATGCATATGGAAATTCTTAATATCATCATCGGATTTTCCGGGCATATGGAACGCAACATCACAGATCATGCCTCTTGCCACCATCTCTTCCCTGACAAACTGCTCTCCCAATGCTATATTTTCCTCATCCGTAAGCTCATTTTGGAGAGCCATATCAAAGCTGTAGGCAAGCTGTGCTTTCGGATGCTTTTCTACAGACTCCAGCTCGTTCCAGAGGGTAGAGCGATCCTTAAACCTTTCCGGCACATAATCCGGCAACAGAATCCCCGTTTTGACCACTCCGCACTTCTTCGTATAATCCTGAGTCTCGCCGTAATAATCGTCGTAGATTTTCTCTCCGGAACGGTATGCTGCTGCGGCAACTGCGGAGTGACCTTTACTGCGTCCGATCTGTGTGACATGAAAGTGATACAGAGACATCATGCACCGCCTTTCTGAGCAACCATAACAGCTGCCGGAGGATTATTTTCCGTGTTCATTTCACTCTGTCCCGGCGCTTTCGAATCTGCTGTTCCTTTAGTATCGGTATTGTTACCTGTCTCCTTACGTTTCGCCCTGTCCGTGATCGCACGATCGGCATGCTCTTTTATAGCATTTGAAAACGCGATCTGATTACAAAATTCTTTACGGTGAGTTCCGGTCGAAAAGTATGTTTCCACCGCATCATAAAATGCCCGCTCGCTCATATCTTTTACCTCTGGGATAATGCTCTCCAGAGTGGCACCTCTTGTAATGAGCCGGTGCGTCCTCTGTTTCCTCATGGTAGTCTCAAGATAATCCTTACGATTCTGAGCACGCTGAAGCCTGTGCTTTTCCTGTTCTTCCTTGTGTTTTTTCATATTTACTTCTTTCATCAATTCTTCTTTTGTTTTGCTCATATATTTCAGCCTCCTTTGCTGATTAAATCTGTTGTTTTATGTTGTAAAAAAATGCTGTCTTGGCGGTCATAGCCATCTTTCGATTATTCAGACCAAACTGCAGATGTAGACCGTTGCAAGGCTCACAGATGTACTGCGGTATGAACATACCGTCAGTTCATGACTGAGCCATGGTTTAGGGGATAGCTGCAACGCAGCGAAAGGGGCCTGCCCCTTTTCCGGAGCCGCAGGCTACGCAGTGAAACCGGCATTCGGATGACGGCTTCACCAGCCACTGGCAGGTCGCGCGACATACATCCCCGGAGGGGGATGTATAGAAGTGCGCTCTTCGAGACCTCAGTGTCCCGGCTCCGGTCGGTTTTTCGCTCCATCGCCATGCTCCATCTCCTACCGTGATCCGCTTGTGATATGCCCCTGGCTGCCATGTCTCTCGTTGTCTTTCGTGCCTTGTGAATCATGATTGCCGTTTCCGGATTACACAGTTCTTTGCTGCGCTGTAACAATCTGTTCCTATGGTTCATCCGTGAGCGGTAACATTCTGCTACTATGCCCGTCAGATCAGTACATAGATGCGGTTTACCTTGCCGACTCCCTGCCTTTTTCGCTCGATCAGATTCATCATTTCCATATCCAAAAGACCACGCTTGATCGTTGCGATACTCTTGCTCAAATGAAACGCCTGATCCTCGATTGATATCTCCGTATACAGCCTGCCAAGCTCATCTGATCTTTCTTCCTTCAGTGTCTTTTCAAGCAGGAAAATATACTGTTGCTTTGCCGATGCCGACAGGAATATTTCATCCTGTAAAAACTTGGGATAATAGACTCCCTCCGGCAGTTCTTTTTTAGTCGTAATATAATCGTGTTCCATGTTCTTCTCCTTTCCCCGAAGTGCCGTGCACTGCACTCCGGTTTTGTCCCGGGATTGCGCTTATTATGGCTCAAAAAATAGCCCTGTGCGTTATATCCGCTTATCTGAAAAAATCCCCTGACAGCTCATTTTTCCGCCAATGCGGAAAAGAGTGTTTTCGGTTATAATATTTGTGTATTCATGCCGCTCATAAAGGTATAAAAAAGCCACCTATGAAGCAGCTTTCAAAGGTGCTCTAATGCCAGCAATAATGATGCCGATATATAAACTGACAGCCCAGAGGTGAGCTGTGACAGACTGACGGACAGGACGGATGGATTTTTATGCAGATGAAGAAAAGTCTACAGGAGAAGCTTCGTGATCTCCGCTACAATAATGGAAACTTAAAACTGGAGCAGGTCAGCAACGTGACCGGCATATCCACGACTGCCCTCAGCACATATGAAAATGATGAGCTAAAGGATATCCCCCACTCGTCAATCGTTGCCCTGGCAAAGTTCTATCATGTATCAACGGATTACCTGTTAGGTCTATCGGAAAACGAGCAGGAAAGTAACGCTGATCTCTGTGAACTTTCCATAAATGATGATATGATCAGACTCCTTAAAAGCGGTGATATCAACAACCGGCTCCTTTGTGAGCTGACAACGCATCCTGCTTTTATGAAGTTCCTTGCAGATTTGGAAATATATGTTGACGGAAAAGCCGGCATTCAGATACAGAGCCTGAATGCTATCGTGGATGCGATTCGGGACTCTATAATAAACGGTGATCTGTCCGGTGATAATGCTGCAGGTGACTCCTCTTCCGAGGATATCAAAAATCTTCAGATGCTTGATGTTGCCCGCATCGAAGATGACGCATATTTCTTTAATCTCCTGCACTGCGATCTGGATGCGATTGCCAAAGATCTACGTGAGACTCATAAGAAGGATCCCGATGCCGCTCCGGACGATATGATTGCCTCCCGGTTTAACACCATCGTTGAGGATGTGGCTTCGATAACTAACGAGCCCGGGGGAACCAAAAAGAATCTTATGGATCTGCTCCTGTATTACTTCTCAAAAGAGATCCGTATTCCGTTAGATAAGCTGACCTCCGAAGAGAAAGACATGCTTATGTCCATTTTTGAGCGGTCGGGACGTTATAAGGCAGAGCTGAGGAATATGACAAAGGGCAGACGGAAAAAGCGTTAGATAATCGCTGCCTGCCCGGAACTGCGTCCAGATGATCGTGTCCCTGTTCGATGTGTTTTGTGGGCATCTGAACTCTTCACGATCAAGTATGGCAGTTCGTGTCCAAGCTTCTGATAGTTCATGTTGTAGCTCTGGGACTGTCCTCGGGTCTCTCCGGTGTTGTACATGTCGATGGTCTCTTTACCAAGGACCTCATTGAGATCCTTTAATGTGGATTTCTCAGAACCTCCAAGGAAAATCTGAGAATCGCAGTTACCTATGATGGTATCAGCATTATCCTTATATATTGACTTGAGCTGAGATTTCGCCTGAAGAACAAGTGCCGCTGAGATCTCACGGCTTCGGATAGTTGCCATAAGCTTCTCAAGATTTGGAATCTGTCCAATGTTCGCCGCCTCATCGATAAGGCACCTTACATGTACCGGAAGCCTGCCGCCATACACATCATCTGCCTTCTCGCACAGCAAATTAAAGGGCTGGGTATATACCATCATGAATATAAGCGAAAGGATTGTAATGCATGGATTTCTTGAAATTTATGGTGTTGAAGATTTTTATCCTATAACCATTTTGTAATAGAGCATTACCGCATTCATTTACTACTGTTCCCTTTGGAAGCATTTTGTCAAGAACAAATTACTATCACTTGCAATATGTTAGGCAGGCTTGCTATCCTCGGAAATGCCCTCTTTTACGGCTCTGAGCGCCTTTTCCTGCATACTCATGCCTTCTTCTTTGAAGTTCATAACGACTTCGTACTGTGTCTTGCCGATGGTGGTCTCAAAGGATCCTCCGGCATTGTATTTCTGTTCGGTATTCTCCATAATCCTCCTCTCCGAAAAGAAAAGGCACGATTACCGCTATGATAACCATGCCTTTTGCTCCTCAATATGCTCATGTTTACAGTATCTGATCCCTGTTTCTGATGTGTGTCTGGTTCCTCTCGCTTCTCTCGTTCTGAAGCATTCTTTCAAGATCATGTTTGTTGTGATTAAGCACTTCCATCTTGGCAAGATCCACGATAGCATCCGATAACGGTCTTTCCGTTTTCCGATAGCTTTCTTTCAGACCGTCAAGCTCCTTCGTCCATGCCTTTGGATTGATCTTTTTGTCCGGCTCCACGATCATGCTCTTAAGGGTATCACGGTAGATCTTGTAAGTATTGAGTTCCGTCTGATGCTTTCTCTTATATTCCTCTGCCTGACTTTTCTTAAAGAAACCAAGTGGCTTTCCGTTTTTCTCTTCGGTTTTTTTCAGCTTCCAATACTCCGCATTGACCTTCTGATACGGCTCATACTTCTCATGGAAATCAAGCAACTTTTCAAGATAATCCATGCGTGCGCTCATATCGCCTCGGCTCTTACCAAGCTTTTCATACTCGGCTTTTGTCGCCTTACGCTCTTCCTGCATTTCATCAAAGGTAGTCCATCCCTTGCTCTGCACATAGGCTTCCATTTTTGCCTTGTCCTGCAGAGAAGCACGATCTGAAACAGCACCGATAAACTTGCCCTTAACTATCGGCAGACTCAAACGATTATTATTACGCTCAGCCACTTTCCGGATTACATCAATGATCTCGCTCTTGAATGCCTTAACTACAGTAGCCGGAATAGCCATAGCCTGTGCAAGTTCATCCTTGGCTTTTTCATATACGGCACGGGCAGCATCAATGATGGCATTTCGTGCGATGATATCCCGATTGATATCGCCTCGGATCGTCCGGATCCCTGCACGCTCCATTGCACTTGCTTTCTCTCCAAGATGGATCTGAGGGATGATATCAAGTCCCTGCTCCTTAAAGGAACGATACTCCCAAAACTTATCCGTCATTCCGATCTTGGCATTGACCGCATTTATGGTGTCGGCAAGATCCTTTCTCCATATCTTGGCTTTCTCCTTACTATTCCAATCATTGGTCTGAATCGTGTCGCATTTCCATTGCTTTCGGTTCTGTTTATCAACCTTCTGTTGTCCGGTCTTTTTATCAATAAGCGGGATCCGTTCACCATTCTCATCCTTCTGGTAAACCTTCTTCTGTTTCGGCATCCATTTTCCCTGCTCATCAATGCTCCGTAATGTGAGCATGATATGACAATGCAGATTGCGTTGTCCCTGCTTATTCTCAGAATCATGGATGGCATACTGAACACACATCCCCTTACTAACGAAGTTCCGCTCGCAATAATCCTTCACCACTTCCTTAGCAAGATCGTAGCTCCATTCGTTTGGCAGTTCTATACGGAATGTTCGGGCAAGCTGAGCATCCTTTGATTTTTCGACAAGCTCCACACTATTCCATAAAACATAGGGATCCTTGTATTCTTCAGGTGCATTCTCCGGTAGCAAAACTTCGCAATGAACAAGATCCTCGGAATACTTTGGATAATATGTCTGACCGTCATACTCGCAGTACATCTTCTCCCTGCTGATATATGAGGATTGCTCAACAGCAGAATGACCACCCGTACATTTGGCACTCCTGCCACATATCTTGGCACGGGTGCTGATGTTTTTAACTGTCATGTCCGCACCTCACTTCCCACCTTGACGACATACCAAA
>JAGAXP010000035.1 GCA_017940955.1 Oribacterium sp.
TCCATTTTTCAAAAATGGACCACTAACCCCGTCCCCATGGCCCATCATAATGAAATATTTGTTGATTTGTAAAAAGGAAGTGGATGTTGCATAGTTTGCAGCATCTACTTTAAAATCTATACCCTATAGGGTATAGATTTGCGTTCGCTATCAAATAATATACCCATTCGGGTATATAATTGCGAAAAAATATATATAATACACCCTAAAGGGTATAAAATGGTGAAAATTGATTGTAATAATACCCGATAGGGTATATATTGTGATTATGAGTAATATTATTTCAGAATTTATCAAAACAGAGAGAAAGAAAGCCGGGCTTACCCAGGAAGAATTTGCACTTAGAGCCGGATTAGGACTAAGATTTGTCAGAGAACTGGAACAGGGTAAGGAGACTGTTCGCATGGACAAAGTAAATCAGGCGCTGGGGATGTTTGGAATGGAAGCTGTCCCGGGAAAGATAAACCGGGATGAATTTAAGTGAATCTTTGAGAATATAGCATGGGTAGATCAGGAAAAGTTTTTGTCCAAAACAAATACGCTGGGATTATAAAAGAAACAGAGGAAGGGTATGAGTTTTTATACGATGATGAATATCTTAAATCAGAAGAGGCTTTGCCGATAAGCTTAACATTTCCTTTGTCAAATGAAGTTTTTAAGTCCAATACATTGTTCCCTTTTTTTGATGGGTTGATTCCGGAAGGGTGGCTTCTGGGAGTTGTCGAAAGAAACTGGAAGATAGATGGGAAAGACAGATTTGGTTTAATGCTTGTGACATGTGGTGATTGTATAGGAGATGTAAGAATAGAGGCGGGCGATGACTAGATGTTTGTGCTGCAATAAGATCATACAAAACCCTAATGACTATGAATCAAAAGTTTCATGGCATCAAAAATGTATAAAATCATTTTTTGGAACTGTGATGCTTCCTGAACTTGACTGTTCAGATGAAGAGTTAGAAGCATTGGCCCAAAGTACTGTCAACAAGGGACTTACTGTGCCGGGAGTACAAAAGAAATTATCGCTTCATCTTGATACGTATGCTAATGTTTCGAGACTTACAGTAGTCGACTATCCGACAGGTTATATTCTGAAGCCACAATCAAATGATTTCGATCATTTACCGGAAGTGGAATATCTTACTATGAAAATGGCCGAAGCATGCAGGATAAAAACTGTACCCAATGCATTGATAAGCAGCCGGGGCAAACTCGCATATATAACGAAAAGAATTGACAGGTCAAAAGGGAAAATGTATGCGATGGAAGATTTTTGCCAGTTATCAGGCAGGATGACCGAGGATAAATACAGAGGTTCCTATGAGCAGTGTGGGAAAATAATAAAGAAATATTCACAAAACATCGGAATCGATCTGGCTGAACTATTCTATAGACTCGTTTTTTGTTATGTGACCGGGAATTCTGATATGCATCTCAAAAATTTTTCGTTGATAGAAAATAAACCCGGAAGCAGAGTGTTTGGTTTATCAGAGGCTTATGATCTTTTGCCTGTGAACATCATACTCCCTGCTGATAAAGAACAGGTAGCTTTAACTCTTAATGGAAAAAAGAGAAATCTTCGAAAAAAAGACTTTTTTGCATTGGCAGAGAGCCTTGAGCTGAGCGAAAAAACTGCCCAAGGTTTGATGAAACAGGTTCTTAAGTATAAGGATGTATTCATTGAACTTATAAATCAGGCATATATTCCTTCTGAGATGAAGGAAGACTATATAAATCTGATAAGTCAGAGAGCAGAATCTTTTAAGTGATCAAGGAAATTGGCAATAGTAAACGTTTACCTGTGCCTTTGCTTTCATACGACGCACTTAATTGAGGGTGCTAACGAATTATGATAGTATAAGCACATAAATACATACGGATGTAGCGAGAAGAGGTGCATCACATATTAAAGACTGTCGGACTTGGTATACAGGACTATGAACAGGTTATAGAACAAAAGAATTTCTATATAGATAAAACCGGATTTATTTCGGAATGGTGGAAAAATAACGAAAGTGTTACATTGATCACACGTCCCCGTCGTTTCTAAAGGACAGTTTTGATGAGAAGGAAAGAGAGTTTTACGATGCGATCTCAGATAACATGGCTGTAGAAATGACCATGAAATGCCTTAACCGTTATGTTGCCTGGCTTAGCAACTATTATGGAAAAAAGGTGATAACCCTGATCGATGAATACGATACTCCGATGCAGGAAGCATATGTAAATGGATATTGGGATGAAATCACCGGATTCATGCGGAATATGTTTAATGCAGCATTAAAAACAAATACAAATCTACAAAAAGCACTTTTGACCGGTATCACCAGAGTCAGTCGGGAGTCGCTGTTTTCTGATCTCAATAACCTAAAGATTGTAACTATCTCATCCGATACGTATGCGGACTCTTTTGGGTTTACTGAGAAGGAAGTATTTGAAGCTCTTGATGAATATGGGTACGGAGCCGAAAAGAAAAAGGTAAAAGAGTGGTACGACGGATTCAAATTTGGAGATATGGAGGGAATATACAATCCATGGTCCATCATCTCATTTCTGCAGACGGGTAAATATGAGCCATACTGGGCCAATACAAGCTCAAACTCACTTTTTTCAAAGCTTGTAAGAGAAGGTGATGTTGAGATAAAGAAGTCTTTTGAAGAGCTTTTGAAAAGCGGAAGTGTAAAATCAGAGATTGATGAGCAGCTTGTTTTTGGTGGGATGGATGGAAATGAAAAAGCTGTATGGAGCCTTTTGTATGCAAGCGGGTATCTCAAGGCAATAGCCAAAGAAGATATCAGTGGAGTAACTGAATATGAGCTGAAACTGACAAATTATGAGGTTATGGTGAGCTTCAGCATACTTGTAAAGAGATGGTTTGAAAATGCCGGACATAACTACAGCTATTTTGTAAAAGCACTGCTGGAAGGCAATATCGACGACATGATGGATACCATGTCGGAAATCTGTGAAGACATGATGAGCACTTTTGACGGGAGCGGCAAGGCAGCCCCGGAAAACTTCTACCATGGTCTTGTGATCGGACTTCTTGTGGAACTCCGTGACAGATACGAGATAAAGTCAAACCGTGAAAGCGGCCTTGGGCGTTATGATGTGATGCTCCGCCCGAAGGACAAAAAGGATAATGCTGTGATCATCGAGTTTAAGGCCAAGCGCAGGAGTGAGAAGGGCAAGACCCTTGACGAGCTTTGCGATATGGCTCTTAAACAGATCGAAGACAGGAAGTATGAAGCTGAACTTCTGGAAGCAGGATTCGACAAGGAAAAGATAATAAAGCTTGCTTTTGCCTTTGAGGGAAAGGAAGTTCTGATTAAAAGGGATTAAAGATAAAAAACGGTTATGCTTAATCTGCAAAAACTGCAGTGGGTATAACCGTTTTTTGAAGTGATTAATTATGAAAATGAAATATCCAAGTATGAGAAACAGGTTAATAGCTAAATTTAACATTGTGATCACACGGATTGCCTTATTTTTTAAAGAAATCATGCCGATTAACAATATGTAAGCATTTTGACATATTGGGAGTTGACAGAGTAATGAATAAATCTGATGTAACACTTGACAGATTTATATATAGGAAAAATGCTTTAGCAGAGCA
>JAGAXP010000036.1 GCA_017940955.1 Oribacterium sp.
AACTCAGTCGGAAACTGAAAACTGAGTATTGTGGATATCTTTTTCTGTAGGCCAGCTTTAAAGGTGGCTTATTTGTGATGCCCAAAACCAGATCCGATATTTTCTTCAATTTCCTCTTGACTTTTTATTAGCAGGCTTTCTTCATTGAAGTATTTCATGTTATGACTTATTCAGTTTGCTCGCTAAAGTACTCGTCCAACGTATCTACCATTGAAAATTCCTGAGCCACATCATAAATCTCACCATCTTTTACATATACAGGAAGTATAATGGACTTGATAGCCTCGTCTGAACCTTCTTCATATACCTCAATAACTGCATATGCTTCACCTTCCTCGATCTCAGCATCAAAAACGGCAGTTAAAACATTATCCTCAACCCATGCATCTGCAACACTTGTTGAATCCTCTAAGTTTACTGCTCCGACTTCAATTCCTTCAGTATTAACTGTTGTGATAATGTATGCCTGGCCGTTCTCTGCATAATAGCGGAGGTCAAGATCATTTCCACTTTCGCCATCTTCTGATATTTCTGTTGCATTGATTTCTACATCTGACGGCTCTGCTGCAGTAGTTTCTTCACCTGATGACTCTGTTACAGTGGTTTTTCCATTCGTTGTATCTGATGTGTAACTATATGATTTGGTTTTACCATCATTAGTTGTAGAGAAGTTAACTTCTGTTTTTACCGTTCTTTCTGTAGTACAAGCGCAAAGCCCTGCTGCAAGCAGCATGGATGCTGTAATCATAAATAGTTTTCTCATTATTTTTCCCCTCTTTTTTTACTAAGATAAATTGAAGTATTTCAATTGCTGGATGATTGTCCTACAATTTTCTCCGAATTATATATTCGTTATCACTGCAAGTCAATAGAATTATTAAAAAATCTCTTAAAATCTCCGCACCAAAAAAGGGCCGGACCTTAATGTCTGACCCTAAATTATTTCGGAAAACTCAACTATAATTCGAAATTCCCATTATATAATCCTTCAACCAAAAACATCACATGAGCTGTTCCATTTTCAGATCTTTGGTGTTCTCTTAAGGATTGCGTGTCTCTCAGGACCGTTGGATACCATGGTAATAGGTGTTTCAATCTGCTTCTCGATGAAATCGATATAGTCCTTGCACTCCTTAGGAAGATCCTCATAATCAGTGATACCGCGGATATCACAGTTCCATCCCGGAAGTGTTTCATAAACAGGCTTTGCCTTATGAAGGAGCGGTGTTACAGGGAAATCTGTAGTTACCTTTCCGTCTATCTCATAGCCTGTGCAAACCTTAAGCTCCTTAAGGTATCCAAGTACATCAAGTACTGTAAGGACAGCCTCGGTTGCGCTCTGGAGCTGACAGCCGTACTTTGAAGCAACCGCATCATACCAGCCTACTCTTCTCGGACGGCCTGTAGTTGCACCGTACTCGCCCTTGTCTCCGCCTCTCTTACGAAGCTCCTCTGCCTCATCTCCGAAAAGCTCGGAAACAAAGTCACCTGCACCTACCGCTGAAGAATAAGCCTTTGTAACAGCAATTATATCTTTAATCTCATATGGAGGAATACCTGCACCAACTGCACCGTAAGCTGCAAGTGTTGAGCTTGAAGTAACCATCGGATAGATACCATGATCCGGATCCTTCATTGTTCCCAGCTGACCCTCCAGAAGAACAGTCTTTCCTGCCTTAAGAGCCTCTCTCAGGAACTTGGAAGTATCTGTTACATACGGCGCGATGAGATCTCTCTGCTTGTGCATCTCTGCAAGAAGATCCTCATATACAAGCTCAGGAGCATGATAAAGCTCACGGAGTGTAGCATTCTTCATCTCAACAACCTTATGAAGTCTGTCAGTGAGAACCTCTTCATCAAAAAGCTCATTTACCTGAAGACCGATCTTTGCAAACTTGTCAGAGAAGAAAGGAGCGATGCCGGACTTTGTGGAACCGTAGCTCTTTCCTGCAAGTCTTGCCTCTTCAAGGCTGTCAAAAAGTACATGATAGGGCATCATAACCTGTGCACGATCAGAAACAAGTATCTTAGGTGTGGGAACTCCTGCATCAACAATTGATTTCAGCTCAGAAACGAACTTTGTAATATCCAATGCCACGCCATTGCCAAGCACTGAAGTTGTGTGATCATAGAACACACCGCTCGGAAGAAGGTGAAGTGAAAACCGGCCATAATTGTTAATGATTGTATGACCTGCATTTGCACCGCCCTGAAAACGTACCACGATGTCAGAAGACTCTGCAAGCATGTCAGTGATCTTACCTTTTCCCTCGTCTCCCCAGTTTGCACCTACGATTGCTCGAACCATAAAAATCCTCCTAAAGGGATAGTATCCGCATGGACACTACTGATGCTTCTCACCTTTTTGACACATGCCGATTTAATGATCACTCTTATATGTCCACCATTTAGATTCCAAGCCTTCAGGCTCCCATTAATGCACATTCAAGGCTCTCTGAGAGACCATTCAGAATAATCTTACATCATTATTCCGGAAATCGGGCGGCTGAACCGCTGTGAGAGATTCGTGACCGAAGCATCAAAAATATTATTTTTTAGTCAGTCCCGTGAACCAGATGAAAATATATATCACCGTAGGTACCACGATCAGACAAAACAGAACCGCCAGGATATACTCTTTTTTAGCACCAGTGAAGGCAAAAAACAAAAGCATCACAAGCAATATGACAATTAAAACCAATGCCAAAACGGCAAGTATCCGTTTTAATGACATAACTGCACCTCCCGGCTCTGCGCTTTAGCACAGACAGAAAAATTATATAAATAAACCTCATATATTTCAAGGTTAATGTTATAAGTATTCGTTATGTTTCTTGTTCAAAAAGTAACAGTTCAGCCGGCAATGGTATTTAGTTTGGCCAGTCATCCATTCTAATGCTATGGGGTAACAAAAATTTAATAGGTATTATCATATCCTTTTATGAATGTGAGTATTGTCTC
>JAGAXP010000037.1 GCA_017940955.1 Oribacterium sp.
ATATTTTGAAGAAGTTAATCGTGAACCAGTGGTCTATCATTGGACTTACAAAATGGATGAGATTAGCGAAGAGGAAGCAACTGAAGCTGGAGTAAAATCCAATGAAGAATGTAACAGTTAATTATTATTCGGTGTACTAGTGAATGGTTAAAAAGAGATTTTGACCTGAATGGGGAAAAAGTGGACCTGAAGGGGCAGACAATCGACGGAGTTCTTTATAATCATTCGGAAGACCTGGTGAGTCAGTGGACTCTCCGTATAAACATACGTGGAGACTGTTACATTAACAATGCCTGGTGCGGAACTGTTGAGATACATCAGGCCGTTGGGACCGAGGATGAAAAGGTTCAGAAGCTTGATCTTAGAAATTACAAGCTGGAAGAGGTTGAGCTTGATTATGTTTATGACGGTGACCTGCTTATCCCTCTTTCAAAGGGTGATTATGTGATATATTTTCCTTCGCTGAAGGATAATGAAATTCCTGCCGGACCTCATTCCGAGCTCACCACCGGCGTGATATTTTATTATCTTGACACGTTGGATCTTGACAATATTGACCTGAGCTTTTATTACCACAGGGATATAACAAACGGTACATTATTTTATATCATCATCACGCTTCTTATGATCTGGCTTGTGAACCTGATCATTTACCTGACATCCATAAAAATCTATGAGGATACCCTTAAGGAGCTGGAGCTTAAGAAGTCGGGAATTTCAAGTATGTCTGATATATATGATGTTATCTATATAGTGGACATCGTAAAAAATAAAATAGTCTCTGTGGTATCTGAGGTAGAAAGCGACCTCAAGAGACCCGAGGACATGGGAGCCAATGAACAGTTCAAACATCTTTTCAACATCGATTGTACTGAGAGCTTCAAAGAGAATGTACTGGAATTTGTAGATATTTTAACTCTCAGTGACAGGATGAAGGGAAAAAAGAATATCACCTGCGAATATATGAGTAAGTTCAGAGGGTGGTGCCGTATACATTTTTTTGCCATGGATTACGTTGAAGGTCAGCCTGTTGACAGAGTAGTGTTTGCACTTCAGATCATAGATGACGAAAAACGTGAAAAGGATAGTATAGTTCAAAAAATAAGCGATATTGAAAGCGAAAAGGAGGAAAGGATAAATCTGTTCAGCAATCTGGCAGAGAATCTCATATATAATTGCAATGAAACCCTTAGCCGGGAACAGCATATAATTGATGAAAGTAAGGAAGAAACAATACGTGAATACGCAATAAAGTCAAAACGCGGTATCTCAAAAACCTCAAATCTTCTAAAGGATCTGGTGGAGTTTTTAAAGATTGACAACGGATTTTTTGCTGTAGAAGAAAAAGAGTATGATTTTAATGCTATGGTAAAAGATATTGAAGAGAATGTAAAACCGGAGCTTGAGGGAAGTCAGATCACATTTAATTTTAATGTTCAACAGCCTATCCGGAGTAAACTGTATGGTGACGGTGAACGGATAAGATATTTAATACACTCACTGATACTTAATTCTCTTGACAGAATGGACACAGGAGAGATAAAGCTGGTTGTTTTTTCCAAGGAACACGACAATAGTCTTCATCTTGTGATATCCGTTCGGGATAATGGGACACCCGGTATGCATGATAATTCAAAATTCCGTTTAGGGCTTGCTGACAAGATTCTCGTATTAATGGGTTCGAAGCTTCATATCATAGAGGATCCTGAAGGTGGCAATGATACATATTTTGAAATAGACCAGATGTTAGGGGGGCAGTGATGTTTACATACGCCTATGGCTTGTGCCTTTTAGTGTCTGTTTTGATATGGATCCTTATCGCCGGCAGAGGATATGAAAAAGTCAGTCCTTATACTAATGCTACTTTTATCGTCATAGTTATAGTTAATCTGGGTTACTGGCTGAAAACTACGGTTCTTGGCTGGGAAGCAGCCATGATATGTTTTTGTATCTGTTATTTTGACTGTACGATCCTATTGTCTATCGCAATACTGTCAATGCTTAAGGCTTTAGATATAAAGGTGGGATTTTTCACAAGATTTCTGGCTTATGGGACTGCTTTTATTCACTTAGGCATAGTCTGGCTTAGTGTTCATAATAAGAACTATTATGATACTATCACAGTGATACATACTACTATGGGTAATGTGACAAACATTACTGACGGTCCTTTGAAGCTGTTCCACACAGTTTACCTGGCTGTACTTGGAACGATCTTTATGGCTCTGATGATCCTGGCTTATGTAAGGAAGGGTACTTATTCAAAAAGAACCCTTTATGTTCTCACGGCAGGTGTATTCATGGGGCTTCTGGCTTATTTGCCGGATGCTCTGGGATTGATGCAGTTTTCGCTCCTGCCCTTTGTTTACGTCCTTACAGATATATTTTTGGCATATAATTACGAGAGAGCCCAGGCACATGATCTTACCGCTATTACGACAAAGCACCAGAATACTCAGACTGTTAAGGGCTTTGTTGCTGTTGACACGCAAATGCGTTTTTTAAGCTGCAATGACAGAGCCTATGATTTTCTGCCTGAGTTAAGGGAGCAGGTAGTTGACGAACCTCTGATGGAAGGAAGCGGGTTTACAAGGTTAATGTATCCCATGATGTATGCCTTTGAAAAAGAAGGCTTTGCATCCAGAAAATTTCAAACGGGGGATATAACCTGTATAGCAGAAATCCATACCTTTACCATCCGAACTAATGGGCCAAAAAGAGGATATGTTTATGAGCTAAGGGATGCCACGGAAGAGCAGAAGGCTTTTGATCTTGTTAATTCCTACAATGAGTCCCTTAACAGGCAGGTTCAGGAGGCTACAAGGAACATAAGGAGCATCCAGAATAAGGTAGTTGCCGGTATGGCAAATATGGTTGAAAACCGTGACAACAATACGGGAGGTCATGTAAAAAGAACCAGTGACACCATCAACATCCTGGTTGCCGAGATCCGAAGACAGGGACTTATGGATATTGATGATGCCTTTGCTGATGATATCATGAGAGCTGCGCCAATGCATGATCTGGGAAAGATAATAGTGGAAAACAGCATACTCAACAAGCCGGGAAAGCTTACGGATGAAGAGTATGAGATCATGAAGATGCATTCCACCAAAAGCGGTGAGATGGTTATGATACTGCTGGATGGTGTGGAAGAAGAGCATTTCGTTAAGGTTGCCTATAACGTGGCCAGGTACCATCATGAGAGATGGGACGGACGTGGTTATCCGGAGGGACTTGTCGGATCAATGACACCAATTGAAGCCAGAATAATGGCAGTGGTTGATGTTTATGATGCACTTGTCAGTAAGAGAGCTTACAAAGAACCTTTCAGCTTTGAAAAAGCCACACAGATCATGTGCGAAGGCATGGGTACTCAGTTTGATCCCAACATGAAGGCACCATTTTTAGGATGCAAGGCTCAGCTTGAGGCATATTATACTGAAATATATGCGCAGGGATGAGGCAAAATACCTCCAAAAAACTGACAAAAGCAAAAATTTCCACTTTATTAATGTTTAAACATGGATAATGAACATGATTTAGATTAGAATAGAAGTGTGAGAATAGTTGTTTTTTAGAGGGGAAAGATATGAAATACTTTAAGAAAGGATTTACCGTAGCAGAATTGTTGATCGTGTGCGCTATCGTAGCTATTTTGGTGGCTATAAGTATACCTATCCTGAATGTTCAGCTCGAAAAGGCGAGAGAAGCACATGATATAGCTACTATGCGTACCGCCGCTTCGGCAGCCATAGATTTGTACTATGCAGGAGTACATGACAATCCAAGTGCTTTGAAAGCCGGAATATCCTGGGATACAGGTGGCGGAAAAGAAGGAGCTAACGCATATGGAGCGTATGATCCAAGAATAGGTAAAATTGTTAAAGACAGAGCAGTGCTGGGTTACGGTTACTACTATGGCAAAGGTACCAAGGTTGATGGTGGAACTGTAGTTCCTTCGGGTAACGAATATGGAAAGGCAGCGTATCTTGCCACAGAGGATTATACTAAAGCAGTTGTTTTGGTTTCTATTTATCCTAATTCTTCAAAGCCGCATGTTGATATTTATTGGAAAACAAATACAGGCAGTATAGGACAATATATTGGAGATAGGGCGGCTACAAATATCCCAAAATACAGCCTAAGGTATTATTTTAACTAGTATTGCTCCTGATATACCTGAGTGGTATCAAGATCGGTTAACTCGCTGACATTTACAAAAATCTTAAAAAAAATAAAGGAACAGACTTTTTTATTAAAGTCTGTTCCTTTTTTGTATGGATAACTTCAACCAAATTAAGGCGGATTTTTGTTAACATGTAAGAACAGAGACAGTAGCGGTTCCAGCAATGCAGGATGAAGAACCGTTTCTTCTCAAAGGGAAGGGTTTATGAGATTATGAGAGAGTTTAAGAGCAGAAAAAGACAGGATGATAATAACGAGACCTGGGAGAATGAGGAGTTACAGGAATTTAGAAAGGACTCCGTGGATTTCTTCAGAAAGCATAAAAAGGTTCTTGCTTTGGGAGCCGGCTTTACCATAGCCTTTATGCTTTTGTTCGGAACCATAGCTTTCGGAATCGTTAATCGTGCCGCTACAGTTGAACAGGTACAGGTAGAGCAGGTTGCAGAGGTTGAGACTACCGGTGAGGTCATCAGGATCACAACCGATGAAGGTCTTACTGAGGCTGCACTTAATCAGTCAGAGAATATCAACACTACTATAGAAACCGGAATTCCGGAAACAGCGGAGACGGCAGCTGCGAAAGGCGAAGATCGGGCTTCGAATGCAGCTGCCGGATCCGGCGCGAAAGCTTCAAACGGAAACAATGCCGGTACAGCCGCTAAAAAAGTGGCGGGAGCAAACCGCAGTGCAGATTCAGAAAAGAAAGAGACAGATGCTTCAACAGTAACAGCTGCAACAGAAGCATCAACCGTCAGCAATTCAACCGATACCGCTTCGGAAGATCAGGAGGCTCTTAATCAGATTCTGGGAATAGGTTCATCAGGAGCAAAGCTTGATAAGGCTGATGGAACAAAAAAGGCTTCTGAAACAAATGTCATTCTCAGCAATGAGCCATATATGGACAGTTCATCTGATGTAAACGAAGACTCTGAGACTTCTTCAGAAGAAAAATCTCAGGAAGCAAAAAATGCAGTTGATGCCGAGACCCCGGCAGAGACCACGAAGGAGACTGTATCAGAAACTACAAAAGAAACTTTAGCTGAAACGGAAACCGCAGCAGAGACTGAAAAAGAGACAGAGGCTTCATCAGAAACCTCAGCTAAAAAGAAAGAGAGTGCCACATCAACAAACAGCGGCACTGTAACACTTCCTTTGGATAAAAAGAAGCTTACGGTTCTTGTATATATGATCGGTTCTTCTCTCGAGACCAAATCCAACCTTGCAGCAAACAGTCTTGTGACCATGCTTTCCGCAAACCTCAACACAGATGATATGAATGTTATCATCGAAACCGGCGGAACCAAGGATTTCCATAACATTTCAACTGCAGACAAGGAATTTGACGAGTCCAAAATCGAAAGATGGATGGTTAAGGGCACGAAGCTCATTTATCTCGGTGATGGCGGAAACACTTCCGAAGTCAGCATGACAGACGGTGATTCATTTGAGGCTTTCCTTAAATATGTAAAGACAAACTTCCCGGCAAAGAGATATGAGGCGGTTCTCTGGGGACAGTCCGGCGGACCCGTAAGCGGCTTTGGATATGATGAGGTTAACGGCTCAGGCGAGCAGCTTACATTGACAGAGATGTCTACAGCTCTCGGCAATGCAGATATGGATCTGGATCTTCTGCTTTTTGATGCAAGACTTATGGGCGCCATGGAAACAGGTTACGGACTTTCGTCACATGTGGATTATATGATCGCTTCGGAAGATAATGAGTATTGCATCGGTCTTAACTATACAAACTGGTTGAAGAAGCTGAACAGCAATCCAGAGTTATCAGCTATAGAGCAGGGTAAGCAGGTTATAGATGATTTCATTGCCGTAAACAAGGGAAAAGGTGAAGGCAAGGATGAAATGGTAGGCGCTTATTCACTGGTGGACCTTAAAGCCCTTAAGCGAAACACTTCCGACAGGCTGAAGGCATTGGCAGAGCTTCTGAAGAGCGCTGAGAAAACCGAAAACGGAAGAGATCATCTGAGGCAGGCAAGTAAAGAAGCTTACAGATTTGCACCCAGTTACAGCTATGATCTTGTAGATTTCAGCAGTTTTCTCGGAGCAATAGAGAGTAACTTCACAGGCAGCGGAAGCGAAGGCATCAATTACAAAGAGATAAGGGAAGCAGCGGCCTCCCTAAGGAGTTCTGTTGAAAATGCTGTTGAAATCAGCAGATATGTGACTCCAAACGATGACGGCGGTGTATCCGGTCTCACCATTTATTTCCCGCAGCCCGGCACAGATGCAGAAAAGAAGGAGAAAATGCTCAAAAAGTATGAGGGACTGAACTTCAGTACTTCCTATCAGCAGCTTATCAGGCAGTATACTGAATAAGTTATATGTAAGGCGGCTATGCATAGGGCATGTACCTTCACCTGGCTGCATCAGACTTAAGAAGTTGATATTACTAAGATTTCTAAATAACATACATAGAATTGCTTATGAAAAGGAGGGTTGATTTTAAACTCTCCTTTTGTTATACTCGTTAAAATTTTATAACAAATACCCATTCATAACCTGGATCCAAGCCCTTCAAGGGGAAAAGGACCTTTTAAACAGACAGAGTGACATGGTAAAAAAGTGTCAGCGATTGTTTTTTTTTTGAAAGGAGATTTCCGATGGCCAAGATTATCGGCGATGGCATCACATTCGATGATGTACTGCTCGTACCTCAGTATTCAGAGGTTGTTCCCAATTCTGTTGATGTTTCAACTTACCTTACAAAATCCATAAAGTTAAACATCCCGTTTATTTCTGCAGGTATGGATACCGTTACAGAGCATCAGATGGCTATCGCCATGGCACGCTGCGGCGGCATAGGCATTATCCACAAGAATATGTCTATCGAGCAGCAGGCAGAGGAAGTGGATATGGTAAAGCGTTCAGAGAACGGCGTTATCACAGATCCTTTCTTCCTTAGCCCTGAGCATACACTTAAAGATGCCAATGACCTCATGGGCAAGTACAGGATTTCAGGTGTGCCGATCACAGTGGATCGCAAGCTTGTGGGTATCATCACAAACCGTGATCTGGTTTTCGAAGAGGATTTCACAAAGCAGATCAAGGAGTGCATGACTTCCGAAAATCTTATTACCGCAAAGGAAGGAACAACCGTTGAGGAGGCAAAGCAGATCCTCGCAAAGGCAAAGGTAGAGAAGCTTCCTATCGTGGATGATGAGGGAGTTCTCAAGGGTCTTATCACCATCAAGGATATTGAGAAGCAGATGAAGTATCCTAACTCTGCAAAGGATTCACAGGGAAGACTTCTTTGTGGTGCAGCCCTCGGAATCACTGCCAATGTTGTAGAAAGAGCAGCTGAGCTCGTAAAGGCACATGTTGATGTGGTTGTACTTGATTCTGCTCACGGTCACAGCGGAAACGTACTTAAGTGTGTATCACTTCTCAAGGAGAAGTTCCCGGATCTTCAGATCATTGCCGGTAATGTTGCCACAGGTGCCGCAACTGAAGCTCTTATCAAGGCAGGAGCTGATTGCGTTAAGATCGGTATCGGACCCGGATCTATCTGTACAACCCGAGTTGTGGCAGGTATCGGAGTTCCTCAGATCACAGCAGTTATGAATGCTTACGAGGTTTCTTCAAAGTATGGTGTACCTATCATCGCAGATGGTGGTATTCAGTATTCCGGTGATGTTGTAAAGGCTATCGCAGCAGGCGGAAACACAGTTATGATGGGTTCTGTATTTGCAGGTTGTGATGAGGCTCCGGGTGAATTCGAGCTTTATCAGGGACGTAAGTACAAGGTATACAGAGGCATGGGCTCAATGGGTGCCATGAAGCAGAAGAACGGTTCTGCAGACCGTTATTTCCAGTCCAATGCCAAGAAGCTCGTACCTGAAGGTGTTGAGGGACGTGTTGCTTACAAGGGTAAGGTAGAGGATACTATCTTCCAGTTTGTGGGCGGTCTCAGAGCAGGTATGGGATACTGTGGTGCAAAGGATATTCCTACACTTCAGAGCACAAGCGAGTTCGTGAAGATTTCAAGTGCATCACTCAAGGAATCACATCCACATGATATCCATATCACAAAGGAAGCGCCTAACTATTCAGTTGAGGATAATTAAAAACATATATTTATTTTACGAGCTGTTCCGAAAGGAACGGCTTTTTTTGTGGTATAATCAGAATCAATTAATAGTAAATCAATCGGAGGCTTTTCAATGATAGAAGGATTTATAAGAGTTGCTTCCGCAACGCCCGGGATAAAGGTTGCGGATGTTTCACATAATAAAGAAGCGATAATCAGTAACATAGTGGAGGCGGAGAAGCAGAGGGTTAAGCTTATCGTTTTCCCGGAGCTTGCATTAACGGCATATACCTGTGCGGATCTGTTCCACCAGACGATTCTTATTGATAAAGCAGAAAAAGCACTGGATGAAATTGCGGAAGAAACCAAAGGAAGAGAAATTGTTGTAGTAGTGGGAACCACCTGGTATACGGATCATAAGCTTTATAATACAGCTGCTGTTCTTCACGATGGACGTATCCTTGCCATTATCCCCAAGAAGAATCTCCCGAACTACGGTGAGTTTTATGAGAGAAGATGGTTTAATCCCGGAAGCGAAGCTGTGAGATTTTTAAAGCACAGATCAAAGGCAACCGGAGAAACCTATGAGATACCCTTCGGTATGAATATATTGCTCGAAGCCGAAGACTTTAAGGATTTTGTTCTTGCAGCTGAAATCTGTGAGGACGTATGGGTTCCGGAAACTCCCTCCACAAAGCATGCCCTTGCGGGAGCTACCGTCATTGCCAATACTTCTGCCTCTGATGAAACAGTCGGAAAGGACAGTTACCGCCGGGAGCTTATACGTTCCACCAGTGCCCGTCTTGTGGCAGCTTATGTCTATACCAATGCCGGGGACGGTGAGTCAACAACAGACCTTGTTTTCGGAGGACAGGATATCATTGCGGAGAATGGCTCCATAGTTAAAGAAGGAAAGCGCTTCGAGACAGGACTCTACATTGCGGATATCGATCTCCGTAAGCTGGATCAGGAGAGGTCCAGAACCACTACGTATCCTTCTGTTTCCGAGGAGCTGAGAGAAAAATATGAGATCGTAAGATTCAGTTTTAAGCCGGAGAAGTTTGAGTCTGAAACGGAGGATTCTGAAGTCTCAGGAGAAGCTGTTGGAGAAAAGCTCCTTGCCGAAGCATTAGATCTCAGAAGATACATCGATCCTAAACCCTTTGTACCCGGTAATCAGCAGGAGAGAACCCGGAGGTGTAACGAGATCTTCACCATACAGGCGCTGGGACTCAAAAAGAGACTGGAGCACATCGGCTGCAAGACTGCAGTTATAGGTATTTCCGGAGGTCTTGATTCCACACTGGCACTTCTGGTTACCGCAAGAGCCTTTGATCTGCTGGGATTACCGAGAGAAAACATTATCTCTGTGACCATGCCGGCTTTCGGAACCACAGACAGAACCTATAACAATGCCGTGACTCTGACAAAGAGACTTAACGCCACTCTTAGGGAGATCAATATCAAGGAGTCGGTATTGCTGCATTTCAGGGATATCGGACATGACCCGGAGGATCATTCTGTCACCTATGAGAATTCCCAGGCAAGAGAGCGGACCCAGATACTTATGGATATCGCAAATCAGACTGATGGAATAGTTATAGGAACCGGAGATCTCAGCGAGCTTGCCCTCGGATGGGCGACCTATAACGGAGATCACATGTCTATGTATGCGGTTAATGCAGGCGTTCCGAAAACACTGGTGAGATACCTTGTTAAGTATGTAGCCGATACTTCAGAGGATAAGGCATTAAGCTCATGTCTTTATGATATCTTTGATACACCTGTGAGCCCGGAGCTTCTTCCTCCGACAGGAGACGGAAAGATATCCCAAAAGACAGAGGATCTGGTGGGACCTTATGAGCTCCACGATTTCTTCCTCTATCAGATAATGAGATTCGGTTTCAGCCCGAAAAAGGTTTATATGCTGGCTTTGAAGGCTTTCTCACGTGAAAATCAGGGGGATTCGGACGATGCTGAGATATACGAAGCTGATGAGATCTTCAAATGGTTAAATAAATTCTATTGGAGATTTTTCTCCCAGCAGTTCAAGAGAAGCTGTCTCCCCGACGGACCAAAGGTTGGTTCTGTGGCAGTTTCTCCAAGAGGAGACCTGAGGATGCCGAGTGATGCGGTAGTAAAGCTGTGGATCGAAGAATTGAAAGAATTGAGGTAAATTATGGATAATATTAAGGATGACAAAAAAGTTCTTGAAAAAAGTGAAGATCTGAATAAGGCTGCGGAGACAGAGTTTGTTGATGGATTTTCCGGATTCGAACCCATACCCGATCATGATCTGAAGAAGGTTATGGGCGGTCAGGATATCATGGCAAAAAGCGATAAATTTTAAGGACAATTATGGATAAAAAACAGCTTTTTAGAAAGAAAAGTTATGAGCATATCAATTCCCCTGAGAAGCTCGATCAGTTCCTGGATATTCCGGGAGCCAATACATGGGCTCTGATTGCAGCCTTATTTATAACGATTGGTGCTGCTATTCTGTGGGGAATCTTTGGCAGCGTTCCCGAAACCGTATCTGCCGTCGGCATCAGAACACCCAGGGGTATAACCTGCTTTGTGTCTTCCCAGGAAGCTCATCGTGTGGAACCCGGAATGAAGGTCATAGTAAGTGATGATAAAAACACCATTATCGGAACAGTTGATCTCGTTGGCATGAGCGTATCTTATTACAATGCCGGAGAGGCTGTAAATGCTCCCTGGCTGCTTGAAAACAACCTGAAGGACACTGAATGGGTAAGTTCTGTTATCGTGAAGGTTCAGGATGAAGATACCGATAAGCTTGCCATCAATGCCGAGCTAAAGGCAAAGGTCGTGTTGGAAGAGAGACCGCCATATAAAATATTGTTTGACTGACTTATGGGAGGCATATGAGAAGGATCAAAAATATTCCTGTAGTTATGATGATGGAAAATACGGAGTGCGGTGCGGCCTGTCTCAATATGATATTGGGATACTACGGGAAATGGGTTTCTCTTGAGCAGGTTCGCCAGGATTGCGCCATAAACAGAGATGGAAGCAATGCTCTGAACCTGGTTCTGGCTGCACGAAATTACGGTCTGGTGGGAGGTGGCTACCGGGCTTCTGTTGATGCGCTCAAAAATATTTCGGTTCCTCTGATTCTTCATTGGAATTTCAGTCATTTTGTGGTTTTTTGCGGATTTGACGGTGACAGGGTTGAGATCATAGACCCGGCCATGGGAAAGGTTTATGTTTCCCGGGAGGAGTTTGATGTATCCTATACCGGAGTTGTATTGAAGCTTGAGCCGGGACCTGAATTTAAAAAGGAAGGTCATCCCGATACGGTTATGCATTTTGTAAAGAGCAGACTGAAAAACTCCCGGAAAACCTTTTTGGCTGCTGTGCTTTTTTCGGTTCTGGTGGGACTTGGCGGTCTCATAAGTCCGTTTCTGAACAGAGTATATCTTGATTATATTCTGACAGGTTCAAACGAGGAATGGTTTGTCGCAGTTATCGGATTCATGGGATTGATGGCCGGATTCATCGGAATTGCTTCCATTGTGGAAGCTGTATATGGTCTGCAGGTAGAGGCAAAGCTTGGCGTTAATGCCGGCATGGGATTTATGTGGCATGTACTCCATCTTCCGGTAGAGTTTTTTAAGCAGCGTTATGTGGGAGATGTGGTTCAGAGACAGGAGAGTAACCAGAATATAGCGAGACTTCTTATCAAGAGTCTGGCTCCGATACTTATCGAGGTATGCTTTACCATATTCTATGTGGCAGCCATGCTTCATTATTCGGTAACGCTTACCCTTCTTGGGGTTATGGTGCTGTTTATGAACCTTGTGCTTACCCAGAGAGCCACCTCGGTGGATATAAACAGGAACCGTGCCCAGCTTCAGTATAAGGGCCGCATGGATAATGCAACCATCGCCGGAGTTGAGATGATAGAAACCATAAAAGCTTCGGGAACGGAGGATGAATACTTTGAAAGGTGGGCAGGTCTGCAGGCCAATTTTCTGAATTATGGCAATGTCACCCGTGGCGCCCGTCTGGAAGTATATCTGGAGTTCATGAGGGATCTGGCAAACTGGGCGGTTGTTACAGCCGGTGCCTGGTTTATATTAAAGGGCGAGATTACGGTAGGTATGCTTCTTGCCATCCAGGGCTTTCTCGGTAATGTTTCCACTCCGCTGCAGAGTCTGATTTCAGTGGGACAACAGTTCCAGGAGCTGGTCAATGCCATCAACAGAGTTGAAGATGTAATGAGATATAAGGCGGATGTTCCGGAAACTTTTGACGAGGAAATGAAAAATGCCGGAATCATCATATCTAAATCAAAAACGGATTCAGATTCGGATGGAGACCCGGATGAAGATCCGGATGATGAGGAGAGAGACTTAAAAAGGGATCATATAGTAGAGAGGCTCTTTCAAAATGAGGATCCTGAAAAGTTAAGCGGAGAAATTGAGTTTAAGAATGTGACCTTTGGTTACAGTAAGCTGTCAGAGCCGTTTATAGAGAATTTCTCCCTGAAGGTTCCTGCCGGGGGCAGTGTTGCATTCGTTGGATATTCAGGCTGTGGAAAGAGCACCATGGCGAAGCTTCTGTCAGGACTTTATAAACCCTGGTCAGGCGAAATTCTTTATGACGGAACACCTATAGATAATATTCCCAGGGATATTTTTACAAGTTCTTTGTCGGTTGTGGATCAGGATATAGTTCTTTTTGAGGATGAGATAGCTGAAAATATTTCTCTTTGGGACAAATCCATAGAGGATTTTGACATTATCCTCGCGGCAAGAGACGCCCATATCCATGATGAGATCATCTCAAGAGAAGGAGGTTATCATGGTTTGATCCGGGAGAACGGAAAGAACTTTTCCGGAGGGCAGAGACAGCGTATAGAAATCGCAAGAGTACTTGCGGAGGATCCGTCCATACTTATTCTTGATGAAGCCACCAGCGCACTTGATGCGGAGACCGAATTTAAGGTAATGGAGTCCATCAGAGAACGAGGCATTTCCATAATAGTTATTGCCCATCGTCTCTCTACCATTCGTGAGTGCGACGAGATCATCGTTATGGATAAGGGCAAGATCGTTGACAGAGGAACACATGATGAACTTATGAAGAGGGGTGGCTTGTATCGCCAGCTTATTATGATGGAGTAAGTAATGGGACTTCTTGATAATCAGATAAAAACCAGAAGAAAAAATGATAATGATGCCATGGAACGGGCGCTGGGTGAACTCCGTGCGGCGGTCATGGGAGAAGAAGTTTACTTCCAGAGTAAGGGAACAAGGGATGATGCCCTGAAGGAAATTCTCATATATTACGGTGTAAGATATGAAGATCCGCCCAGTATCCTGGATTCCTTTGAAGACCGTATGAATTTTATGCTCAGCCCAACCGGTATCATGAAAAGACATGTTAAGCTTACAAAGGGCTGGTGGATTCATGATGCCAATCCGATACTGGCTTATACCAAAACCGGGGAAGCCCTGGCACTGCTTCCGAAGAATTTCGGAGGATATCAGTGGTATGACTATAGAAGCGGAAAATATATCAAAGCCCGCAAAGACAATGTGGATATCTTCACAGGGGATGCCCTCGTTTTCTACAGGCCCATGCCTATAAAGAAGATGACTCTCATGGATTATTTCAGGTACATAGTGACGGAGATAAGAATTTACAGGATCATTTATTTTATTCTTCTCAGTATGATGGTCAGCCTGATGGGACTGGTGACACCTATCTTTACCCAATATATATTCAATACCATCATTCCTATGAAAAACGGAAGGGCTCTTATGGTCATAGCGGCCAATTACTTAGGCATTCTTGTTGCGTCAATGCTGATAAAACTTAGTAAGAATCTGTCCCTCCGTACCATTCAGAGAAAAGCTGAAATTGCTTCCGAGGGCGGGGTCATGGGAAGAGTGCTGAACCTTCCGGTACAGTTCTTTGAGGATCATAATTCCGGAGAGATGCAGAGAAGAATCATGGCAGGAAAGGAGATCGTTGAAAAGGCCACAAACATTGCTCTTGCTGCCATAGTCGGGGCTGTTCTTGCCGTTGCATATCTTATTGAAATTATGATAATGGTGCCTCAGCTCTTTCCGGTTACCATAGCCATAGTTGCCATACAGATTTTTTTCTTTGTTGTTATCGCCTGGATACAGCAGGACTGGAATTTTACTCTTCTGGAGGTCAAGTCCAAGATAAACGGACTCACCTATCAGCTGTTTTCGGGGATACAGAAAATAAAGCTTGCAGGTGCCGAGAAGAGAGCATTTGCCAAGTGGGCTAAGCTTTTCAAGGAGGAGTCTGACTGTAATTACAATGCTCCCACCATAACAACCCTTCCTGTGGTTCTTGAAGAGTTTATCGTTCTTGCGGGTACTGTGGTGCTTTGTGTGATCGCAGTGGAAAAGAATCTGAGTGAAGCTGATTTTATGGCTTTTTCTTCGGCGTTTTCATTGTTCCAGGCGGCCTTTTCGGCTTTGATCTCCGTTGAGGGAGAGATTTGCATGATAGGGCCTTTATCCAGAGAGCTGATGCCTATTCTTGAAGCTGTTCCTGAAGTAGGAGAAAGTAAAAAGCCTATTCCCCGTATGACAGGCGGAATAGAGCTTAGTAACGTAAGCTTCAGATATTCCGAAGAGGGTCCCATGGTTCTTAAGGGTATCAATTTAAAGATACAGCCGGGCCAGTATGTAGCCATAGTCGGACATACGGGTTGCGGCAAGAGCACCCTTATGCGTCTGCTTCTCGGATTCGAGACTCCGACTGAGGGTGGGATTTACTATGACGGAAGGGATCTGGATTCCATTGACTTAAAGAGACTGCGCAGAAATATAGGAGTTGTGCTTCAGAATGCACATCTTTTCGCAGGTACGATTTTTTCCAATATTTCCATCGCCTGTCCCGGACTTACCATGAAGGAAGCCTGGAAGGCTGCGGAAATGGCTGATATAGCAGAGGATATCAGGGCTATGCCGCTCGGAATGCAGACCATGATATCCGAGAGCGGAGGCACCATATCCGGTGGTCAGAGGCAGAGACTTATGATTGCCCAGGCCATAGCCTGCAAACCCAAGATTCTCATGTTTGATGAAGCCACCAGTGCCCTGGATAATATTTCCCAGGATCAGATAGCGGAGTCGCTGTCAGAGCTTAAGTGTACCCGTATCGTTATCGCCCACAGGTTAAGCACTATTAAAAAATGCAGCAGAATTATAGTGCTTGATGGCGGTCAGATAGTTGAAGACGGAAAGTATGAAGAGCTGCTGGAAAAGGGAGGACTGTTTTCCGAACTTATCAAGCGTCAGCAGGTGGATATCTGAGCCGGTTAAGAAATAATATTATTTTTATAAAACAGTTGAAAAAGTCTAAAGGGTGAGCAATATTTATAGTGCACACCCTTTAGACTTTTCTTTTTATCTAAATATGGCATAAGTCTTCCATCGAGTGGGCAGATAGGGGAATCATTGGAGAAGATCATATCTACCGGTAATAAATTGGTAAAAGAGGTTAGGGAACTTGAAAAGAAGGCAAAGCTGAGACGGGAAACCGGTCTCTTTGTAGCCGAAGGCGAGAGGCTTTGCAGTGAGATCCCTGCGGATTCCATAGTCCGTATATTTGTTACCCCGGATTACAATGGACGGATGCCAGAGGGTTTAGTGTGGGATAAAGTTAAAAATACGTATACAAGAGCCGGAGGAGATATCGCTGTATATCAGGTGTCGAGGCAGATCATGGAATTCATGTCGGACACAAAAACAAGTCAGGGCATACTTGCTATCGTAAAACAGAAACATTACAAATCTTTATCCGGAGATTTCTTTATCATTCTTGATACCCTGCAGGATCCGGGAAACATGGGAACCATATTCAGAACAGCCGAGGCTGCGGGAGTAAAGGGAATAATCATGAATCGGAACTGTGTCGATATTTATTCACCCAAGGTTGTCAGAGCTACAATGGGGGCAATGTTCAGGATGCCTTTCATTATATGTGAGGACCTTTCTGCCGAAATAATAAGAATGAAGGATAAAGGCATAGCTGTATATGCGGCACACCTTAAGGGTGAGAAGAACCATTGGGAATTCGATTACAGTAAACCTACGGCGTTCATGATAGGAAACGAAGGCAATGGTCTCAGTGATGAGATCGCAGCACTGTCGGATGCATATATGCGTATTCCGATGATGGGAAAAACCGAGTCATTAAATGCAGCTGTTGCAGCAACTGTACTGATGTATGAAACGGTCAGACAGCGTATGAACTGATGACAGAGTCGAAAGGGGAGGATATTATGGCAGATTTAACCGGAAGAGATTTTCTAAAGCTTCTTGACTATTCACCTGAGGAGATAAATTATCTTCTCGATATGGCAGCACGTTTAAAGGCTGAAAAAAAGGCAGGTCCGGTAAACGGACAGCCGATGCATAAGACAAGCTTCGAAGGAAAGAACATTGCACTGATCTTTGAGAAGGATTCCACCAGAACCAGATGTTCCTTTGAGGTTGCGGCTTCAGATCTCGGCATGGGGTCAACCTATCTCGGACCCAGTGGTTCCCAGATAGGAAATAAGGAGTCCATCGCAGATACCGCCAGGGTACTTTCAAGAATGTATGATGGTATCGAGTATCGCGGTTTCGGACAGGAGCTTGTGGAGGAGCTTGCGAAGTATAGTGATGTTCCTGTATGGAACGGTCTCACCAATGAGTTCCATCCAACTCAGATGCTTGCAGATATGCTTACCATACGTGAGCACAAAGGGAACCTTAAGGGACTTAAGCTGGTTTATATGGGTGATGCCAGATACAATATGGCGGATTCCTATATGGTGACCTGTGCAAAACTCGGAATGCATTTCGTAGCCTGTGCTCCCGAAGAGTACTGGCCGGATAAGAAGCTTATAGAAACCTGCAAAGAGATTGCTTCTCAGAATGGGGCAGTTCTTGAGTTTACAGAGGATGTTAAAACAGCATGTACCGATGCTGATGTTATTTGTACCGACGTTTGGGTATCCATGGGCGAACCGGATGAGGTATGGGAAAAGAGAATACATGATCTCAGCCCATATCAGGTTAATGCAGAGGCCTTTTCATATGCAAAGGAAGATGCTGTTTTCCTGCATTGTCTCCCGGCTTTCCACGATACAAATACAAGGATCGGCAAGAAGATATATGAGAAGTACGGTTTAAAAGAAATGGAAGTAACAAACGAGATTTTTGAGTCAAAGCACAGTGTGGTATTTGACGAGGCGGAAAACCGTATGCATACTATCAAGGCAGTTATTTACACTACACTTGGCGGAAAGTAAGAGGTGCAGATGGCAAAAATAAATACTGTATCAAGAGGTACAGCAAAGAATCTCGATCTCATACATATCGTTCTTGGAATAGTGATCATCGTCATGTCAGTTATGGCTTTCACGAATCCTGTCGATAATATGGTATTGTTTCCTTTGATATTTTTTGCTGCGGCCGCACTTAAGATAATTTGCGGAGTTACGGTTGTTTCAGGATATGATACCGAACATGACAAGAAGCAGCGTTTTCGTGGTTCGCTTCAGATTGTTGCGGGAATGATCATTTTTGGAATAGGAATCATTTCGGCAGTATCTATTTGGTTTTAAACAGAATAATGATCAAAGGATTTTCGGATGTTTAAACCATAAAAAGGAGTAAAGATGGCTAATAAAAAGGGTGTTGGTGAAAATGCTTCAAAGGCTTCTGACAAGAAGGAGCTTAGCAAAGAGGAACTTGTAAAAAAGATAGAGCTGCTGTGTAAAAAGGGCAAGAGCAATAAAAACTCAATCGATCAGTCCGACATAAATGAGATGTTTGCATCAGATGATATAACTGAGGAACAGATGGAGAATATCGGTCGTCTCATAGAAAACCGTGGCATCGAGATCAATCCGATCGTTGATGAATCTGTTTTGAAGGGGATGGAAAAGGGTGTTCTTCTCGGTGATGCAGATGATGATATCGAACCCATAGATGATGAGCTTGAAAAAGAAGAAGAGGAAAATGTAGATCTGGATGCTGTCAACCTGCTTGAGGGTATAGGTACTGAAGATCCTGTACGTATGTATCTCAAGGAAATTGGAACAGTTCCGCTTCTTACGGCTGATGAAGAATATAGTCTTGCCACACGTAAGGCTAATGGAGATGAGGATGCAAAGCAGCGTCTTATCGAGGCAAACCTTCGTCTGGTGGTTTCAATTGCAAAGAGATATACAGGCAGAGGCATGAGTTTTCTGGATCTGGTCCAGGAAGGAAACCTGGGACTTATCAAGGGTGTTGAAAAGTTTGATCCGGAAAAAGGTTTTAAATTGTCTACTTATGCAACCTGGTGGATCAGACAGTCTGTAACCAGAGCTTTAGCAGATCAGGCCAGAACTATCCGTGTGCCGGTTCACATGGTAGAGACTATAAACAAGATGTCCAAGATGCAGCGTAAACTTACATTGGAGCTTGGATACGAGCCCAGCGTTAAGGAGCTGGCAGAGCATCTTGATATGACTGAGGAGAAGGTTCAGGAGATCATGCAGATCGCAAGAGAACCGGCTTCACTTGAAACACCTATAGGTGAAGAGGATGACTCCAATCTCGGAGATTTTGTCGCAGATTCCAATATCGTATCCCCTGAGGGAAATGTTGAATCTGTAATGCTGAGAGAGCATATCGATTCACTTCTCGAGGATCTCAAGGAGCGTGAACGTCAGGTTATAGTCCTCAGATTCGGACTTGAGGACGGTCATCCGAGAACCCTGGAAGAGGTAGGCAAGGAGTTCAATGTTACCCGTGAACGTATTCGTCAGATTGAGGCGAAAGCTCTCCGCAAGCTTAGGAATCCTGTCCGTTCGAAGCGGATCAGAGATTTCCTTCAGTGATTGAGAAATTTTGTAACAGTTCAGTCGGTGGGCCAGGGGGGACGTGGTTGGTGAACTTAGAGGGACGGGGTTGGTGGTCCACCAACCCCCGTCCCTCTAGTTCACTAACCCCGTCCCCCCCTGGCCCACTGACTGAACCGTCCCCGGTGGATAAATCCGAATAAACATGAGTTGTGAAAGGAAAATGATGGAGTATATAAAGCCGGAACCCAATACTAAAAACTATAAAATGCTTTTGGATAAAATTATTGAGTCATGGCAGAAGGATCCCGAAAAAAAGGGGAGACGGCCAAAGCTGCTCCTTCACAGCTGCTGTGCGCCCTGTTCCAGCGCTGTTTTGGATCGGATGTGCCGGTATTTTGACATTACCCTTTTTTACTATAACCCCAATATCTCTACAAAAACCGAGTTCGATCACAGAATATCCGAGCTGAAAAGACTTATACATGAGATGGGGATAGACAAGGAAAGGATGGATGAAGACGGAGCTTTGCTTGGGAAGGTTTCGGTGGTGGTTCCTGAATATGATCACAGGGAATTCCTGGAAATTGCAAAAGGTCATGAGAAGGATCCTGAACGCGGAGAGCGGTGTCATTTATGTTATCGTCAGAGACTGGAGAAAACTGCAGAATATATGGATACCATAAGGGAAGCTGCCGAGTCCGGCAAGGGAGCCGGTGAAACGACCTATGACTATTTCTGCACAACCCTTACCATTTCGCCGATGAAATCAGCGGAGATCCTTAACAGGATTGGTGAAGAGGTGGGGACTGATCATGGAGAAGCATTTCTCCCCTCGGATTTCAAAAAAAATGGTGGATATCAAAAGTCCATCGAACTTTCCCGGGAGTATGATCTTTACAGGCAGGATTTCTGCGGCTGTGAATTTTCCAAAGCGGCCAGAAAAAAAGAACGGGAAGAACGTATGGCGTTTAGAGATAAATAGAGTTATAATCAACCCGTTAAAATTTAATTCTTTTTTACCCGAAATAATTACTTTAAGGAAGAGGATTACAAATGGTATCAGGAGAAGTAACCGTAGTTAATGAGTCAGGATTACATCTTAGGCCTGCAGGAGTTTTGACACAGACAAGTATAAAGTATAAAAGCAATATTTATTTATACAACGGCGATCGCAAGATAGTTGCCAAGTCTGTTCTTAACGTAATGGCTGCAGGAGTCAAGCAGGGCGCACGCTTAAGAGTAGAGTGCGAAGGACCTGATGAGGAAGAAGCCCTGGAAGCAATTATAAATGCTATTTCTTCGGGGTTGGGCGAAGGAACAGAGTTTAACAGTGAGGATAGAGTATTTTGAGAGATTTCATCAGATGATTCTGATGTTATAGATAGATTAGACTGAAGTTTTTTAAAATGAATATCGGTTAGTGAGCAGATGACTGACACTTTGTAAGGGGTGCGGCTGTCTGAACTGCAAAAAGCGCGGTCGGGAGTTTCCTCCCGGCCGCGTTCTGTTTCCAAAAGCTATTGGATAGTTATTTATAGTGCTTCAATTGCTTTTATTGCTTCTTCCATTTCGGGAAGGTCGATAGCCTCAACAGCACCGGCATCCATATAGGCTGAATTCTTTGGATCCATAGGAAGCTTTGCGAGAACCTTAAGTCCGTGCTCTGCAGCGACTTCATCCAGATGACTCTCACCGAAAACGTGTATTTCTTCGCCGCAGTGAGGACACTTTAAGTAGGACATATTCTCGATGAGACCGATGATGGGGACATTCATCTTCGCAGCCATATTAACTGCCTTTGTAACGATCATGGAAACAAGCTCCTGAGGAGATGTTACGATGATGATTCCGTCAATAGGAAGAGACTGGAATACTGTAAGAGGTACATCACCTGTTCCTGGCGGCATATCTACGAACATGAACTCGATATCCTTCCAGTTGACTTCTGACCAGAACTGTTTAACAGCCTGAGCTATAAGAGAACCTCTCCAGATGATGGGATCGGTTTCGTTTTCAAGAAGAAGGTTGGCGGAGATGATCTCGATTCCGTTTGCTGACTTGTCAGGAATCATAAGCTTTCCGTCTATGGTCATGCCTACTCCGTCATTTGATAATCCAAAGGCTTTCGGAATAGAGGGGCCGGTAATGTCCGCATCAAGTATTGCGGTTTTAAAACCGTCCTTATTGGTGCCGGAAGCAAGAAGAGAGGTTACGGTTGACTTGCCGACTCCGCCTTTTCCGGAAACTATTCCGATAACTTTCTTTACACTGCAGTCTTCTGCAAGCTTTGCTTTGAAGTCAGGTGTGCCACCGTTACGAGAGGGACAATCCGCTCCGCAGGAGCTGCAGTTGGAATTGCAGGATCCCGGTGTCTGGTTTTCTAATTCTGCCATATATATTAACTCCTTTCGGCACCTGTTTACTAGTGTTCATCGGTGCTTTTGAATCATTAGCGTAATCAGTTCTGACAGCGCTTAATATAGGATTTTACCATAGAAAAAGACCATCGTCCATGAAACGATGGTCTTTGGATTGTACAAAATGATAAAAGCGGTAACAGTACAGCCGGTCCACCGGCTGAAACTTTCGAAATGATCCTTTGACTTCGTGTGAATGATTCTCAATCCAGAATACTCAGGAATGCATCAAGGGATTTTGAAGTATTTCCGGAATTGAATACAAATCCGATATTTCTGGATGGGATAGGAAGCTGGAGAGGAATTTCCACAAGTGAACCTTCGTCAAGCTCCTTTTGGACAAACTCACGTACAACACAGCTTACACCGATGCCGATCTTCGCAAACTCGATGAGGAGATCCATGGTCGTTACCTCAAGGATCTGAGCAGGCTCAATGTTCATTGCCTTGAAGTAGTCATCGATATGGCGTCTTGTCATATTATTCTGATCCAGCAGCATAAGGTTTGCTTCCTCAAATACATTGAAATCAGGTCCGCAAATGGATCTGAGATTTTCCAAATATCCCGGAGTGGCAACAAAAACATCATGAATCTGTCTTGAATTAACAAAACGTATTTCCGGACGCCTGCTTTTAGGCTCTGCCGTAAGACCCACATCAATCTTTTTTGCTTCAATAAGGTTCAGGGTCTGAGCAGTTGCCTGTGTATTGATGGATACACGGATATTTGGAAACTGCTCCATAAATCTCTGCAGATAGGGGAGAAGGATGTAGCGGCAAAGTGTAGTGGAAACTCCAAGCTGGATATGTCCGATGTTGAACTCCTTCATGCGCTTGAGCTCAACCTCCGCGTTATTGATATTGTCAAATGCATCCTTTATGTATTTATAGAGGATCTGACCTTCTTCTGTTAATGTGACACCTCTTGAATTACGGTTAAATAACTTGGTATCCAATCCGTCTTCAAGTTTGACTATTGACTTTGAAATCGCCGGTTGTGAAATGTAAAGCTTCTTTGCTGCTTTGGAAATGTTTCCGCATGTTGCAACTTCATAGAATATTTTGTAGCCTGATAAATTCTGATCCATCTGATGTACCTTCTTTCCTTGGGGACATATGTCCACGATGATCTAGCTAATGAATCTTTGAAGAGATGTCGATATTCCTCTTACAAATCAAATTTATGAGTACTATAACATATCCTTGCATCATAACACAAGATTATTTGTTGTAGATATTAGTATAACTTCAAAATGCCTGTGACAGTTCATTCCGGATGAACTGTCACAAATACCATGGGGGAAAACGGGAAATACAATAACCTTCGAGCATAATACTTATCAAAAACATATATTAGAATTATATAAAGGGCGATGCTATAGTTGGACTAAAGAAATGCGCGGAGAAAAATCACATATAACAGCCTGTTAAAGCTGTATAGGTATGTCAGGATAAACGGCAAAAGCATGCTTTTACAGAGCAGATCAGATATACAT
>JAGAXP010000038.1 GCA_017940955.1 Oribacterium sp.
CAATATCATGAGCTCTGCCACCATGCGTGCGGCCCAGAAGAATCCTGAGGAATATAAGGATATGCTGGTCAGAGTTGCAGGCTACAGTGCATATTTCGTTGAACTTGGAAAGGCACTGCAGAAGGATCTGATCCAGAGAACAGAATTAAGTTTTGGTTAATGATGCCACCGGGCGGTGCCATCGGGGTTCCCGGGGCACCCCGATGGCTGCCTTAGAAAAATATGCCATATGGGACAGTTCTCTCCGGAGAGAACCGTCCCCGGTGGATAAATATAAAAGGAGTATGAGATGAAAGATTTTGAATTTAAAGTACCGCAGACTATCAAATTCGGAGTAGGAAGCCTTAAGGAGATTCCTGAGATCGTGAGGTCGGAAATGAAGACAGATAAGGTTTTCCTGGTTTCCGACAGAGGGCTGGAATCCATCGGAGTAGTCAAGAAGGTCGTAGACCTTATCGTGGCAGCGGGGATTAGCTGCGAAAGCTTCCTTGATGTTATCCCGAACCCCACAGTTGCCTGTGTTAAGGAGGCAGCAGCAAAGTACAAGGAGTCCGGCGCAGGCTGCATCGTTGCTCTCGGCGGCGGAAGCCCTATGGATGTTGCCAAGGCTGTGGGTGTTCTTTCAACCTATGGCGGAGAGATCCAGCAGTACGTTGGTACAGGCAAGGTTCCGGGACCTATCACACCTATCATTGCGGTTCCCACAACGGCAGGTACCGGAAGTGAAGTAACAGCTTCAGCGGTAATTACTGACGAGGTGACCAATTTCAAGATGTCCGTTTTCAGCTATGAGCAGATTCCGAAGTTTGCCATCCTTGATCCTGAACTTATCATGACTGCACCCGCATCTGTAGCAGCAGCCTGCGGTATCGACGCTCTCATCCACGCTATGGAAGCCTACGTTTCAAACAACGCGACTCCTTTCTCCGATGCCATGGCAGAGAAGGCTATGGAGCTTATCGGAAAGAATCTCCGCAGATTCGTTGCAAACCGTAAGGATGCAGACGCAGCCAGCGCCATGATGCTTGGTTCAAACTTCGCAGGTATATCCTTCGCATGGGCAAGACTTGGTGACGTACATGCATTAAGCCACCCTGTAAGCGGACATTTCCATGTGGCTCACGGTGTTGCCAATGCTATCCTTCTTCCATATGTGGCTGAGTACAATGCAATCGCAGACCATGACGGAAAGTTCGAGAAGATCTACAGATACATCCGTGAGGAAAAGGGACCTGTAGTGAACTTCGTACCTATGATGCTGGTTGATGAAATTAAGAAGCTTAACAAGCAGCTCGGCATACCCGGGAAGCTTTCCGATGTCGGAGTAACAGAGGATAAGATTGACGTAATGGCTGAAGATGCCATGAAGGGACAGGCCAATATCATGGCCAACCCCAGACAGACAACACTAAAGGATTGTGTAATGCTTTATAAGAAGGCGCTGTGATCTGTTAAAAAACGAAATAATAAGTAATCGAGAACCACCATAATTGATTTACATTAGTGAGAAATCATATATGGTGGTTTTTCTTTTGTACAAAATACCTCCTTTACAGAACTTTGGAATATCAAAATTCCAGGTTGGTTAAAGGGGGTATTTTTGTATATAAATAATCGCACAAAATGAGACATATGAAACATAAAAGTATTGATATTTAGTTGAAAATTAAGCTTTTTCCGGCGTGAATTCAAAGGCAATTTTACCAATCAAAAACGACAATTAATTAACAAAGGGCAAAAATAGTATGCATATGGTTGAAAATGCACTTTACAATTGTGCAAAATTAACTATAATACATATTAATTAAATGAATTAACTAAATACCGGCTTTCAAAATACATCAAATTGCCGGTTCTAAGGAGGAAGTTATGAAGTTTTTTCTTGACAGTGCAAAATTAGACGAGATCGACTATGCGTATAAGACATTCGGAATCGATGGTGTAACAACTAATCCAAGACACATCATGCTCAGCGGAAAGCCATTCGTGACAGCCATCACAGACATCGCTAACTGGATCAAGGAGAATGGCCTTGAGGGCATCGACAAGTTCCCTGTATCTATCGAGATCAACCCGCATCTTGACAAGACAGAGGATATGGTAGCTGAAGCAAAGAAGTATGCTAAGGTTTCTCCGAACTTTGCCATCAAGATCCCGGCAACAGAGGCAGGTATCGCAGCAGCAAGACAGCTTGAGAAGGAAGGCATCAGAACAAACCTTACACTTGTATTTGCACCTTCACAGGCAATTTTCGCAGCAAAGAATGGTTCACTTTTCGTATCACCCTTCATCGGCTGGAAAGAGGACAACGGTGAGGATTGCAAGCAGTACATCAAGGACATCGTTGATATCTATAAGAACTACGGCTTCTACGGAAAGACACAGATCATCTGTGCAGCACTTCGTTCACCGAAGCAGATGGTTGACTGCGCAGTAGCAGGAGCTGACATCATCACAGCAGGACTTGCAGTTTACAAGAGCGCTCAGCATCATGCATACACAACACAGGGAATCGGAACCTTCTGTGATGCATGGGATAACACAAAGGCAGAGTAATTTCATAAACGTTTATTGAGATAAACAGGATATGTCATAAACAAAGGACATTTCCGTCAGAAGAATATAAGACTTGATTTGAAAAAAGTCTTTGGAGGAAGCAATGAAGATTGGTTTTATCGGACTCGGAATCATGGGCGAGTCCATGTGCGCAAATATAGTTAAGAAGCATGACGATACAGTTTACTGTTTCGATTTTGTAAAGGAAAAGGTTGAGGAGCTTGCCAAGGTCGGAGCAGTTCCCGCTGAGAACAATGCTGATCTGGCTGAGAAAGCTGATGTGATCATTTCCATGGTTCCTAAGTCGGAGCATTCAAAGGCAGTTTATACCGAGATTCTTCCGAAACTCGGAAAAGGAAAGATCTGCATCGATATGAGCACCATCGATCCGAGTGTTTCAGTTGAAATCGCAAAGATGGTTAAGGAAACCGGAGCTCAGTTCGCAGACGCTCCTGTAGTTAAGTCAAAGCCGGCAGCAATCGCAGGAAAGCTTGGCATCTACGTTGGATGCGACGAGGAGCTTTACGATACAGTTCGTCCGATACTTGCTTACATGGGTGAGAATATCATCCGCATGGGTGAGAACGGAACCGGAATCACCATGAAGATCCTTCACAATGCACTTGTTGGTCAGATCCAGAACGGTGTTAATGAGGTTTCAAATCTTGCGGCAGTTTGCGGCATAGATATCCAGACCTTCGCAACAGCTATTTCTTACGGCGGCGGACAGAATTTCTATCTTGACAGCAAAAAGGACGTTATCGAGAAGAACGATTTCACAACAGCCTTCTCCATTGAGAACATGTATAAGGATGTAAACATCTGCAAGAAGCTTGCTGAGGAAAAGGGTCTTCCCATGCCGGGCGAGATGAATGTAGTAAGAATTTATGACAAGGCTATGGAAATGGGATTCGCAAAGGAGGACTTCTCTGCAACCATTAAGGTTGTGAGATCAGAGAAGGTTTAAGCCATGGAGCTTTTACAGCATTTAAATGAAGTAAATGATGTGACCATAAAATCTGTGCTGGATACTGAGGCCTTCAAGACCTACGGACGTGTGGTTGAGGGTTATG
The DNA here is from genome assembly GCA_017940955.1 of Oribacterium sp. The sequence goes on from JAGAXP010000038.1 coordinate 3,630, forward strand.
ATTTTTCTGAGATTACAGAATATATGGAAGCAAATACACCGATTCCCGAGGCGGGTAATGTCTATGTTCCGTCTGTACCTGAGATGGAAGCATTAGCCGAAAAGGAAAAGGTTGAAAAGATAATCTACGGAGGGATGCCCATACAGATAGGTTACTGTAACGGCAGGAACACAACCTACAACGGCTTTGAGTACCACAAGGGCAGCGAGATAAATGTAGCGGTCACAGATTTCATGCTTTGTCTCGGCCATGTCTGGGATATAAAGGACAATACCTACGACATCAAGGATGTGCAGGTTTTCTTCGTTCCGAAGGGCACAGCCATAGAGATGTATCAGACAACTCTTCACCTTTCACCCTGCAGGGTAACAGATGAGGGCTTCAAGGGAGTTGTGATCCTTCCTAAGGGAACCAATACACCTCTTGAAAAGCTTGAGCCTGTGGACGATGAGGGAAAGCTTCTCCTTCAGAGAAACAAATGGGTAATAGCTCATCCTGAAAGGGAACCGTTGGTTAAGCAGGGCGCTGTAACCGGTGTTATCGGACCAAATAAGGAACTCCATTATTGATATAATTGGACGTTTTACAGTCCACTGGACTGTAAAACGATTGTGTGTCAGATATAAACAGGGAAAAACATGTTTTATAGATGAGAGGGGAATTAAATCGATATGGAATTACTTATAAATAATCAAAAGCTTGAATTGACTGACAGAGGACAGACTCTTCTAAAGACCGGTGAAGATACTCCTATGATCTACATAGGGCACGGTAAAGAGTCGGTTGATATGTACAGGGGAAACTTCAGGATTGAGGATTATGTGGCGGACAAAATTCCGCTCCATGTGACTGAGGTTTCGGAAGGTGAAAAGGGCACTGAAGTTAATTTCGAAAACAAGATAACAGCAGTGTTCAGAGTCGATGGAGACCTTGCAGAAATAAGTTTCAAGTGCCTCGATGATACAGTTAACAGATTCTGGTTCAGGGTTAATGCAGACAAAACAGAGCATGTATACGGCTGCGGTGAGCAGATGTCCTACTTCGATCTGAGAGGAAGACACTTTCCTCTTTGGACATCGGAGCCGGGTGTGGGAAGAGATAAAACAACCTACGTAACCTGGAGATCAGACGTTGAGAATAAGGCCGGCGGGGATTACTACAATACAAACTATCCGGAGCCAACCTATGTTTCATCAAAGTGCTATTACTTACATGCAGACTCAACTGCATATGCAGATTTTGACTTCAGGAATGATGAGTTTCATGAGCTGCAGTTCTGGGAGGTTCCTGCTTCCGTCCGCATAGAATCGGCAGAAAGCTATACAGAGCTTCTGGAAAAGGAAACAGAATTTTTCGGAAGACAGCCTGAGCTTCCGGACTGGGTTTATAACGGACTTATCTTCGGAGTTCAGGGCGGAAATGAAAGATCCTTCGGACTTGCGGAAAAGGTTCGTAAGGGCGGAGTTAATCTCGCAGGTATCTGGTGCCAGGACTGGTGCGGAAAGAGGATCACAAGCTTCGGTAAGAGACTTCAGTGGGACTGGCATTTCCACAAGGAGATGTACCCGGGTCTTCCGGAAAAGATAAAGGGACTTCATGAACAGGGGATCAAGTTCCTGGGTTATGTAAATCCTTATCTTGTAAACGACGGTGAGCTTTTCAGAGAAGGCGAGGAAAAAGGCTATTTCGCAAAGAGACACGACGGAACAACCTATCTTGTGGATTTCGGAGAGTTCTACTGCGGAGCCGTGGACCTTACAAATCCTGAGGCCTTCGAGTGGTTCAAGGGAATCATAAAAAAATACAGCATTGACATCGGTATAGACGGATGGATGGCTGATTTCGGAGAATATCTCCCGACTGACGATATCGTTCTTTACAGCGGTAAGTCAGCAATGGTAGAGCATAATCATTGGCCTGAGCTTTGGGCTAAATGTAATTACGAAGCAGTTTCAGAGACAGGAAACCTTGGAAAGATAGTTTATTTTATGAGAGCCGGAGCAGCAGGCAGCCAGAAGTACTGCACACTCCTCTGGGCAGGAGATCAGTCAGTCGATTTTTCAAGACATGACGGATTATGTACAGTCATTTCTGCGGCATTAGGCTCAGGAATGATGGGTAATGGTCTCAGCCACAGCGATATCGGAGGATATACATCACTTTTCGGCAATGTAAGAACCAAGGAAGTTTTCATGAGATGGGCGGAGATGGCAGCATTTACACCTGTTATGAGAACTCACGAGGGCAACAGACCGGACGACTGCTACCAGTTCTATGATGATGAAGATGGTATCAGAAGGATGGCAAGACTTGTAGACATTTACAGAGAGATGTCACAGTACACAAAGGATGCCGTAAAGGAAAATCATGAAAAGGGAATACCGGTACAGAGACCGCTGTTCCTTCACTATGATGAGCCGCGCTGCTACGAAGAGCAGTTCGAATATCTCCTTGGAAGAGATGTGTTGGTGGCACCGGTTTACGAAGCCGGTAAGACTGAGAGGGAGGTTTACCTTCCTGATGACGAGTGGGTACACCTTTGGACAGGACGCACCTACGGAAAGGGTGTCAATGTTGTAGGCGCCGAGCTTGGATTCACACCGGTATTTTACAGAAAGAACTCAAAGTACAGAGAGCTTTTTGAAAAGATCGGTGAGAAATACGGTAAGCTCAGCTGACATAAAGAGAACCGGGTAACATACGTTAGAAGTATCAGAAACGTGAGACTTACGGTAAGGCCGGCTGACATAAATAGCGGATAGCTAAGCATTGGCATTTCAGGTGAACTGAAAAGGGATACACATGATAAGTACTGATTACGTTCTATTCTTTCTTGATGTTTTTCTCGCCCACATCATGCATGGAGTCACAGGGTTTGCGGGAACACTTCTCGCCATGCCTTTCGGACTCATGCTGGTGGGATATCCGGTGGCGAAGCCGGTACTGAATATCCTCGGATTGTTCAGCGGGATCTATGTATTCCTGGGTAACAGGAAATACGTAGTCTGGAAGGAATTATGGAAGATAGTAGCCATCATGGCTGTCGGAATTCTGGCAGGCATCTATATAAAGGATATGCTTCTCGGGAAAGAGAAGCTGCTGTATCTTGCGCTTGGGATATTCGTTATAGCGGTTTCGGTGCACGGGCTTATAAAGGAGCTGAGATCGGACTCCGAAAAAAAGAACGGTAAGGAAGCATCAGACAAAGATTCAACGGCAGCTGAAGATGAGGCCGGAGAGATTGAGTCGGGAACCGGTGAGAAAGAAAGTGAAAAAGCTTTTTCGCCTCTGAATTACCTTCTTCTTCCGGTGGCAGGAGTTATACATGGCATCTTCGTAAGCGGCGGACCCTTACTGATAAGCTATCTGACAAAACGCATCCCGGAAAAAAATCAGTTCAGAACAACCATATCAACGGTATGGATATTTCTGAATGCACTGGTTCTTTTGGATGATATAAGATCCGGTTACTGGGATATGAAGCTTGTGATAACAACACTGATTGCGGCACCGTTCCTTTTCGGGGGATTGAAGATAGGCTCCATACTATACAGGAGGATGAGCCAGCATACATTCATGATAGTTACATTTGTTTTACTCCTTTTAATGGGAATAAAACTGCTGTTCTGAAAAGGCTGAACAGAAACAGCTTACGGGATTTTATATTGAATACATAAGCTGAAGAAACTCTCCGGCCGTAAGGATCCGGAAATGAAACAAATAAACAAAAAAATCAAAGGTCATAAGACCAGGATAATAAAAAAACATAGGTACACAGGAGGAAGGTTACTATGAGAAAACAGTTTATGGCAGGAATTCTTGCTGCAGCAATGACAGCAGCAGCGCTTACAGGATGCGGAAGTTCAAATACATCTGCACCTGCAACAGAGGCAGCAAAAACAGAGGCTGCAAAAACAGAGACTGCAGCTACTGAGGCAGCAAAAACAGAGGCTGCAGCTGAGACAAAGGCAGAAGAGAAGCAGGCAGCAGCAGGAAGCGGACAGACAGTTAAGGTTATCTGCCCATACGGTGTAGGCGGTACAGCTGATATCATCGCAAGAAAGTTTTCTGAGGTTGCTACAAAGACACATCCTGAATACAACTTCATCGTTGAACAGCAGACAGGCGGAGACGGATTCGCAGCTGCAACAGCATTCACACAGGAGGATCCAAGCACAACAGATCTTCTGGTTTACGGATACGGCGTAGCTTACCGTCATGATCTCGGAAAGCAGTTCAATACAGAGGTTGTTGATTTCGACAGAAGTGAGATACTTCCGCTTGCAACAGTAGATGACAGAACATGGATCCTTTACACAACACCTGATCAGACACTTGCAGGTCTTCTTGAGAAGGCAAAAGCCGGCAGCCTTAAGATGTCCGGTGGAAACCCTCTTTCAGATCCACATCTTGCATTAGGTTCACTTCTTGCTCAGGAAGATGGAAAGGTTATGGTAGTACCTTATGATGGTGGTGCTGCTCAGAAGAAGGGTCTTACAGACGGTGAGGTTGACTGTTTCGTAGGTACAACACAGGCTGCACAGGAAGATGTTGAGGCAGGTATCCTTATCCCTGTTCTTGCATTCTCAGACAAGGCATTCAAAGGTTTCAAGGGACCTCAGGGTGATATAGTTGTTCCTTCACTTGCCGGTGATGACAAGGCTGCTGACCTTGATGCTTCCAAGGATTATACAAAGTCAATCCTTCCTGCAGGCGGTTCTATCGCAACACGTAAGGGTGCTTCACAGGAGTGGCAGGATGCAGTAGTTCAGGTTGCAAAGGACGTTTGGGCTACAGACGAGTACAAGGATTTCATCGCAAGCATCATGCTTAACGATACAGAGTACTATGGCGAGGATGATGTTCAGCACTATGAGGATGCATGTGCAGCAGCAGTAGAAGCATTCAAGCTTCTCAGTGGCCAGCAGTAATTAAAAGTTAGAAAAGATTCCTTGGTAAGTGATGAATAGTCATTACCGGTTCCCATACCTCCAGAGGTTTGGTTAAAAAACAGTGTTATTAACTGCCCGGCGATGCCTTTTCGGCAGCGTCGGGCTTTCTTTGAAAAGGATAAGATAATGAAAAAAACAATTAAGATTAAAACAAACCTGCTGGCAGGTACAGTGATGGGACTTTTCTCCCTCATCATGCTTTTGATAATGCCTTCGCAGGTAAGACTTCCCATGTGGGATTCCGGAGCGCCCAGTCCCAGGATCATTCCGGGCATATGTTTAGTGGGTATCCTTATCTGCTCAGTCATACTTCTTGTGCAGAGTCTTGTTTTCCATAAGGAGCATATCTATGAATTTGTTTGGGAGAATGAAAGAAAAGAGCTTCTCCTTATCGCAGCACTTGTTGTGTTTGTTATTCTTACAAATGCGCTGGGTTTCATACCTGCGGGCATGCTTATCTTCTGTGCAATCCAGTGGTATGAGGGTGAAAGAAAACCGTTTATTTATATCTATACACTGGCTATGGTAGTCATAGTTTACTTCCTTTTCCAGAATGTCTTCCATGTTGATCTTCCTGCAGGAATACTTAAGGGAATAATCTAAAGAGGTGTCGTTATGGGTTATTTTGATTATGTTGCTTCCGCACTTGCAGCGGTATTTACAGTTACCAATATGATGTTCATTCTCGGTGGAATGCTTATGGGTATGGTCATCGGCTGTATCCCGGGACTCAGTGTCACACTGGGAATCATCCTTTTCCTTCCGCTAACATACGGAATAAAGGATCCAAGTACAGCCATAATAGCACTTCTTGCAGTTTACGTAGGCGGAATGTACGGCGGTTCCATCAGTGCCATCACACTTAACACACCGGGTACAAACTCAGCTATCGCCACAACCTTTGACGGATATCCTCTGGCAAAGAAGGGCAGAGTTCTGCAGGCACTTGATACTTCTCTTTTTGCTTCCTCCTTCGGAGGCATCATCGGAGCTCTTTTACTCCTGGTACTTGCAGCTCCTATTGCGGCTTTTGTTTCAAAGTTCACCTCAGTTGAGTATTTCTCAATGGCTATCCTCGGAATCTCACTTCTTGCGGGTGTTTCCGGAAATTCTCTTCCCAAAGGTATCATGTCAGGTCTTTTCGGAATACTCATTGCCTGCGTCGGTGTTGATGCGGTAACCGGTGTTTCCAGATTCACTTTCGGAGTATCGATCCTTCAGTTCGGTATCGATATGCTTCCAGCCATGATCGCACTTGTAGCTCTTAAACAGGTTGTCGGAAAGCTTGCAGAGTTCAAGGTAAACGGCGGAAAGATGGAGGATGCCAATAAGATCGATAAGAAGGGCTTAACTCTTGCAGAAGCCAAGTCGATCCTTCCCGCAACGGCACTTTCAACTATCATCGCTTCCTTCATCGGCGCTATGCCGGGTGTAGGCGGAGGCGTTGCACAGTTCCTTTGCTACAATCAGGCAAAGCAGATATCAAAGCATCCCGAAAAGTTCGGTAAGGGTTCACTTGAAGGAATCGCAGCAGCAGAGTCTTCAAACAATGCAGTTGTTGGTTCTGCAATGATCCCTCTCATGACTATGGGTATCCCGGGAGACGGTGTTACAGCCCTTCTTCTCGGAGCCTTCATTCTTCATGGTATGCAGCCGGGACCTAACATGTTCACAAAGCAGGCTGTACAGGCTTATACCATCATTGTTGGATGCTTTGTTGCGAACTGTTTCCTCTGGCCTCTGGGCAAGGTTATGACCAGAGCGGTTGCAAAGGTAGTTCAGGTTAAGTACACATATCTTGCACCTGCCATCATGCTTTTCTGCTTCGCTGGAGCTTTTGCAGGAACAGGAAACTTCAAGGAAATGGTTTTCTGTGCAGTACTTCTTGTATTCAGTTATCTTCTCAAGATTATGGAGATAGATGCCATCCCGCTTCTTCTCGGACTTATCCTTGCGAAGATCATGGAAACAAATTTCGTTACAGCAATGATGTCTTATGACAGAGATTATTTCATCTTCTTCAAGAGACCTATATCTCTTATCATCCTTCTCATCACAGTGGTTCTGGTTGGCTCAATGATCAGAATTAACAAGAAGGTTGAGGCCCTTAACGAAGAGCAGGCTGAAGAGATGGAAAAGCTTCACGAGGAAATTTCGGTGGAGACAGTGTAAAAAGGCAGATTATGATCTACAGGTAAGGGATAAAATCAAATTTACTGAAAAGTGAGTGATGACCGGACTGAAAAGGAATTTCAAGTACCGGTCATCATTTCAAAATAAGACAATAAACAATAGATTCATAAAACTATAGTAATCAGAAAAGAGGAATTAACAATGGGTTTTCAGGTAGCATATGTACCTATAGGAGTAGGTACATTTCATTTAGAGAGTGCGCAGATTCAGTTTGAAAAGTCAATTAAGATGCTTAAGGATATCACAGAGGATGTAGTGGTTCCGGAGAAGATGCTTCTCTCCATAGATCTTCTTGATGAATTTCTGGATGGTATAAATCCGGATATTATAGTACTTCAGAACATAACATTTGCAAATGCAGCCTATGCAACAGAGGTTCTGAGAAGATTTACATGTCCTATACTTCTCTGGACTCTGAGAGAGCCGGTTATCGACGGTGGAAGACTGAGACTTAATTCTCTTACAGGAGCATTTTCAGCAGCAAACAGTATAAAGGCATTCAGAAAGGACTCAAAGTTTGAGTATATGTTCGGTGCTCCTGATGAGAAGGAGATCATCGACAAGGCACGTGCTGTTATCAATGCTGCAAGAGTAAAGAAGGATTTAAAGGGCTTAAAGCTGGTATCCATCGGACATACTCCTCAGGGCTTCGGCTTCGGAAGAGCTCTGGACGCTGACATTACCTCTGTATTCGGTGCAACTCTTGACTCAATCGAATCAAGAGAGCTTATCAATAAGGCAAAGTCATATACAGACGAAGAGTGCGAAGAGTATCTTGACGATGCCAAAAAGCAGATCGTAGGACTTGAGAATACTCCGGAGAAGAATGTAAAGGATTTCGCAAAGCTTTATAAGGCTTATAAGGATTACGTTACAGAGAATCATATCGGAGCAATCTCTTCCCGCTGCTGGCCTGATTTCTTCACTGATTTCGGAACACCTGTATGTGCTGTACTTTCACTTCTTAATTCACTGGGAGTATCTGCCAGCTGCGAATCCGACACCTACGGTGCTCTGTCAATGTATATCGGATCAAAGTTCACAGGTAAGTCCTGTTTCTTCGGTGATCCCGTTTCTCTTGATGAAGGCGAGAACACAATAACTTTCTGGCACTGCGGAATGGCTGCCTGCGATCTTGCCAGAAAGGATACCGGTGCAGCAGTAGGAGTTCATCCAAACAGAAAGCTTGGTCCCACCATGGAATTTGGCTGCGAGAGCGCTGAGCATGCTACGATTTTTCGCGTAGGAAGAGATGAGAACGGTAAGTTCAGATTCTTCATCGCAGAGGGTTCTGTGCTTGATAAGCCAAAGCAGTTCCTCGGAACTTCAATAGTAGTTAAGACAGAGAATAATTCCAGGAAGATTGTAGAGGATGCAGTAAAGGGCGGCTGGGAGCCACACTATGTTGTGACTTACGGAAGCTGCGCAGACGAACTTGAAGTTCTCGGAAACATGCTTGGTATTGAGGTCTGCAGATTCTAAGCGGCCTCTGTCATAAATAAAGGATGTAACATATCAGTTGGTGGACCGGGGGGACGGGGTTGGTGGTCCATTTTCCTAAAATGGATCACCAACCCCG
>JAGAXP010000039.1 GCA_017940955.1 Oribacterium sp.
GACGGAGAACCTCTTGACTTCACCGGCCGCGAAACCGCCCTTTTCCGCTTCTTTATGGAACATCCCGGCGAAGTCTTCACCAAAGAACAACTCTACCGCCAGATCTGGGACGACAGTGGCGCAGTAGTGGACGAAAACACCGTCACAGTATACGTTAAACGCATACGAAGCAAAATCGAAGCAGACCCCAAAAATCCGGTATATTTGAAAACGGTTCGCGGTGTTGGTTACAGATTTGATCAGACAGAGACATGATATAAATACAATCAAGGCAGACCATAGGGGCATCCCTGATACACCGCAGGCGACTCGGTGTATCAGGGATGCTCCTATGGTCTGCCTGTCCGGTTAGTCTATTATGTGAAGTCCCTCACAATCTTAATATACTCCGTAGCGTGATACGGCAGATAACTGTTCTTCCTGTATGCCGCAACAAAATTTATGGGAGTGCTTGGGTTACCCACGGAAAAATACTTCAGAGGTTTATCAAGCTTCATGTGCTTAAGGTGAGTCTCGGTGATGAAACAGACCCCGTAATTTCTAGAGGCAAGTTCCGCTTCGGCGCGGATGTTACTGGTCTCCAAAATGATCCTGGGATTTACGTGATGCTGCCGGAAAAGTCTGTCTACGATGGTCCTTGTACGTTGATTGGGATTCTGCATTATTACACCCTGACCCTTTTCTTCAAGAAGCTTCAGATCCAGGTGTGGGTACCGACATCCCTCCATGGGATAAGCCAGTTCACACAGAGGATTATCCGGAGACATTACCAGAACCATCTCCTCCCGGCTTATTATCTCGGTCTCAATGTTAGGATTGTCATCGGGCTGATTATATAACGCAAGGTCAATGTCACCGTTCAGAATCAATTCGTTAAGACGGCTGGAGCTGGCCTCGTGAATCTGGATTTTTACATTCGGATACAGACTGTGGAATATGGGAAGAGTGCAGGGCAGCATATAGGTTCCTCTCATGGCAGGGAAGCCCACATTAAGAAGACCTGAGTCATTCTTCAGAATGTCTCCGATTTCCTGATCCAGTTCTTTTTTTATGTTTAATATCTCTTTTGCTCTCGCAAGATACCTCTGCCCCACATAGGTCGGCACATATTTATTGCCGATACGGTTAAATAAAGGCTGCCCCACATAAGACTCGGTATTCTGCAAAAATCTGGAAAGCGAAGGCTGTGACAGAAAAAGAGCCTCCGACGCTTTCGAAATATTTCCGTATTTCTCTATTGCAATTAAATATGTCAAATCCTTAAAATCCATAAGCACCTCCTGCCTTTTAATCATATCACAGGCAAAACTATACGTCCAATGCATACTTTTTATTGAATAAATGCATTGGATATATAAAAATACAAATGATATTGTAAAGATACAGAAACAAATGCGCACTTGTTCATTGAAAACCTAACGAAATGTTGCTCATCATCCCCCGATGGGTAACATTTTCTGATCTGACTGTTTAGAGGCTGTGGCTTTAAGGAAGTGGCAGCAAAAAAGGAGATAATATGGGAAAGATGCAAGGAAGTGCGATGAAGCTGCCGGTTACAATCATCAGAGGCGGAACCAGCAAAGGCGTTTACATTCTTGAAAGTGACCTTCCAAAGGATAAAAGCGAGTGGGACAACATCCTTCTGAGACTTATGGGAAGTCCTGACAAAAAGCAGATAGACGGACTTGGCGGGTCACAGTCAGTAACAAGTAAGGTAGCTATCATAAAGAAGTCTGACAGACCTGATGCAGATGTTGATTACACCTTCGCTCAGGTATCGGTTGATAAGCCAATCGTAAGCTACAAAGGAAACTGCGGAAACATTTCTTCCGGTGTAGGACCCTTCGCAATTGAAAAGGGACTGGTTGAAATAAAGGACGGAATGACAAGCGTTCGCGTCTTCAACACAAACACTGATAAGATCATTGAAGAGGAAGTTAAGACTGAAGACGGAGAAGTAGTTTATGACGGTGATTTCGCAATAGCCGGAGTTCCCGGAACAGCATCCCCCATAAAGCTTAAATTTATAGATCCGGCAGGAACCCTAGGAAAAGGACTTCTTCCTACAGGAAATGCTGTAGATGTCCTGGATGTTCCTGATTTCGGTAAGGTTGAGGTTTCCATCGTTGATGCAGCAAATCCTCTGGTGTTCGTAAAGGCACAGAGCCTTGGCTTAAACGGCGGCGAGACACCGGATGACATTAACGGCGATGCCGAAAAGCTTGATCTTCTTGAGAAGGTAAGAGGTCTTGCAGCAGTAAAGCTTGGGCTCATTGATGACTATACAAAGTCAGCATGGGAGACCCCCGGTATTCCTAAGATGACCTTCGTTTCCGAGGCTGCAGATTACACAACTATGGATGGCAAGGAAATCAAGAAAGAAAACATTGACCTTCTTTCCAGAATGATGTCAATGCAGAAGGCTCATCCAAGCTATGCAATGACAGGTGCTATGTGCACAGCGGCAGCAGCTGTAGTTAAGGGAAGCGTTGTTAATAAGGTTCTCTCGGTAGACACAGATACACAGTTTATCCGTATAGGACACGCAAGCGGCATTCTTGAGTGCGGAGTTGACTATGTTGCAGATGCAGAAAAGCCGGGTGTACCAAAGATCGACGATACCTTCGGATTCAGAACAGCTAACCTCATTATGGAAGGTAATGCAGTCATAAGAGGCTGAAAAGAAAGACATAATAGTATAGAATAAAATTCTTCTGATTCCGGAAAACCGGACAAATCAGAAGTCAGGATAGTAATTCTTTGGATATATAACGTTTGGGATATATGAATCTATGGTAGAGGCATTCAGCCTCGGAAAATTTTAGGAGATTTAGAAATGAATTTTGCATTGATTTCACTTGTAGTATTGGCTGCAGTAGTTGCAGTCGGATTTATCAAGAAGATAAATATCGGTTTCTTTTCAATTGGCGCGGCTTTCATCCTGGGAATGGCAGGAGAGTTATCTGCAAAGGATATTTCAAAGGGCTTTTCAAGCTCCATGTTTGTTACACTTGTAGGTGTTACCTTCTTCTTCGGAATGGCTTCACAGAATGGTACACTTGATCTTTTCTCTAAGAAAATCGTAGCTCTCGTAGGAAAGAGAACTTACCTTATACCCATTCTTATGTTTGCTCTTTCAGCATTCATCTCAGCTATCGGACCCGGACATATCGCAGCCGGAATCCTCATGACAACCTTCGCTGTATATCTTGCATTTGAGCTTGATATCAATCCTATGGCAACCGCTCTTTACGCAAAACTCGGTGCCAATGCAGGATGTGCATCAACCCTTTCCATGACGGGTATCCTGGCGAAGAACCTTAGTGAGCCTCTGGGATATTCAGGATTTGGTACTCACCTTTTCCTTACAACTCTTCTTTCAGGTTTCGTTTTCACACTTATCCTTTACATCTACTATAAGGGTTACAAGGTTAAGGGAGACAACCCGCTCAAGCTTTCTGACATTCCTGCATTTAACAGAGACCAGAAGATCACAGTTGCAGCTATCGTTATCATGGTTGTAGCATGTATCGGTTTCAAGCTTGACACAGGACTTTTCGCTTTCGTAGCAGCAGCGGTACTTATCCTTCTCGGATGTGCGGATGAGAAGAAGGCTATCAAGTCAATCCCCTGGGGAACACTGATGCTCATCTGTGGTGTAGGCGTACTTGTAAATGTTATCGACAAGCTCGGTGGTATAACACTGGTATCTGATTTCTTAAGCGCACATATGAACGAGCACACAGCGGCGCCTGTTATGGCAGCTACTTCAGGTATCCTTTCATGGGTAAGCTCAACAACCGGTGTTGTAATGCCTACACTTTATCCTATCTGTGACAATATTGTTAAGACATTCGGATCAAATGTAAGCTATGTGGAGCTTATATCAGCGGTTACAGCTACATCCTTTGCTGCAGCTATCAGCCCTCTTTCAACAGGTGGTGCTATCATCATGTCATCTTACTCAGCAGCTAAGGAGACAACAACAGATGAGATGAACAAGATGTTCAAGACTCTTTTCCTCTTATCGGTAATGAACGTTGTTATAAACGTAATCATGGCTGCACTTGGAGTATTCAATCTCGGACATCTTTTCTATTAATTCCGGATTTCTAACACAATACAAGCTTCATCCTGAGAGATGAATAAATAATGCCGTTCCTACTCATAGGAAAATGTGGTAGGGACGGCATGTTTTTTTTCGGAAGCATAGGAAGATTGTATACAGGATGATTGAAACGATAGGAAATACCTATGGCTTTTATATCGATATATATATTTTACTAATATTCATATCTGAATTAATATATTTGCATAGATAATAGATAGCATAAAGCAGTTCACGGATTAAAAATGTGATACAATAAACGTAAATTTACTATTGAAAGCCACATTGGAATTGTGCAACATGCATATGTCTATGGATTTTCAAAAACGTATATTTTAACCCATAAGGGCACTATTAAGGAGGTTTTATTATGGTCAAGCTTCATGAAGGCGGCATATATCTCGTAAACGGAAAAGAAATCGTTCCCGAGAAGGAAGCAGCTAAGGTAGAGCAGCTTACCGGCAAGGCTGCAGACAAGGCAGAGGCAAAGAAGGGTACTATCGCATATGGTATCATGAAGTCTCACAACACCAACTCAAACATGGATGATCTTAAGATCAAGTTTGATGCAATGGTATCCCATGATATCACTTACGTTGGTATCATTCAGACAGCAAGAGCTTCAGGAATGGAGAAGTTCCCTCTTCCCTATGTTCTTACATGCTGCCACAACTCACTTTGCGCAGTAGGCGGAACCATCAATGATGATGACCATTACTTCGGTCTTACATCTGCAAAGAAGTACGGCGGAATTTATGTTCCTCCTCATATTGCAGTTTGTCACCAGTTCATGCGTGAGAAATTCGCAGGCGGCGGAAAGATGATCCTCGGATCTGATTCACACACACGTTACGGTGCTCTCGGAACCATGGCTATCGGTGAGGGCGGCGGAGAGCTTTCAAAGCAGCTCCTTCAGCAGACCTATGATGTTGCTTATCCCGGTGTAGTTTGTATCTACCTTACAGGAAAGCCTGCACCATTTGTCGGACCTCATGATATCGCACTTGCTATCGTTAAGGCAGTATTCAAGAACGGCTATGTTAAGAATAAGGTGATGGAGTTCGTAGGACCCGGCGTTTCATCTATGACAACAGACTACAGAAACGGCATAGATGTTATGACAACCGAGACCACATGTCTTTCTTCTGTCTGGAGAACAGACGACGATACAAAGGCATTCCTTACAAAGCATGGAAGAGGAGAAGACTTCAAGCAGCTTGATCCTGCCGAGGTTGCTTACTATGACGGCTGCGTAGAGATCGATCTTTCAACTATCCGTCCTATGATCGCACTTCCGTTCCATCCATCAAATGCTTACGAGATCACAGAGCTCTATGCAAACCTTGAGGATATTCTCCGTGAGACAGAGAAGGAAGCAGAGAGGATAGCCGAGGGAAGAGCACACTTTACTCTTCTTGACAAGATTACAGCTGATCATAAGCTTCAGGTACAGCAGGGAATCATCGCAGGCTGTGCCGGCGGTAACTATACAAATGTTGTTGAGGCTGCACATGCCCTTAAGGACAAGAACATAGGCGACGGTGAGTTCTATCTCAGCGTATATCCTTCATCACAGCCTGTATATACAGACCTTGACCGCAAGGGACTTCTTGCAGACCTTATGGATGCCGGTGCTATCATCCGTTCAGCATTCTGCGGACCCTGCTTCGGTGCCGGTGATACACCTGCCAACAATGCTCTTTCAATCCGTCATACAACACGTAACTTCCCTAACCGTGAAGGTTCAAAGCCTGGTAACGGCCAGATGTCTGCTGTATGTCTCATGGATGCTCGTTCAATAGCTGCAACAGCTGCTAACAAGGGTATCCTTACATCAGCTGAAGAGCTTGATTGCTGGGGCGATATCCCTGAGTACAACTACGATGACAAGGCTTACAGAAACAGACTGTATCAGGGCGTAGGTGAAGCTAAGCTTGATACAGAGCTTCGTTTCGGACCTAACATCAAGGATTGGCCTGAGCAGGAGGAGATGACAGACAATATCCTCCTTAAGGTTGCATCAAAGATACTTGACCCTGTAACAACCACCGATGAGCTTATCCCTTCAGGTGAGACCTCATCCTACAGATCTAATCCTCTCGGACTTGCTGAGTTCACACTTTCAAGAAGAGATCCTCAGTACGTTGGAAAGGCAAAGGCTGTAAGAGATCTTGAGGCTGAGCGTAAGAACGGAAAGGTTCCCGCAGAGGTAGCTGATGTATTCAAGGTTATCAACACAATTCCGGGTCAGGAGAATGTTAAGGCTTCAGACGTTGAGATCGGTTCCACAATCTACGCTAACAAGCCGGGTGACGGTTCTGCCCGTGAGCAGGCTGCTTCCTGCCAGAGAGTTCTCGGAGCTCTTGCAAACATCACTCAGGAGTATGCTACAAAGAGATACAGATCCAACTGTATGAACTGGGGTATGGTTCCGTTCCATCTCAAGGGCGAGCCTGACAAGTTCGAGGTAGATGATTACATCTATGTTCCCGGTATAAAGAAGGCTCTTCAGGATAACAAGCTTGATGACATCAAGGCATACGTTATCAAGGACGGAAAGGCTGCAGAGATTGAGCTTTATGTTCTTCCTATGACAGAGAATGAGCGCCAGATCGTTCAGGATGGATGCCTCATCAACTACAACAAGTTTGGACATAACAAATAATAGAAATACAAATTCTGATCATTGATGGAAATAGCTTGCAGCTAAGCCGGAAGCTTTGATTTCGATATTCCAAAATGATTATAGACAAGGAGAAATGCTTTCACGTACGTAGATGAAAGCATTTCTTTTTTTGTAAAAAGAAACCCTGTTTCATATCCACCGGGGAAGTTTTCACCGGCGAGAATCGTCCCCGGTGCATCCCTATAAAAACTGTTTGCATATTAAGTTTAAAATGCAATAGGAAAAACCTATAAATGCCATAACATCACAAATATTTTACTATATAAAATATACGGATTATTATAGAAATAACACAATTACAAAGTTTAAATTTCCGAAGCGCTAGGTTATAATTACTAATAGTTTAAGCGCA